>CAYIHQ010000001.1:0-129506 GCA_964362905.1 uncultured Ignavibacteriaceae bacterium
CCGGGAACTCCATACTAGGCGGGGTCGTCATTTCGGATTGCGATACATCGAGGCGAAACGGGACAGGGCATAATCCTTGCGCTTGCCCTTGTTGGGCACAAACCCGTGGACACGATAGAACTTCACGAGGCGTCCCCTAGAAGTAGTACCCGACAGAGAGTTCTTTTCCCCCGTATGTAACCAGATTCTCTTCTTGTGCTTGTCGGCAAACTTTGTCAGTATCCCCATCACCCGGGAGCCAACACCTTGTTTACGCAGGTGCCTTGGCACCTCAACGTCAGCCAGCTCGATGGCATCACTGCGACGATCGTGGGACAGGTCAAAGCGGCTCAAGCTATGGCGACGCCTAAGCGTCGATGCCAGCCGCTGAAGGCGGGAAGAGAAATCTCTAACCTCCATGAGGTAATGATTCAGTGGCACGAGAGTATACCAAGAAGAAGCATGCCAAGAAACAAAATAAGGTAGACAGAGAGCATGGTGATAGCTAGCCAGTTTGATTCAGTTACCATAGCATCCTTCATCATCGCAGCATCTCTCTTCATCATCGCAGCATCTCGAAGGGGTGCCCCCAGGTAGCAAACCGGGAGACCAGGGAATCAAAGCGAAGACGCTCAAGGAACGCGCGACACGCCGGCATGTCCCTAGTCTGCGGTTTGTCATATACCAGCGTTGCCACGGATTGCAACCGTTCGGCACTCCAGGGAGCGCGGGAGAGATCCATGAGTTCCAAGTTTCTCTCCACCACATCAAAGCGCTCTGCCACCCGTCGCAAAGGAGCGGAACGATGCTCAGCGCAGTGCCGCCGAAGCGCACCCAAGTCGCTGCCGTCCACCTCATCCAACAGCGCCGTCGCACGTACGTCCCCAACCCCGGGAATGCCCGCGATCCCGTCAGAGACATCACCCACAAGAGCCTTCTTTAGCACGTAATCTCTGGTGCTCCGCGTCCCCGTAACCTCCACGAAGTTACCTGGAAACACATACTCTTCTTTACGCGGGCGAAAGAGCTTCACTCTATCAGTCACGAGCTGCGCCAGATCCATGTCCTCACTGACTAGCGTAGTCTTCTCTCTAGTAACTTGGCTTACAGCATAGAGTAGATCATCTCCCTCCATACCCGTCATCTCAATGCAGCGACAGCCAAGTAGCGGCAGCACCTGATCCAGAACAGCCTTCTGCGATCGAAAGAGCGTCGTCAAAGCCTCTTTCTTCACGCGCTCTTCCTCTGTCTTCGGTAGGCGGTTCGCCTTGTAGTCCGGAGCGCGCTCTTTCCGAAATCCTGGAACAGGGCTATCCCAGACCACCACACAGCGATCGGCACTCAGGCTCATCAACACACTCTGAATCACAGTGAGAGCCCCAAAGACCCCACCTGTAGCTCGTCCATAAATCGACAGCTCTTGAAAGGCCGGAATATGCAAGATCCGATAGAGGTTATGATGGCCGTCGATTGCTACAAGACCAGACACGAGAAAAGATGGCTCCTTTGTTTTTTGCAGGAAAAGGAAGTCGGATGTCCGTAGCTCTCCTACGGCACTATACGGAACCACCCAAGTTGTTCCAGAAATGAGCAGCCTTTCTTTGTTTCATGCACCCTACAAGGCGTGTCTGTAAATCTCTCACAGCACCATACGAAAAGCTACTCAAGAACTAATCACAGGAGTCCATGCTGTCAAGCCGGTGTCAAACACAGAACCAGCATAGTGTCCCACGGATGTGGACACCAAGCGAAAAACCACACGCTTACCCACAGCACTAGCCGTGGGCTTCACCGCAAACCACAGCTCAGATTCTTGACCTGAGAGCATGGCAGCACCGTTTGGTGTCGAATCCGAGTTGAAAGCACCGGCTACCCGAACACCACCCCCCGAGTTCGTCACGAACTCCGCGGTGTTGATCGTAGAGCCATCGGTTTTCGCCGTGTAGAGCACAAGCGTTGTCCAATCGAAGGCGCTACCACCCGCGGGTGCTCCCCACGTCCCCGAGTAGTCTCCTAGCGTAGTGATCGCTTGACACTCAAGTGACGTAGCAGTAGTCGCCGGAGCGCCAGAGAAGCGCACGCGAACCGCCAGCAAATAGCGTACGCCAGAGACCATGGAGGACAGAGGAACATCCGGGATGCCTGTAGCCCATGGCACTGCTGTGTCAGTAGTCCACCTGTAGCTCAATACCTCCACCAAGCCGGAAGCTACATCACCTTTTGAGGAGAGAGTAAGAGCTTGATTCAGGAGCCCGAACGCACCTTTGCAAACGAGAGACTTCGTGACACTACCAGAGACCAACCCCTTGGTCAACAAATTGGTCTCCTTGCGAGCCAGAGCATAGCCTTTGCTTGACAAAGAGACCTGCCGTTGGGGCGCGACCTGGGATTGAAACTGAAGCAGCGTCGCTGAGGGATAGGTCACCACCCCAGAGGCAGAGACCGCAGCTTGGGGTGACACCAACCGATCATAGACCGTAGCCGCTGATTTCGGAAGGGTTATCAGGGAAGAAATTGCACGATGCTGGCGGCGCAATGCTTCATCGAAGTCTCCCACTTTCTCCGCGGTGATCGTTGAGGACGTGGGCACAACGCTGGGCAGCGACTCCGTAGCACTCAGCAGCTCCTCCGGAAGCTGCGCTTTCGGATTCACAGAGAGAAGAGGGGGTACCGAAGGAAGATCAGCCATGGCCTCACAATCTCACTGCTCGCCGGAGGACGGCATCCCGGATCTCGTCGGATGCACATTGGATCCCCTCGGTCACCACCTGGTTCTCCGGCCGTAGGAACGCCGGCAGCGGCTCGCCAGAGTTGAGTTCGCGCTCCATCATGCGCCGGATCCGAGCCACGTTCTCGCAGTAATCCCTGTCGGGTTTCACAAGTAGATAACCTTTACCTCTTCATCGGGCTGCATCGACAGCATATCCCGAGTGAGATCCACAATCTCTCTCTCCTTCCACTCACCCACATTCTCATCGTGAGCCATGCTAACCGCGGGACGCCCCGGCAACTGGTACTCCCATCGGAGGGAGCCGTCGTCGTCCACGAGTGCTCGAACGTACAGATAGCGAGGTTCCGGTTCCTCCGTCGCAACGCTAGACATGGATAAGCCTCTGAAGCTCTGACAGAAGATGGGAGCGTAGCCCCGGTACGGTGGACAAAACATTTGGCCACCCCTTGTACTGAAACGATACAGGCTCCATCAAACCCGGATGCACCACCTGATACCAGCTCCCTCCCTTTTTTGTGATGATCGTATGGCCATCCTTTGAGAGGAAGAAGTCTAGTATAGCCAGGTCATCGTCGATCCCAACGGAGAAACGAATCGGGATCTCGACATCGAAAGTCGGCGGACAGATTGAGCTTTTCCTGCACTTCACTCTGGTGGTAATCCCCTGCTTCTCCTGCCCCTCCATCAAGTCCCCTGACTTCCGGATCTCCAATCGGAGCGTGGAGTGAAACTTGAGCCCGCGACCACCCGAGGATTCTACCATAGGATAGGGGCTACCAATCTTGTCGTAGACCTGGTTGATGATGAGGCAGGTTACATTGTGGGTCGCCAGCCTGCCCGTCATCTTGCGCATTGCAGAACGGACCTTCCTCGCCTTGCTGGCAATACCATCCCGCAAGCCATCCCCCTCCATCTCTGCCTCGATGGGAGCACTGGCCAGGGAGTCCCAGACCACGAGCACAGGAACATCCGGTCGTCGGAAGTAAGCATTCTTTCCGATGCGGTCGATCACCCGGTCCAGCTCTGCAAGAGCGTCCTCCACCGTGATGGTGTCCTTACCCTCCTTTGGCATGATGCGGACGATCCCAGAGACATTCAGGCCCTGTGCCTGCGCCCGATCCACCGGCCACTTGAACTCGCTGTCAATGAGAATCCCTAACCCTGGAAGGAGCTTCGCACCGCTCGGACGAGGCATCCAAATCTTGACACCAGCAGATACCTCTTCCTCTACCCACGTCAAGAGTGTGCCCGCCCCACGCTGACAGGAGATCAACGCGCTCGTGGCCATGGTGGTCTTTCCCGTGCCCTCCACCCCATACAGCTCGGTGAAGCGCCCCATAGGGTAGCCCCCGGCCACACCCTGGCCAATCGCTGCATCCAGCACAGCACACCCGGTCGAGATGTAGCCACGAAGATCATTTGTGGCCTGAGATGGTCCCACAGAGATATCCAGCCCCTCCAACTCAGCCGCCAGGGACCCAAAGTCATAGGTCTCTGGCGGCGGTGCCTCTGGTTCCTTCTTGGCCATCAGGCGTTCTCGAAGAAACAGGGCAGGGCGAACGCGCAGATAGCGCACTGCGGATCCGTCGCGTTCCCCGCATCACATCCGGGGTTGCGCTGGCCAAACTGCTTGTAGCACACGGGATTCCCCGTCGTGGGGTCGATCGCGGGGGCACCTATCTGGGACGGGGACTGGACCACAGCAGCAGAGGGCGTGGGCTGGGAGGGTGCGAGATTCGGTGGGGCGACCACCTTTGCTGGCGCAGACTTCGGAGGAGGAGGAGGAGGAGGAGGAGGTGGTGGTGAACTAGCCGCTGACGCCGCACGCCGCTCCGGTGTCTGCGCAACCCGCTGTGTCAAGCTGGCTAGGCTTCCCTCGGTCACGCCCTTCCCGAGATCCGAGCTGAGCGGACCAAACTGTCGCCCCCACTGCACCATCAGCTCCGCGGCAACGACCTGCTTGGCCAGCCGCGCATCGTCCAACAGCGTCCACTTCTCCAGGTCGATCAGATCGCTGAGCAGCTTGTCCGTCTCCTCCACACTCGACGCCGCCGGCCCCCAGTTCCCGGGCTTCACCGAGCAGGAGTACCTCGTGTCGAGCCCCTCGCCCGTACGAGTCACGATCAGATCAGCACCATTGTAGGGGTCCACCCACAGCCCAAACTGCGGATTCATAATGCTAGTCTGCACGTAGTTGTAGAGATCGCTTGGTCCCTCCAGCAGCACGATCTTGCCAAACAGCTCCTGCTCCTGCGGAGCATTGCCAGGATCCATGCAGACTCGCAGAATCGCATTGAAGAGCGCTCTGGGCTTGGCCCGCTGACGCTTCAACTGATCCTCCGGGACCACGCCCTCGATCTTGTCGTAGGCCACACAGATGGAGCACGACTCGTAGCGCTCAGGATCCGTGTTGCGACCACACAGATGAATGCCCTTCGATTCGCCACCCCAGTAGAGAAAGTGCTTGTACTGAAGCTTTCCCAGCAGCCCCCGACGAAGCAGAGCCTCATTACCAGGGGGGAGAATGCGCAGCACCGAAGTACCCTTCAGGGGAGAGAAAAACGCAGTCCTTCCCCCACGCTCATCCAGCTTCCTCTGGATATCCTCTGCCTGCTGCTGCGCCGCCTCCAAATTGAACATCGCCGCGAAGTGACTTGCACCCTTCTTTTGCATCTCTGCCATGTTTGCCTCTTTGTCTCTTGTTGTTCGTTTTCAGTTCTTTCAGCCATCGGCTTTCAGAGCCGCACGATCGTTCCGCGTGATCTCGATGAGCACTTCTTGTCGTTCTCGTAGAGCCTCCCGCAGTTCCTGGAATAACCCATACAATTCCTCAGCTTGGGTGACCTTAGCGCACAAGGCATTATATTGCTCGTCCAAATCACCTAGCTGGGAAACAGCAGATTCCGTGACCTTGATGCCGCCAGTTGTCAACTCATTACGAGCATCCGTCAACGCTCTGGCGTAGTCTTTTTTCTTCTCCTGCGCTAGCGACTTAGCAATAGCAGCATATTTTACCTTCAGAAAGCCGCACAGGACAGAAGCATCGTTAGTTACGAGAAGATGCGCGTCCTCCACATGGGGCACATCTACTGTTAGAGACAGACCACGGAGCAAGCGCACGAGTAGTGCAGCATCATCAAGCACCAATACGCTATTGGCGCGTACGTGCCCAACAATGGTCGCCAGATCACCCGTTGTCAATACCTCGCACTTCATACCCCCGTCTCCCCCCACTGCGCCAGCAGCGCCTTCGCCAGCGCCGTGCCGAGATCTTCCTCATCGCTAGCCAGAATCGTGCCATGGCGGAGCACACTCCACACGAAACGGCTACCCTCGTTTGCGCAGTGGATGCTGAGCGGCCAATCCACCATCGCCAGTAGGCCGCCGCATGTCGCGGGGTCGTCGAGAGCGGGATAGTGCCAGGCGTCACAACGATGACCAGTCGGGGCATCACCATCTAGCCGCCCCCATTCCTTGGCGTTAGGATCGTCCGTCGCGGCGTACGTACCATCCACCCATAGCCACCTGGGATGCGCGGCCAGGCGCTTCGCCAGCTCGATCTGCTCTGGGGTCATACTCATCGGGGAGCGAGCTTCAAGCTCGCTGTGACCTCATCTATACCATCCTTGCCACGGCTCCGGATGATCTTTTCCGGAAAAACTTTCCAGGTGAGGCCCAGGCGGTGGACAATAGGTGTCAGCAGCGACAGCTTACCCGATAGCATCAAGAAATCCCCTTCGAGATGCACCTTCATCTGATCGCACCAATTCAAGCCCATTGTAAAATCCACAGCAAGTGGCACGTTCAGCCAGGGGTAGATCACAGGCAGCTTGTCCTGCATTTCTTCTCGAAGTATTTTGAGTGCAGAAAGAAGCTCTAATCCTTGAACATCATAGAGACCAGAATCATGTACGGAGCCGAAGACCACACTCGACAAGCCCTCTCGACGAAAGCGATAAGCTACTCGGGAGACGCTTCCGAGAGTAATGTCAGACCCTAGACCCTGAATTGGCGTGTTCACAGCGCAGCGCAAAGCATGCGCTATTTTCCTCTGAACTCCAGAGTCAAGATCCTCCTGCAAAAAGCGGATTCTTCCTACCTTAGAGATACAGACCTTGTATTTCCTAGCAAACTTGTGCTGATCTGCTATCCACTTCTTTATCAGTGGAGCAGAGTTCAGAAAGTCGTCCTTGATCTTGGCTGCCGCAGCCTCCGTCAATCCGGTACGATCCGCGATGCTGGAGGCTTCCGAACCATAGAGCAGCCCGAAGATCGTAGCCTTCGCCAACTGACGCTGCTCCTCCGTGACATCCCCCAGGGCTACCCCATAGGTCTTGGCCGCCGCAGATCGGTGCGGATCCTCACCCCTGATGAAAACATCACGCAGGTCACGATCGCCAGACTCCACCACGAACAAGCGTACCTCTAGCTGGCTGTAGTCGCCGCAGACTACAAATCCATCGGGAGAGCGTGAAATGAAAATGCGCTTGATTACACTCTTGCGCGGTACCGTGTGCAGTGGTGGTTCCCGTGTACTCAACCTCCCCGTGACCGTACCATCCTGATAGTAGTTCGTGTGCATGTACCACAACCCGGTCCTCGGCTCGAACTCACGGGTCGGGTAATTTGATGTCTCATCCTCCAGCGTACGAACCTTGATGTAGTTAGGTAGGCTTTTCGCATACGCTGTGTAGAGCTTAGACGCCTTCGCATAGGAGAGCAGAGCACGGAGCACCGCCGCATGCTCTTCCAGACCCTGCAAAGCACAGTACTCCAGTGCCTCTTCCTTTGCCTCACGATCTGTAGTACCTCCCCCTGGAAGCCGCATGATCGTCCAGAGAAGGAGCGCAACTTGCTGGGGGCTGGCTGGGTTGAGATCCTGATAGATCCATTCCGGCTGCTCCAAGTCGATATCCATCTCACCCGTGGGGAGCATCTTCCGTTTCGCACGCAAATCGCTACCGTGGCAGGCCAAGCAGCATTCTACGGCAGCCCGCTCAAAACGAGGCTCTGAGTACCACCCGCAGGAATTACATAGATAGTAGCCAGCAGATTTCTTTCTCTGCTTCCTTCTCTTTTTGTTCTCTTTCTTGGTCCTCTCTTGCCAAGGTGCATGAAACCTGGATGAATGCACAATCGCAAGCTGCTCCGACATTTCTTTGTACAGAGATGCTTCTAGGAGAGGCAGCTCCTTGTAATCCAGTGGCGCCCCCGCGATCTCCATGTCCACTACGCAGCGCCACGGCTGCATGTAGAGACCTAGAAATGCTTCATACAGGTTGCGATAGTGCTGCTTTCCCGCACGACCGTAGCTGCTGTAATCTTCTGCTCGCAGCAGCTCTCGAAGAATCGGATATAGTCGAAGAGTGGTCTCGGCGTCGTCGCACCCATAGCGTACCAGGAGATCCCTGGGAGCGCATGAGAAGTCGAGCTGCTTCCCCGGTGCCCTCATGGCATCCAAAGCATTCGTAATGAGGCTCTTATGCGATGCCTGCCCCAGGTAACGAGTAATTAGGTAGTCCAGATCATTCGGCTGCGAGCCACCCCACAGACAATGGTGCGCCAGGAGCACGTCAAACACTAGCTTCTCGACTCGAAGACCCAGCTTGCAGTAGAGCCAGAGATAGTCCCCCTTGAAGTTCTGGCCAGCGACGGGAACTCGATCAAACACCTTCTTTAGCTGGTCACAAAGCACCCGGATTCCTAGAGCGGACGCGAATGCCGATCCCTCCAAGATCACAGGGATGAACACCGCCTCACCCGGGCCGCTGGAGACCTGAATAGAGATAATCGTATAGCGCGGATCCCAAGGCGTAGGCTTCTCCCCATAAGGAGTATTCGTCTCCAAGTCCACACCGATGGCCCCGTAAATCAAGGCACCCGCAGCGTAGCGTGACACCAGATCATCCGCCCAAGCAACTAGCTCCTCGTGGCTTCCTATCTCCCTATAGTTCCTAGCCGTCTCCTTCGGCAGTCCCTCCGTTGCTACACGAAGCGCGAGCGCCAAGTCATTAGCCAGATCCGCTCTAGCCCTCTCATTCCCTCGCAGAATGTAAGCTGGATGCCAAGAGGGAATAACTGGGATGTTGAAAACCAGTGCCTTTCCCTCTGCATCCACTAGATCGGTACCGAAGGACACAACCTTCGGTCTCCCACGGATCTCCCCCATCTTGGCCTGTAACCCGGTCAGCACGCGAGTAGCAGGCTTCCCCAGGGTTACAATGACCTTGGGTCGCAGATTCTGAATCTCATTCCACAGGTAGTCCACACAGGCGATGATCTCCGTGTCCGTCGGCTCCCGATTATCAGGAGGACGACACTTCACCACGTTAGTGATGTAGACCTGGGACTGAGACAATCCGACCTGAGATAGCAGCTCATCCAAGAGCTGCCCAGAAGGCCCCACAAAGGGAGCACCCTGTCGGTCCTCGTGATAACCCGGCGCCTCCCCCACGATGAGAACGGAAGCCTGTTCCGAGCCCCGCCCCCGCAAGCACACATGGCTCACCCCCTTGGAGAGCGCACAACGAGAGCACCCGTGGTCATAGCAAGCAGCAACCCAACTAGGCAAGGCAGTTACTTGCATACCGTCTCTTTGTGTGCCATCACTCCAAGACGGGGCCACACTTTAGGTGTTGGTATTGAGAAAGAAGTGCGGCTCACCTTCCGTTCAACAACTCTCGCCCAGTTTTTGGGTGAGCCGCACCTTTGGTGTTCCTAGTGCGGAAGCAGTGACTCGCACTGGCTACATCGCGGTGCCTGCGCATTCGCCTGCGCCAAGCCCAGCACAGTGCTACCTATCTGCTCGAACCGATGGCGAGTGCGTGGATTCTCGTGCTCTTGCGCATAGCTCGTCAGGAGATTGACAAGCCCGTAGACCGTTGGACGCTCCATAGAGGGTACTCGCGCGAGCAACGCCACCTGATGTCGCGCAGGAATCCGCAGATCATGGAGCATGTGCGTCAGGTAGGCCGTTGGGTTCGTCACTGCATGCTCATCAGAGAGCACAAAATCCTGGAGTAGCTGACGCGCCACGTCATACGCCTGCTGCACCACGACCTGAGCAGCAGCCATCATGGCCTCACGAGTCAGGTGGCTCCCCGCAGAAACCGAAGTCCCCATCGTCTCCCGGTGCATGCCATTGGTGCAGACCATGCGGTAGACGTAGGGGCTGGCCTTCACGGCCCCATTCAGCTCGACCAGCACGCCACTGTGCGAAACATCCCCCACGGCGCGCGCGGGGGTGGCCGAGTGCTGGGCAACAAGGCGGAGCGCCAAATGTCCAGCATCGTCCACGTCAGCACCCTGGACCCCCGCGAGCTGGGGAAGACGCTGCACGATCGGCAGCAAGTCGCCGAAGTCTAGGCCACTCCCAGAACCGGGCTCGATCGAGACCACTCGATCCCCCAGGATCGAGAGACACACCGCCTCTCCAGATCGACGCGATTGGCTGGAGCGGAGCATCCGCTGCAACAGCTCCGGATCGTCCTTATACTCCGTCATCGCCCCCGAGGGCAGACCCAGGACGTTCAGCGTCCGCGAGTAGACACCAGAGAAATCCAGATCGTGTTGCGAGATGCTGACACCATTGTTGGTGGCCGAAAACTGGAGGCCCCCAAGGGTAGTACTCACGTTCCTCTGGCGCAGCCCCTCAATCTTTTGAGCAAGCTGATCCAGTGAGAGCAAAGCTGTAGCTGTTGTCATGGGTTATGCCGTCGTTGTGCCTATTGTTGCCGTGCCTGTTGTTGCCGTCGTTGTGCCTGTTGTTGTACCCGTTGTATTTTGCACCCAGTACCAAACGGGTGTGTACGTGGGTGTCACTACCGCCGGTACTTCCGAAAAGCGATCGAGGTAGCGACGATGGGGATGGGAATGAGGGGGAGAAGAGGCCCAGGCGGCCCTAGCAAAAGGGACGGACCGCCACCTCAAGGCGGTCGAGACGATCCCGATGTGTTTCGGGGATCATCAGAGCAGCCGCTACTCTCGCCGCATTCTCGTCCTTGGCCAAAACTAGGCCACTTGAGAGAATGCTGGCTTTTTCCAATGTGCTTCTCATCCCAGCACCCGTGTCCGGCCGATCCGGCCGATAGACAATGACGTAATCGAACGCCTGTTCTCTGTCACTCATTTTTCGCTGACCTTGCCGCATCAAAAACAACCTCGATCTCAATGCGTGGCACATGCGCACCCTCCAGCGAGGGATCGGTGTCGGGACGAATCAGCACCCACGCACCATCCACTTCGGCCTCAACCCACACGGAGCGCACACCCCGCGTAGTGGCCGCCGTGGTCGTCAGGTCCACCGCATCCCCGTCTACCGCCACCCACATGCCTGCGGCAGAGAGTGAGACCTCTCGGGCACCCAGGGTGTAGGCCGCATCACGCTGGACCTTGACCTCTCGAAGCCCAGCGGTTGCCAGGGGGATCACACGATGGAGGGTAACCTTCGACACGCTCTCTCTTTACCACGGTGGTCAGCGGAGGAGAAGTTTTTTCCAAGAATCTTTCCGCGTGCCGGCGACGCCCGTCGCCAGACTAGTCACGAGTCACGAAGCCAGGTGTCGCGGGGGGTACGGGCTCGCCTCTCGGCGCTCGATCGGGCTCGAAGCTGGCGCTCGATCTCAGCCAGCCTCTCCTCCAGGCGGCCTATCCACTCCAGCGCCGACACCAGCATCGCCCGGATGTCCTCCACCAGGCGCGCGGGGATCTCGGGCTCGGTGATGGGTTGTGTTCTGCTTGTTTCCATGCCCAGGAGAGTAGCAAAAGGGGGACAGAACCTTCCTAAAGAAAAAAAAAGTCCTACGCAGGGCGCCCCCTACCCCTGGCGGGAGAGTTCCACCACGAGCGTCAGGGGGCGCCCGCAAGCGTGGCACTCGGTGTGTACCCGCGTACGCCCATCGGGATCCCGGGTACGCACCCGGAGCTGCCGGCGCACCAGGGTACCGCAAGAGCATCGCACGTCCACCACAGAAGCCTTCGGCTGGTTTTGGTTTTGGTTCGTCATCGGTCTGACTCCTATACCACCAGCAGATCGCCGGATGCACAGAAGTGCAAGCAATTTTTCAAAAAGCCTCGCCAATCTGCTCCAAGTTGTAGGGGCTCAGCTTGCTAGCTAGTTCGGGTCTACCAAGCACCGTTGCTGTAACAAGACCTATTTTCGTATAGGCTAGCCGTAGCTGCTTCTCTCGCACCCTGAAGTAGCGTGCGAGCAGCCAGAAGGGTGCCCTCCGCGGATCCACCCGGAGACCCGCACGTTGGAGGAGGCGCACGAAGTGCGTTGTGGGGTGGTATAGCAGATCAAAGAGAGCACGCTCTGGAAAGGGCTCCAGCGCACTGCGGATGCGCTCGACAGACGCTATCAACCCCAGCTGCTCCGCGGGCTCCGGCGTCCCCCCATCCACCAGCAGGCACGTAGAGATCCCACCATCAGCCGCGTCCACATCCACATCGAAGGATTCGCTGTCCAGACGGACATCCTGGATCTTTACCTCCGACTTCCGGATCTCCTTGGACAGGCAGGCGGGACACTGCTTGTTCCCCTTCCGCCACATCCAGATCCAGCCACACCCTCGGCACTCCCCTCGATAGCCAGATCGAGCCATGCGCTTTTGTGCCTGGTAATAACGTGTCAGGTCTATGCAGCGATTCTTGGCCTCTGCGGGGAACAACCTACGAAAATCATCACCTCCTGGATCATTCGTACGCGAGAGCCGCCAGAGTACGAGGTAAAGCTCTTGCCGCAGATCCTCCTCATCCAACTTCCCTGGAATTGCGAAGGATTTCGACAGCCCATAGATAAGAGATCGCCAGCGCAGCAGCAAAGCCGAGTCAAAACGGTTCGTGATCTCAGCAGAGTCTCGTATCTGTCCAAGATGGGGTAAGGAGAGTAGACTTCGTAACCTGGTGAGCGCCATAGCTCAAACCTCCTCCACCGACTCTATTTCTTCTTCCTCAACACTTGTTCCTTCCTCAATATCTTCTTCTTCCAGACCGACGTGTATTCCTTCTTCCAATTCGCGGATAACAGGTGTTGCTCCCGCGAGATCAGCACGCCGCAGCTTCCTGGGCTCTTCCGCGGTCATGGTCCGCACGTAGCTCCAAGGAATCATATCCACACGCCAACGCCCTCGGTACTTGTACTTCACCAGAACACCTGCCTCGCTGAGATCGAGACAAGTACCATGAATCTTCTGGATGGATACCTCCTCACGTTCGATGAACACACCGCGCCCATTGAAATCCGCAGTACTGTTGATAGCAGTCTTGTGCGTCATGTGAGAAGCAGCTCGATTTCGGAACGAAACGAAAATGGGGACGCGGAGTCCAAGTAGGACTTGAAATCCGGAACAGAGTCTGGGTCGTCCTGCGGTGGGAGCTTGACCAGCTTCACACCCGCACCACGACTTGACAACCATCTGGCAACGTACAATGCCTGTGGTTTAGCGTCACCATCTAGGGCAACAAAGTGAGTCCTAAACCCAGCCGCAAGAATGTACTGTAGCTGTTCCACTGTTACCATCTTACCAAAGGTAGCCACAGCATTTGGACCCGCGGCAATCGCTGAAAAGACCCCTTCCGTAATAATCACATCAGCGTAGCCACGAGCACGATCTAGGTTGAACACATGATGGCGTCGATTTCTATGCGGTGGATTCATGTACTTCGGATAGCGCGTGCTACCAGAAAAATCACGCGCACACCAGAAGGTTATTTTACCAGCATGAAAAGTAGGAATGAATATACGATTTACCCAGCCACCGCGGCTACCAACTCTTAGATGGTAGTCATCCAGGATTTGATCCGTAAGACCACGACAGGGCAGACCGTTCACTCGGGTATCCCTGGACCATACCAAGTAGCGGTAGGAGAGCAGACCCAACTGGGGAACAAGAGTGGGGCAGGGGTATTCGATCTCCTCCGTTGGATCATAGCCTGGATCATAATTCTGCTCCGTAAACAGGCGGAGGCGTCTCACTACATCTCCCCACTCCGCAGCCTGGGGCATGATGGAGACACCCAGGGACTCCAGCAACCACGCAGCCGAGCCCTTCATCCCGCAACGCTGGCATATAAATAGCTTCTTCTGTGTGTTGAGGTAGAGGTGGTACTTTGTATCCGGTGTCGGTTTCCCCCTTGAGACACAATAGGTACAGCAGAATCTTATCTCAGATCCAGGGCCTTTCACCGAGCTGCCAAAGTGGGCTACGAGTGCATCGTGGAGCTGCAATCAACCCTCCACTAAGAACCGCACTTCCTTATGACAACGCTCACAGATCCACACTGGATCCGTTGTCTTGTAGAACACCTTCGCTTCCGCCCAGGTATTTCCATCAAGACTGTTCTGTCTTTTCACCTCAAGAACTGGTACAGAGACCTCCTTTTGTACCAGTAGCATGTTACCACCGCAGCCACCACACTTTTCATCCTGCACAGGATTGATCCTCTTTGGTGACTACCTCGGATAGCATCGCACGAGAGAAATCCACGTTCAGTCGTACGTATTGATTGTCTCTGTGCCCTCTACGCATCTTCAAGACCTTGAGACGCATAGCCTGTTTCTCCAGCTCATCATCCGTCTGACAGAGAGCTAGGACAACATCAGCTTTTTCAACCTTCTGAATCGACCGCGATATCTTGCTCATATTGGGGTCGTCGTTCCCGTACCCATCACGAGTTACCTGAGAGGCCGTCCAGACCGGGCATCCATAGGTATTTCCAAGGTCAATCAGCTCACTCGTGATCGTGCCATACACATGATAGATATTTTCATCGTCTCTTGGCTGCGAAGACGACGAGCGCATTTCATCCAGATAGTCCACAACAAGGAGTCCGGGGCGAACACCTCTGAGCGAATCAAGACGGGCCAGCGTAGACCGCAACATGATGCTGGTAGCCCGAGAGGGTGGAAAATGCACCACCTGGAAGGTCTTGGCACCCGGCATACGCTCTAGGCTGGGCACCAAGCGGGTGTAGGCCGCATCGTTGGTCTGCACTTGCTTGATCGTACACCTGGTCATCCGGGCCAACACGCGGGAGACAACATCGTAGGGACGCAGCTCCAGCGTGAAATACACCACGGATTTCCCCTGCATAATCGCTGAGGCCGCCAGGTTTATCAGCATCATGGACTTTCCGCGCCCAGACTGCCCCAAGACAAAGCCCAGCTCTCCACCGCCCAGACCCCCGTCAAGATAGCTGTCCAGCCGGCGAAACCCTGTAGCCACTCTAGAGCGCGGATCGGCCGCTGGGTCCCCCTCGGACACCGTAGAAATATCGCCCAGGTGCTCAAAGAGATTCACGCCGAGGTGCTTCGATTGACCTACCCCGAGCGCCGACTGGAGGAGGGAGACCACGGGAGAGAGATCAGCACGGTCGGGGTCTCGATCCGCCGCGTCTACCAGCTCGACGGATCGCAGGATCGCCTCTTTCACTGCCTGATGCCGTCCGAATTGCACGGCCATCTGACGGACCACCGCGGATTGGTGCTCCTCGGTGGGGCTCTCGTAGAGGCGAGTCAGCTCCTCCAAGATCCGAGTCTCATCCTCCTTGGGCCATGCACTCTTCACAGCCCGCTGTCGTAGGGACTCACACACGACTTCCTTCCCGGGTTTCCCACGGAAGCGATCGAAGTAGTCCAAAAGAACCCCAGCAATTATCTGATGGGAATCCTTGATGAAATAGCTCGCCCGAAGTGCCTCCCTACATTCCACCAGAAAAACTGGATCGAGCAGCATACTCCCGAGCACCAAGTCCTGGAACCCGTTGCTGAACGAGTAGCTTTTGAGCGTCATCTGACCTTGACACCGTTCAAGGGGTGAAGCATAGCCTCAGCTAGCTGCAAACCTACCTTTTCCCGCCAAAAACCTTTGAATATCGGGAGAACCCTCATACGCCTGTTTTGTAACGTTTCGGATTTTTCTTGACAAGAATGGCGTAGTAGGGGTATAATCTATGTCCTTCCACCCCATTCAGGCTAGGCCGAAGGCCTTACGGAGTGGGATGGGAAGTGAGGTGACGACCTCAATCCCCTCGGCCTCGTAATCGGCCTTGCGCTTGTTGCTCTGAGCGCGAAGCATGGGGGAGGTGTGGTCGATGAAATCGACGACGTAGCTCTGAGTCTTCCCCTCAGAGACCGTCATGGCACGAAAAGCCCGCTGAAGAGTACGAATGGTGGACTTGCCTCCATCTCCGATGACCACGGCAGAAAGAGAAGGCAGGTCAATCCCCTCGTCGTAGACGGTGCTTCCCACCACACAGCGGAGCCTCCCGGAGAGAAGCATCTGCTTCACCTGAGCTGCTTGTGTATCGTGCTGGAGACTACCACGTTTGCACACCGCTGAACGCTGGTTTCCAAAGACCATTGCACAATCCACATCCTCAGAGATGGATTTTAGGAGAGAAAATCCATGCTTTATCTCCTTTACGAGCACGAGGACCGTCTCTCCCGCATCGTGAAGGGCTCGCACGATCTGAGCTATGATCTTGTTCCTGTAATCGTTTTCTACGATTCCCTTTTTATGCACATTAGGCCACCTGTGCATATGCCACAGAGATGGCTTCTTGATCGTAGGCATCAAGACGACGGGCTCAACGAGGTAGCGAGCATCCCGGAGATACTTGGAGCTGATCTCCACGATCCTCGGTCCCGTGGCACCCATCAAAGCGAAATCAGCATGGTGAAAACCTGCTCCTTTCGCTACCCGCAGAGGAGTACCAGAATAGCCTATTCGGTATGCCGCTGGGATCTTAGCGAATACCTGATAGTACGTATTCGCACTCCCTAGATGGTGGCACTCGTCACACTGAGCTAGCTGGAGGCCCTGAAGCCACGTTCCAAGCTCTGTGTCTCCAGCTTGGATCGCTCGCCAGAGAGTCTGGAATGTGGCTACCACATGGAGAGCCCCCAGCTCCCTGTGACCTCCGCCGAGACGGCCTATTGGTCCGACCCCACGCGAGACAAAGCGCTCGTAGTGCTGCTCAAGCAAGTCCTTCTTTTCTACAAGCAGAATGCTAGGGACATTCAGCAGCTTGGCTACAGCTATCTGTATCTCTGTTTTTCCGCCGCGTGGAGCAATTGAGACCACACCGCGTTTTCGTCGCAGGATCTCAGAAATGGCGTCAACCTGGTAGTCCCGCAGTGTGACCCCATCGAGTAGAGCTGTATGAGGAGCACCCTGCGGCAATACTGGGAGAGGAAGATGGTCTTCCACCACGGGGGTAATCCCCGCTTTTGCCAGCTCCAGCAACACATGGGAAAAGAGACCCGAAGGAAACGTACGCATTTCCTTGTCTAGGAAAAAGGTACGCATTCCATCCCATGTCCCTTGCTTGAAATCCCAGTCACTCTCTGCCGTAGGGTCGCGGAAGTGAAGAATAGAGCAAAGAGCAGCTTGCTCTGCGGCGTCCACGCAGTCCGCTACAGTTACATGGGCGTAGCGAGCGAGACGCATATTCCTTGGCTTCTTTGCTTCTCAGCGAGAGACGCGCCGTCGCAACCAGTCGGCGATTACAACCTTCAGCGCGTCCTCCCGGGATACCCCACCGAGAGCAGTCTGCACCTCGGAGAGCATCGCCTCTGAACCCTTTTCACCCGTAATCGCGCTCGCTTGGCACTTGGGGCACCCGGGATCGTCCCTCGAAGTCCCAGCCCATCCGTAGCGGTGTCCGCGAGAGCACGCACGGTCAAAGAATCCGGTCTTGGTCATGCGGGATTCTGAAACTCCTCATCCACAATCCTTGCGACGGCCAAGCAGTGTCTAACCAGATCCCTTATCCACTTCATCGTCTCCTCCGTCACCGAAGTTCCGATCATATCCGGATACTTGATGGCAAAAGCTGTCCATGCGTGGTTGAAGAGATCGCGCGCGATGTCATCTACTCGTGCCCTACGCTGCGCCTCTTGATAAGGTGTGGACGGTGGTGAAGGTCTCTGAAGCTCTCTTTTGTCAGACATGCTCTCTATTCCACGTCTCACTCGCAAGGCTGACAATCCGGTCAAGACCAGCAGCTACTTCGAGCACACAATGTACTTCGCTGAAATCCGTGCGCGTGGATATGGAGCACATTTCCAGCATTATGCCCCTATACTCAGCTTCTACATCCACCGTCTTCGTGCTGTAAGACGGAAGTCTATCGCTGAGCACTATTTGTGTGCGCGCGCCGGTGAGTAATCCTATCGCGGACTGTACAGCGGGTGTCACGGCAGCACGATAATCCGCCTTAGTAGCCATCGCGTAAATGCACTGGAACTCAACCTGGTAAAACTCGTTGAATCGTAGCTTCGAGACACGGGCACCATCGTTGGTTTCACGGCGAAAACTCTTGCCGGATTGCCATACACACAAAGGGAGGCGTATACCCTTTATCGTCTTGAGCAGGTGTCTCGCTACGGTGTAGCTGCTAGGAGTGGTCTCTGGCCGCAGGACCATCTCGTCCCCACCCAACCTCGCGTTGAGCAGCCATACGTCGTCACCCGCGTAGGCATCGCTAATTTGGGGGCGCGGCGTAAGAATCGGACCCTCACAGCGATGGAACTGCCAGGCCGAATTGAGAGAGCGCAGAGCACCACTCACCGCGCCGAAGAGCTTTTCCGTGGCCACCTCGCGCCATGCTATCTGGTCCTCGTCCCAAAAGCGGAGGCCCCCAAACCCGTAAAGCGCCTCACTCATTTTGACTCGTTTTCGTCATGCCAAAAACCGCCAGGGCTTACACCTGGCTCCGGCACTACCGACCGTAGCATTCACCGGGCAATACTGCTTTCGGAGGAGCTGGTTATGCTGGGCTCTTCCGATCACACCCCAGTACAGGGGCGTCACACCCCTGTACAGGAGCATCATCTTTTCGTACCTCTTCCCAGGTAACACACTACCAGAAGAAGCGCACCTACTCAGGTAGTAATCGCCTGAGCTGTCGCGTTGATGATGGCGGCTCCTTAGATGGATACCCAGTGTGTCGGGGGCCACCTAGCGGTAGGTGCTACCTAGCCGAAGGAGTGAGCGGGAGGATAGCTGGTAGCAGCTAGAAAACCTAGAAAAAACTCAGAGCACGCGGCGAACCAGCAGGGCGCGGGGCTCCTGCTCCAGAAGTGCCTGTGCGGCGTGTTGCCAGTCCCTTCCCTCGCCGTAAAACGGGAGGCCCCTACGATCTCGCACCTTGAGGATGCAACCGCCGTCGAATCCCCAGAATACCTCGGCCTCGCAGCTCCAACGCCGCGACGCCCACGCACAAGCCGCCGACTCTGTGCTCGGGAGTTGAGTTTCCATGACGAGATTCTACCACAAAAGTAGCGAGAAGTAGGGGTAGAAAAAAGTGGACGCCGGTTACCAGGCGTTTTTCCCTGGCTCCCGGCGTCCTGGCAAGGAGAAGAGGAGGAGATCTTCCCTAGTTTCGCGCTACACCGTAAACGTGAACTTCCACGAGTACAGCAACTGGAATGCTGAGGTCTTGGTGATGGTCGTGTGAACCTGTCTGGCGATCATCCCACTGGTGGATGCGCTGTTGACGGAGAAGAGCCCCGCCTCTTTTAGATCCGCGCCCAGAGTCAGTGGCTCGGTCTGTGGGATCAACATGTCGAACTGTACCCCATTCACCGGAGTACCGAGAAAGCTCTTCCCCGTGAAGGCAAAGCGTGCTCCTGCAATAGCTCCCTGAAGATCCGTCTGGTTGACATCGGCGGCTACAAGGGACGTACCTACTCCAATTTTCCCCGGCTGGAGTGTGGCGTAGCTCTCCGGTGTCGAGGGGCCTCCCCAGACATAGGCCAGGATCGTGAATCCCTGGTTCACGATGAGATTCGACTTCTCGACCAGAAGCTCTTTTTCACCCCCCGGAAAGATCCGAGCGATAGACAGCTCGCCCCGCACGCGGATGACCCTATCGGTGTCAGAAGCGGGGGTCTCAGCCCTACGATCAGCAATCGTATCCATGGCACGAACAAACTCCTCGACCTTCACGTTGGCTTGGCTCATAGCTTCATCGCAATTCCCACAATCGTCAGCTCTGTGATCTTGTGGTAGTAGCCATTCAAAAAGAACACTCGCAGGTCCAGCACGGCGCCATTCGGGTTGGTGGACACACCGTTCGGACACCTGTACATGACTGCAAGGCCACTCCCTGTCGCTGGCGGCCCGTTGCGGAAGAGCACCTTGCTGGCCGTCACACTCCAGGTGATAGACCACCCGGCAGCACTGGGAAGCGTAGTAGTCTGGTAGGTCGTCAGGCTGGGCCAAGCTACATTGAAACCGACTGGATCATCTTGCGCGGAAGAAAAGCCATTGCCTGCCAAGTTGGTGACATCCACCACCAGGGACCAAATAGCCTGCACGCCCCGAGTGGTCGCGGGTGAGGACCAGAAGTGCTTGACGTTCGCGTGGTCCAGATCAAAGGTCAGCTTACGCGCAGATATGTCAATCCCCAGCACCAGATCATTCTTCGCCTCGAAGACCAGGGGAGTCTGAGGAGTGCAATCCGTGATGAGACCACTCTGCTGATACGCCTGGATCGCCACGATTGCATCCCGGAGGCGTGCCCCACTGACAGGGGGCAGACCGGGGAGAGAAGAGAGCGCTCCGAAGGACCAGCCACCATGGGCCTGGAAGTTCTGGACCAAGAGGGACTTCGCTGGGAAGCCCCCACTCGTATTGACCGCCGTACCCACCATTCCACAGTAGGTGTTACCCGCGTTGACCGAGCCTCCTCCATCATCGAAGGTGTGGATCAGCGGGTTGAGCACCGGATCCACCTCATTGGCCACCTTGCCCGCCGGTGTGGCTACGGACTCCTTCTGCACCCAGTTGTGGCGCGCATTGGACCCGCCCCAGAAGACCTTGTGGTTACGAACACCATCGTACTCGACACGGAGGGTGGAGAAGACGCCTCGAAGTGGCGGGTCCACAGTGAAGGTGCTACGGACCACGGCACTGCCAGTACCCGTACGCTCCCGGATCTCACCAACCCCATTTCCACGGATCACACAGAGGAATCCGAAGTCAGTGTTGATCGTACCATCCCCTTGGTTCTTAGCCCCATAGATGAGACCGAACTCTGGGATATTCCCGCTCTGCACCCAGCTATCTACACCTACCTCCGCAGAGACAATCAGATCACTGAGCACGGACCAAGCGATGTAGACGGTGTAGCCCGCAGGTGGGGGAGTAGAGAAAGTGATACTACCCTTACCCGTAGTCAAATCAACAGTGCTCAGAGCCTGATTGATGTTGGTGCCGATGATCTGCGCTACCGGAGTCGCCCGGTTGTCCAGACCATCTGCCCACGTCAATGTGCCATTACCCACCGAGACGTAGATGCTACCGACACGAATACCCGTACCTATGGGTTGGAGTTTGAGTGCATCGGTAGTGAAATCAAATTGGGATTGTAACCCATTTGCTGCGAATGTCGTCTGGTGCCCCGCAGCACGCCGGTAGACACAGCGATCCTCCACACCGGCACCCGCACCCCCCACGTAGACCGAGGTATTGGAGCCAATGGTTACAAACTTGGTAGCACTCTGCGTCCACTTGACGCCCTCTGTAGATGGGGCGAGCTTCGTGAGATCCTGGATTGCGAAGTTATCGAACCGTGGATAGGGTCCAAATAGATTGCGAGCGTTAGACGCCTCGCTGGCGTGCTTCGGATACGTGGTGTTGGGCCAAGCGGGATCCCGTGCATCCACCAGCGTGACGACATCACCCTCACGCCCGGCTGTAATGTGCTTGCCCGTCGAAGCGAGGGGCACCGGCACATAGTCGTCCCCCACAGTGACTAGGCGGTAGCGGTCGAGCCCCCGGTCGAAGGACACCGGGTACTCCCACCCCGGAGCCGCGCGTCGCCAGCCCGGGGCCTTCCCCTCCCGGTATACCCAGAGCGCCCCCTCCGTCTTGGACATGCGGATCTCCCCGTCCACCACCCCCGTGGTCGGGAGGTAAAGCCGCTCCTCCAGAGTCAGACCCCAGGGACCAACCCCGGCTCCACTGCGATCGTTGACACCACGCAGGAACGCACGAGTCCAACCCTCGCCATAGAAAGTGATGGGCAGCCGATCCGCATAGCGCCCACCCTCCCCCCGGGAGAAGCCAAAAATCTGCTTCACCGCGTCATCTAGCTGGTAGGCCCCACTCACCAGCTCGCTGAAGAGCACACGACAGGCTGACCCCTTGTCCGGCGCTGTGTTGGCACCAGAAACCACTTCGAGATAGTTTCCTGCCCCATTCTTCTGCACCACCCGTGCCGGCCCAACCGAGTAGGCCGCAAACCACGGGCTGTTTGCCACGAAGGCAGCGTTGATCTTGTCGCGGATCTCCGTGACAGTGGTAGCCACTGCGGTGGCTCCCTGGCAGTCGATGTTGAGTGGTCCAAAGGTTCCCAGCGGGGTGGTGATCTTGATGCGCAGATAGCGAACGATGGAGAGATCAACCGGATTGGTCAGGTCCACCTCAGAGGTGGCAGTAGCTGGCGTGTTGGAGTACAGCAAGTAGTCGTATTTGCTGGCCCCCGTGTTGTACCAAGGAGTGCCCTCCAGAGTAGTAGCCCCGGTCACCGTGTAGGGTACTGCCAGGCCCCGGCTGGCCACACCGAAGATCATATCCAGCGCATCCGCGGAGCTGCCATTATTCAGCGTGATGGTCGCCGTGGTACCCGCAGTAGGCGTCCTCAGCAAGATATACGCCGAGCTGTCATACGCTTGGGCATCGTAGACGAAGGCCACGGTACCAATGCTGCTGAACGCGGAGTTGATAGCCGATACCGCCTCGGTGGGGGTCACCGCCGTGATGCTGACTGCTTGTGACCGCAGGTTCACCGTCTGTGCCACACCGTTGATGGTGAGATGCACATTGTACTTGGTGGACATGTCGATGCGCGCAAATCGCACATCGCTGACGATCTGCGCCGGGATCGCCGGAGTCTGGCTGCCCGCATGCCCCGTGGCCACGGCCTTCAGGAGATCCCGAAGAACCTTGGAGGCCACACCCTCGCCACTCCGGGGAATCTGCGGATCAAAGACGGTCAAGCTAGTCATCGTCAGACACCACTGTGAAGAACCTTGCCAATATCACACCGCAGTAGCCCGATCGGGGGGCCTGAGCTGCCGAGATCCGTGGGGGATACGCTTGGATCCGGCACGGTGCCATTGTAGCGGCAGCCAATATCATAACGACCGGGCGTCCGGATTACCAGGGGCTGCGCTACCTTGGTAGCCTCTGTCAAGAGCGAGACGGGGACCACCCCAATAGGAGTACCGATGAACACCTCAACCACATGCACGGACTCTGACGGAATCAGAGTCCAGGCCATGCTATAGGCTTCAGTCGCCTTGACAACCTCGTCAATCTCCTCCAAGAAACCTACGAGTAGGATCTCGATGTGGATAGGTAGCACCTGATCCACCTTACCGATGATTCGAGACAGGAGCTGGCCAGAGAATGCGACCTTGGGATGTAGTCGCTTCAGAAATATGGAGATATCCGAATCTGGGATCCGTGCCGTATCACGCCCCGGCGGCATGAGATAGGATGAGGGCACGCTGTCCTCACCAAAGCCCGTTTCGATAAAGGGCGTTACGGTGCTCCACGGATGCTGTGTGTGAGCCGGAGAGTCACTACCCGGTCCGACCGCAACCCGTGGGGGCGCATGCGTGTAGTTAGAAGCATGCTCCAGGATCGAGGAAGACAGCCCAAAAGTCCGGCAGATGAGGTCTATGGCCCTGGCCGTACCCTTCAGCTTGTAGAAGTTGAACGCCTGCCGGATCTGCTCCCGCTGTAGCTCCTCGGGATCCAGTGCATCAAGAGAGTACCCAAGCTGTCGCGCCAGGTACGCCAGCGAAACATAGTGATTCGAGATCCCGATGTAAGTCGATGGGTCGGGAGGGAAATCGAAGGGTCTGCCCTCTCGGGTCTGCGGATCCCACACATAGGCTACGTGCTTGGCAGGCACAGAGGTGGCATCGTAGACCGACCTGATGATCTTTCGTACCTCAATAGGATAGGTGTAGGACTTATCTGAAGGCCCCGAGACAACGCGTACCCAACGATCCTTGTAGAAGTCATTCGAGGTGGAGATCCCACTGTTATCCGGGGGAACCAAGCGAAACCAGTTGCCAAACGTAGGCTTCGCCGGTGTCGGATACGCGCTGTCCACTGTAAGCAGCAGCGTGGATCCCGTGTAGTCCACAATGGTCTTCTTGATCCCCGCTGAAGGACCATCAAAGAACTCAAGAAGCCAACCGTTATAATAGTCGTCTGCCTGGCTGATGTAGAAGTGTGCAGGCAGACGCACCTGCGTGCTCGTCAGGCTCGTCTGATTCGGGAGAATCGTACCATCAGAGCGGTTTGGGTCGGAGACGATCGGAACCGGCAGGTAGATTCGATCGGGGAAGCAGAGGACCAGCACTCCGGAAGTTGGTAGCGTGGTCCAGGGTATGTCCAACGTAGCCACTTTCGTCGTGCCGTCGTAGTCAACAACACGGCGATATTGTGTCTCCGGAGCATCCGAGGCATTATCTATCAGAATATAGAAGCCGAAGCCCACGTAGAAGTCATCACCCGCAACACCCGGGGGCGTGCCATTCAGTGTGATTGTGGTGGAAGTCGCCGCCGTGTAGGGCAGTAGCTGCTCAATGTGATGAAATGTAGCGTTACCCCGCAGGATGAACCTGTTGTTGATCCCACGCGGGTCCACCAGCATCAGAACATCCGTGATGGAGTTCTTGTGCCGATCATACTCGTCCTGTACGGCCCCGAAGAAGCTCTGTAGGGCCTTGAGTGGGTCTCCTCCACTTCGTACGTATTCAGGAAGTAGCTCAAAGACCCGGGTGGATACGATGTCCGCACGGGTCAGAGTCTGCTGAATCTGCTTCGGCGTGTAGCTCCGTGGTGTAGGAGTGGGTGTGGGGTAGGGATTCGGCAGCGGTGGTACGGAGAGTGTGGTCACGTCACCACCTCGATGGTCACCACACCCTGGACAAGCGCCTGGGAGTCGATCACTCGATAGTCAGGCGTGATCTTGAACTTCAGGCCCGCAGTGGGTGTGGTCGTCCAATCCTTGTCCACCACAGCAATCTGGTTGGCTCCGTCATAGTCGATGATTGCACGATCCTGGCTGTTCCCAGGAGAAGAAGAATCATCCACGAGCAGAACGCGGCTGTTGTAGTAATCATCAACCGTTGAAACCTTTCCGGTCACGAAACGCACACGCCGAGGGTGCGTAATGAAATACACCTGTCCCTGACTGATCGGAGGAGACCACACGGCCTCTACCTTGGCCAGCACCAGACCAGCACCGTAGCTGACCCCAGAGTCGATCACACGGAGAACCTGGCTCCCCACCTGCACTCGGTAGTTCACGTAGTAGTCAGCTTGGCGGGCGACCCCAGGAGACAGGATCACCTCATCCACCTGGATACCCGTCAGGTCGGGTAGCACCCCCTTCTCGATATCCGTAGTCAAGTCCTCCACTACTGTGGGATCCGGCTTGCGTACGTGTACCCAGTTTATGCCCAGCACGCTCTGCACCGCAGAGTAGATCCAGCTCGTACGCAGCTCGTTCCCGTAGAGAACCCTAGACTCCTGAAACAGGCTAGAGATTGCAGAGGCTATCGCAGCGGTCGTGAGCGTCTTGTCGAAACCCTGATCGAGGCGTACCAGCACATCCACGTCGATCGGGATATTCACACCATCCTGGATTGGTGCGATCCACACTGCGAGAGTCCTTCGAGTTTCTAGGAAGTTCCGCAGCGAGTCCTTCAGCGAGGTACCGGCCTTGCCCAGAGCACCCGATGAGTCGTAGGCCCAGGTGTAGACAGTAACCGTATTGCTAATCCCATCCGTGGGATCCGCGATAATCCCTGCCTTGGCAATGGTACCATTCGCCGTATCCGTGTAGCCATTACAGAGCGTGAAGTAATCCAGATAGGTTACAGCGCGATCCGTAGTGCGTGCCCATTGGGGTGCAAAGACACGCGCGTGATCCACCGTCTCCCGATCGGCTCCCCCTGTCGCCTTGCCCTGGTTAGCGGCCCCGATGGAGATGCTGTCCGTCCCATTGTGTACCGCAGCAAGCGCCTGATTGATCACCCCTGCCGCTACGTTTCCCACGGCACCCCCACCAACACGATAGGTGAGCACCACCTGGCTACCCGACACCGGCACGTCCCCGGCAACACCGTCTCCGAAGCGCGCTGTCGGACGGTCATCCTTGTCGAGCAGTATCTCGTAGATTTTGCTGTTCGTTGGAAGGGCGCTGTCCCCGAGAACAAGGGAGTCCACCAGTGTCCAGGGCACACCGGCGACCGTGGTAGCCAGACTCCCGTCAATCAGGGGTGCCCGTGAGAGCGTCAGCTCCATGAACTTGGCGCCGTTCGCCGTGAAGGTGTCCACCACGGTCTCCCCGTGGACCGCGGTAACAAAGGGAGAAATCCCGTACTGTAGGCCATTTACGGTGTAGGTATAGTTAGGCGAGGTGCCCTGCCGCTGAATTGTGTAAGCCTTATCCAGCTCGAAAATCTGCTCCCCTGCGGAAGCCTGTGCTCCCTTGGCGAACACCACGGGGCCTGCATACGTGGAGAGTGCCGTGGTGTCGAGAAGCAGGATCACACTGGAAGCAGAGGCCCCAGCGAGCTTGTAACCCAAAAGCGCCGCCAAGCGGATAACCGATTGACGCTCTCTCGCGGTCTCGATGTAAACCTCGTTCACCTGCCGATCCAGCATATAGCTCAAAATCGCATAGCTGTAGGAGACAATCTCCAGCATTGCGATTCCGAGCTGCGACTCACTGAAGTCCGTGAAGTCATCTGGAAACCTCTGCTTCAGGTAATCAACCAACGAGGCTTTTATGGCCTCGAAGTCGCGCGACGTAAAGTCGATGAAGGGAAGAGGTTGAGAGAATTGCATCTGTCTACGTAGCTCGTGACGTGGGCTCCTGCCGCGGGAACACGAGAGTCACAGCATCCTCGATACTGAGTGAAACGATGTTGTAGTCTATGTGAATCTGTAGCTCATGCTCCGACGATGCTGTGCGAATCGACGTGACCTTGACACGGGGCTCCCATCGTTTTAGATCGTCGATTACATAGCGAGAGGCTAGCTGTCGCAGTAGCGCGTCATTTGGCTCGAATATGAGCTTATAGAGACGGCTTCCAAACTCCGGGGTCATCACACGCTCACCCAGCCGTGTGTTGAAGATCATCAAGATCGAAGCCCGAATAATCTCGCGTGTGTAGGAGGTTTGGAAAAACCCTTCCGGTTTCTTGTCGCAGGGGAGCACCAGGCCCCGAAAGCGCAGGTCCAGCAGGTCGAGAGGTGCCTCAGACACGTCGGCCTCCTAGAACGCGCTGCCGTGCCCCCGAGCCGAGGGGGCTACCCAATGGGTCGGCTCCCAGGCGGGTGCTCCCAACGGCCCGCCTACGCATCGACCTTGACAGGAAGAAAGCCATACCTCGGGTAATCAACTAGGGAGATGCCAGGATATGATCCACCGTAGCCACTGTAGCCGCCGTGATCTGAAAGCGAAGGCGGTAGAAGGCAAACAGGGGAGACCACACGAACAGCAGATGTGCCACCCCGGAGCTGGTGTTGACCACCCCACCGCGGATTGTGCCCCCCTGGATGCTCGCATGCACCTGTGTCAGGTAGGCGCTTGTGCTCATATTGAGGATCTTCAAATCCGCGGTCGCCACATCGTTCCATCCGGAGAGTGTGGATCCCGTGGGATCCCCATTGGTCTGCAACGTGATCGCCAGCGGTGGTGTGGTGTACGTGACCTTCAGCAACCAAGCAGCAGAGGCCAGGGACGTGCTAGAGAAATCCAACGTGGGCGAGAACTGGTCCGCAGTGCTCGCCCCACCATTGAACGTGAGTGGACCGCTCGTGAGTAGTCGTCCCATGAGATCAGGTACCTGTGTCTACACCCCTCGTCGTAATCACCCCAGTTTGTGTAACGGGGATCGCACCTGCAAAGAGCTTACCAGGCCCATCAATAATATCCCACATATGCTTGTGGCTGAAATAGGTACTGAGCCATGGACCATTGATGGTCAGCACGCTGGAGCCACCGGAGCCACTGGCTGGGCCGATGCCTATGGAGCTGGCTGTCAGGCGTATGCCTGTGAACCCGCCAAAGAGTGCAACCACTCCAAGTGAGGGATCCACCTCGATCTTGTTGCTGAGGGGGCTCGTAGTGTTCTCTCCAATTCGGATGAACCCATCGTTCTCCCCACTAGCACCCGTGGTCACCAGCTTGATGATATTCTTAGGTGTAGACTGTGAAGTGTCGTAGAGATAAACAGCCCGGCTTCGCTGGCCGTCTCCGCAGTCCGCAAATACACCATTGGTGTTCCGGCTGCCCGCATAGACGTTCACGGAGTCTCGCTGCACTCCACCAGCAATGCGGTAGAAATCTCGAACCTCTACACCCGCCAGATTCCCACTGGGATAGCGCGAATACATTCCAAGATGGCTCCCCAGGCTCCCCTCTCGCATCTCGAAGAAGTATTCCTCTTCATCCCCCTTCAGCAGCGCACGACGATTACCCTCGTCCAGCAGCAAACGATAGCCCTTCTCTACTACATCGTCACCCGCCGTAGACAGCTCCACAGTACGTGACGGGTCGTCGAAAACCAGGTAGTGCCCATCCTCGGTCTCAATGCGCACGAAGTCGCTTACCGAAGATAGCTCCATCCGGTGACCATCTGGAGTATCTATCCGAATGGTCTCTGCGTTGTCATCCAACAGGCATCGTCGAGAATCCTTCGTACCCAGCTCGATCGAGCCACGGAAATCTGAGGGCTTAGCTTGCTGGGTCACATCCTCAACAATCCGGAGGTAGAATCCATCCGGTGTAGATAGCTGAATCCGCGTGTACTTGGTTGTCGCTCCGGAAGCCGTATGAACGTTGTCGTCCAGCTCCAGACGATGCCCATAGGGAGTCGTGAGGGAGTGGTATTTCGTCGGCGACCACCCCCCGGCATCCCCCGCAGGGTGCAGCCCGTAGGGATTCCCTGGATTGATGGTGGAGACATAGGTATCGGAGTCGCCTCCGGGCGCCCCCCAGACGGTACCCAACCAGACCGGGTACGTCGGGTGGCCGTCTATGAACTCCACCGCTACCTGTGAGCCAATCGGGGGCACGAAGTAGAACCCAGCGTTCTTCGACCCACCACTTGGCCCCACAAAGGGTGCCCATGGAAGGTTATCCGTGGGTAGGTTCTCTACATCGGAATATACTGGAGTCCTGATCTTCAGCCGCCCGAGATTCTTCGGATCCCTATTGTCCTCCACTGTCCCATAGTAGACTCCGTAGTAGCGTGATCGTTGGGGGAAAAACTCCTCCGGCGTGCGAATCATCGAGATGATGAGATCATCGTCGAGCATCGCTCAGCTACCTCCAATCCCCTTGAAGCTGTCCTTGAAACCACTCGTGAGCTGCTTCAAGATGGCTTTCTCGTCCATCTTGGCCTCCTTTATAGTCTCCCCACTCTTGGTTGGACGCGGCTGGAAATCCCTCTTGACGAGACGACCAATGTTCTCGATGCCCGCCAGACGGTGACCATCGCTGTGGGCAGTAATCTCGGTCACGAAGTTTCCAGGAGTGATCTTGTGGGTCACTACATCAGATTTCCACTCACCACTCGTGTAGTGGACATCACCCCGATCGGTGATGACGATGACGGTGAAGGTATCTCCGACACGAAAGGTTGGATCACCAATGAGGGTAATACGGCACTGCGCGATCTTGCGCGCAGACTCCTCAAACTTTCGTCGGTTGTACGTCTCGGCCAGAGAGGCATCTTCATAGGGTGCCACGTAGAGACGCCCCGCCGTAGCCCGCTTGAGTCCGGGGGGATCAAAGGCTTCCTTGGCCAGCGGCACACGTCCACCCGTGCCACTCCCCGTCGTGAGATTTACTTCATGGCCTATAGCCTTCTTCTCCGTTGGGTCCCAGCTAGCTACTCGGAGACGGTCCCACTTGCCACCAAAAATCTGATTCTGATTGATGACCGCTTCGTAGGACAGGACCGGACCAGATTGATCCCGAAAGAAATAGAACGTGCGATAGGGCGCATAATCTGGCGTCCCGAAGTAGAGGCGTCCACCATTCAACCGCGCCTCGAAGTCCACACGTCCAGTCTTTGACTTCGCAAAGAGAGACAAGCGTTCGATAAACGCCATGTTCGTCTCATTGTGTTGCCCCCATACGGACTTACCATCCGTTTCCTCGATGTCGGCAGGCACCCCCATCTCCGTCGCTATGTGCCTGACAATATCGGAGATCCGCGAGGGTTTTATCTGCTTAGCGTTCTGTGGCGCGTGGGATACAGATGAGGGACGCCCATCGTCAAAGAAACGAGTCCATATCCCAGGAGTTCGCTTTTCGACGACTTCCATCGCCGTGATCTCCAAGCGCGCCCCCTCCATGGAAAACGATGGCTTGTAGACGTTGATGATCCCAGGAATAACCCCTGTCCAGTCGCCCCCGACCCAGCCGTAGGCCCAGCGAATGCGATGCCGGCTGGGGATCAGAAGGTTCTCCAGCGTATCCCAGGATCGGTCATAGAACGTAAACTTCGTGAGCCGTGGGGATCCCGTGGCAAACACTCGATCCTCCAGAGATTCGAGGTAGTGCGGAATCACATTGATGGTCTTTCCGCTCTCCAGTACCAGGTTCACAAACGGTGTCCCCGGAGCCAGCTCGTAGCGGATCCGGTTCACTCGGGGTACAGCTAGTGGATTAGGCATCGTCCACCACAGCACCCTTTCTGAGCCCCTGATTCAGGAGCGTAGAGAATACCACTTCTCGACTAGGAATCCGAAGCAGTTGACCTATGGACATATCGGTCAAGGGATCTACGATGTCATTCACGTAGGCGATTACCCACCACAGATTTACGTTCTCGTAATACTGATAGGCAAGAAGATCAAGGCGACCGAGATCGGTTATTCTTACACGATAGGTTGCGTCGATGTCCGAGGGTGGGAAGTCAATGGGATTCCAGATACCCCACACAAACGTGTTTGTTGGGGCTCCTGTAGAGATGTCTGCTACTTGGTACAGATCAGTTTTGCCGTAGGGCGAATCGAACGGGAGTACAACCCTTCGGCTCATCGCTGCGTCCTGATGAAGACTGAATCGAGTGGCGCCTCATTCACTTCATCGAGATTGAGGTTCACTGTAGCCACCATAGGCAGATCCACGATCGGGGGTGTCCCATCGGGCACACTGCGATAGGGCTGCCCCGGGGAAGAGACCGTGGTGGTAGTCTGATACACAAACCATGGACCTTTCCACTCAACAGAGACATCACGGACGACGCAGCGACTGCTGAGCAGATTGGCTACCACCAGGATCACCACAGGTGGCGTGGTCACCAAGCGAGAGTTGCGGGTGACTACCGGATAGGCCAGGCTTTGCAGCCAGCTCACGGAGTTCACGACCTCTTCGGGTTCCCCGTAGTCTCCTTGATCCACGCTTGCACAAAACGTCAGAGAGAAGCTAAACGAGCGTGGGCCACACCCAGCATAGACCTTTATTGGCTCGCTCCGACCTGCGATGGGAATATCACTCCAGCTTACACTCTTGGTGTCAGTAATCGACTCCGGCATGAGCTGGAAGGTTACACGCTCCTGCGGATCCTCCTCCAGGACAATCGCTGCGTTACGGATCTTGTTGACCATCAGAGACCACGCATCGATTGCATATTGAAATTGGTAGCCCCTGCGAGAGCTGGAGCAGGGGTAGCCGCAGGATCCTGCGCTAGCTGCTCGGCCAGGAAGTAGGCCGCACCCCAGATAGCTTCCGTGATGTCGTCAACACCGATCAGATGTCGCATGAGGGAGGGATCGGCAATGAACTCCGGCTGACCCCCCTCTCCCACAGTCACCTGGGAACCCCCTGGCTGCGGCATCACCAGGCCACCGTGAGCGAATCCACGATCTTCCCGAGTCGGTCCCCCCTTCAGCTCCCCTTCATAATCTCGCCCCTGCATCAGCGAGTGGGGAGAGACGGGAGTGGCAGGCTCCCCCCCGCCCATACCTGGGATCCATCCGATGAGATCATTCACCACGCTGCCAACAAGGGACTTGAACAGCCCCACCAGAGCGCTCCCCAAAGACGTTACTTTCTCGATAACCCAATCGACCGCAGCACCGATCATGCTCGACATGATCTCAGAGATTTTGCTCGCAAGCCAGCGACCAAAGGCAACCCCGGCCTTCACGTAGGTCATGGGATTGAAGATGGTAGCTGCCAGATTGGCAAACGAGAGCATCATATCCCACATCCAAGACGCCAGATTCTTTACACCACTCCACACCCAGGAGAAGAAAGAGGAAACAGAGCCCGCAATCTCATCCCAGTAAGTAGCGATCAGAGCCACTACAACTGCAATGGCCAGAACAGTGAGAACAACGGGTGAAAACACCGCTGCGAGCAGCCCTGCAAGAGTTGCAACTATTACAACTAACCCCGTCAAGACCGCGCCGATGCTAGAGATCGCCACGGCTATCGCAGAGACCACCACAAGAACCTGGAGAAACATGCGGCCGATATCAGTCTGCACAAACGCCGCTAGCACGTTCACGATGGGCTCCACTACATTGAGTAGCTGGTGGCCAACCCAAACCAACATCGTACCAATGGGTTCCAGAATCACCTTGATCTTCTCCCATATCATCAGAAGGCGATCGGTGATCGTACGTGTATCCTTGTGCCGATCCGCAATGTACTTCGCGGAGTCCCCAACCTTTTCGTACGCCGAGATCATCGCACCAAAGCGGCTCTCGTCAACACGCTGTAGCTTCTCCAAGGTAGCGATATCGAAGGGCATCACGCCACCCATAGCGCTTTCGATGGACTTGAATGCGTCTGTATCGAGATTTCGTAGCCCCTTCGTAAACTCAGCGTAGGCACCCATCACGTCCCCCTTCTCCAACGCTGCCTTATACGCCTCCGCGGCCCCCTCGCCACCATAGGACATGATGTAGCTTATTTGCGCCATCGCCTCGCTGCTGTCATCCACCATCCCCTGAAAAACCAACTGAGCGATCTGGGCGCCGTCCTCGTAGCTCTCGGCCAGCGCCCCATGGAGCTGGATCATGCCCGCCACGGCCTCCTTCTGCACATCCTTGTTGAACCGAATGAGCACGGAGTCGAGGCCGCCCATCTGAGACATCAGCTCTTGCAGCGACGTGTAGCTCTCTTTGGCTACCCTGTCAGCCCCGGCCAGCATATCAAGGATTTCCTTGTTGTTCATGCCATAGAGCTTCCGGTACTTCAACACTAGCTCAGAAATCTCCATCTCGCTGGTGTCAGCGATGTCCGCCACACGAATGATTGCGGAGCCCAGTGCAGCAAACTCCTCTACCGGGAGATTCCCACGCTTTGCCATGATGCGCGCAACGGCCCCTACCCTGGAGATCGAGGCCCCTACATCAGAGGACACCTGATTGATGGCCCCCCGCATGTACTCGAACTCCGAGGCTGTGTAGGTCGCCTCCTTCTGTACCCCCTTCAACGAGCCCTCCATCTCCATCCCGGCCTTCAGGGCCACACCGGCGGCGGCCGCAATGGCAGTGGAGGGCCGGGTGAGCAACCGCATGATCGACGCTACGCGCGTCCCAAAGGTATCCTCTACCTTGTCTATGAAGTGCTCCAGACTAAAAGCACCTTTCTTGTAGGAGTCTATGGCCTCAAGAACCTTGGCCTTGAGCACAGACATATTCAGGCTGAGAACCTTGGTCCACTTCCCAAACCCCTTGACGCTGCGTTCCCAGAGCTTGTCCAGCTTGAGCACGTCCTTGAAGACCCGCTCAAGGCCCTTGCTCGCCTTGTTCTTGAACTCCAACAGAAATCCAATGGCCTTCAGCATCTAACGCCGCCTCGGCGGGGGTCTCCGGGGTGTGGAGGTGCTGCGCGAAGCTGACTTGGTACGCATCTCCTGCATGCGCTTGTCATTCTCCGCCTTCTCCGCTTTCTTCTCCTGGACCAATCGAGCATGATGCCAGTCACGCTCACCAATCGACATGCTTTGGATGCTGGCCCAATCACCGAACTTTCCGTGGTAAAGGAGATCGAACTCCTTCTCTAGCGCAGTACGTAGTGCTTCAGCCGGTATTTCTTGGTCGAAAAAACTCGTCGCTCGCCGGGAACGCAATCGAACTGACGTAGCCGCAGCCCTGACAAGTGATCTCCAGCTCCGGATCGAAACCGGGGCTGGCCGCGTCGATCGCATTGGAGAGCGCCATACGATCACGAGTGACCAGGCTCTCCACCAGCTTCAACGCCGGGATCTCCCTCGCCTCCTCACGACCCTCCGGGGTCGTGATGGCCACGAGATGGCGCGCCAGGAGCAGGCTGTACGAGGAGTTGCTGGGCTCCCCCACCAACCGCTGGTGCTGCCGAGACACCTGCTTGGCGATCGCACGCTCGTCCTTCCCCCGCAGCAGCCGGCAATCCAAGGTGTAGCCCCTGACCGGGAGGAGCACCTCGAAGGGCTCACGCCAGTCATCGGCGAGCACCTTCAGCTCCATGTCACGCTCCAGGTCCATCTCGTGACGGAACTGCGTGCCACACTCAGAGCACTTCACCTGGAAGCCATAGCGATTCCCGATGGACAATGAGCGGAGCTTCAGGAGCAGAAAGAAGCGATCCCCCAGAACCAGATCATCCGGAGTGACACCCCCCAAATCGCAGGTACGATGGAGGAGCACATTGGTCTTGTCCTCCGCGGTGGCTCCCTTGTTTGCAAGCATCTTCTCCTCCGCCACCGTGATGGCCGAGATGGAGACTCTGCCATCTGGAACCTTTCCCTCATAGGGCAGGCCCCGAGAGGGGAGAGCAATCGGAGTGACCTGGCTACGCTCTTTCAGCTTCTCGCTCATTCTATCACCTTGCCGTCTACGGAGGCAGCCATGGGGCTCAGCGCCATGGCTAACCAAAACTCAAACCAGCTAGCGCCTTCTCTGCTTGAATCGCTTGATCCAGTTGCCCGCCGCAGCAGAGGCCGCTGTTTTCAGCTTCGCTCTGGGGAAGTCGTGCAGACCGAGATGCCGAGTCCGAGCAAATCGGTCTGCTCGTAGCACCTTCACCGCGGCCCGTCGATTCCCTAGAGGACGCTTATGGGAACGTGTCTTGGGGTCGCGTGCATTCCAATCGTTTCGGTCTACAGACAGGTCTTTACCTGTATGCTTCTGCGCGATCGCCCGCGCACGCCTGGCCTTCCCATAGTGCTTGCCAACCTGCTTCTGATCTACCTCTCGGGCTGGGTCCGTCCAAGGGCGAGTCCGGTCCATGGCAATTGCGTGCGCGCTCGCCTTGCGTCCGGCCATTCGTTTCTGGTGCGCAAACTGGAGAAGCTTCTTCAGCCTGAGCTTCCGCTCCTCCGGATCCACAGCCTCTAGCACGAGAAAACGCATATCAGAAGCCAAGGGCTCGTGCCCGATCGTAGCGAAGCACGGTCTCGATGAGAACCTTGTCCGAGCTGTTCATGTCGAGCTGCCCGTAGTTCACGCTGACGGGCCAGCAGCCGAGCAGGCTCCACGTACGTTGCAGCTCCCCGTCCGGCCCAAAGAGCACCAGATCCGCGACCTTCTTGTAGTTCTTCGCCAGCCCGATCTTGTGGGTCTCCGGGTTGTACACCTGCTCGTGCCAATCCTTGATCGCACTCGCCACCCCCACATCCACCATGTCCTTCACAACGAGGGGAATGGTATCATAGATCGCACGTCCCGCAACCCAACGGGTTGTGTTGAGGAAGTTGAGCGGGATCTCTTCCACGGCCACCGAGGGGAGAGCTGCGGCCTCCAGAGCAAGCCGAATGTTGTTCTCTCCCGCGACACCCGCGATCGAGATAAGCCAGTTGGACTGACGCTGGGGCTCGAACTTCGATGCCGCACCCCCGGGAGCCAGGTGGTCGCCGATGACCCCCAGCGGAAAGCCTTGAGTAGAAATACCGGGCATGATGGATTAGCCTTGCACGAACTCGTTGAACTGCGCCCCAGTCGAAAGCAGCGTGAAATCCACGGTGATGACCTCCGCCGCCTTCGTCGGCTTCATCAGGATGATCCCACGCATCTGATTCTGGTCGATCAGAGTCGGTGTATTGGTCGTCGCATCGCAGATCACCTTGAACTCGTACAACCCACGAGCGTCCTTGATGGTCTGAAGCACGGGGTTCACCAGGTTGACAAAGCGACGCCAGGTGAACTCGTCGTTGGGCTCAAAGACCAGGACACGGATGCTCGTGGAGATGATCTTCTTGGCGTAGTTCAGCATCCTACGCACGTTGACACGGTTCAGCGCCGTAGACAGACGTTGCGTAGTCTTCTGGCCCCAGACCGTGATCCCATCACCAGGGAAGTTGACAATGGGGTTGACAACCTGGCCCGGCCCGTAGAGCGATTCGCGCTCGCCCAGGGTCGTGTTGTACCAGACCGACAACGCGCTGGAGGGACGGCCCCGGGTGAAGCCCGCGGGCGCCCACCAGGTATCGGTCGTCCGGTCGTTGTAGGCGTAGACCCCGGCACAGATGCCGCTCGGGGGCACCCAGACCGACTTCTGGTTGTAGTTGTCGTAGACCTCCACCCACGGCCAGTAGTAAGCAGAGTAGGAGCTGTTCAACGAGTTGCCCGAGAAGCTACCCGTGGCGTTGGCGAAGTCCTTCGCAGTGGTGGGGGTCTGGACCGAGAATGGGGGGTCCACCAGGGCAATGCAGTCCCCACGAGCTGCGGCTAGGGTGGTGAGCTGGGTTTCCACCGTACGGGTAGTGTCGTTGATCTCGGTGGCCACGCCCGGGGCCATCAAGATATTGACATCCACGGTATCCGCATTGGAGAACAGATTGAGTCCGGAGGTGGCACTCGCGTAGTAGTCAGCCGCGGTGGTGGGCACCCCGTCGTTCCCCGTCGTTGCGCCACTCCCGGTCCCGCTGGCATACGTCCCATCCAGTGGTCTCCCGGTATTGAAAGTCGTTACAGTGAAGTACGCACTCACCCCGTTCATACGGAGCGAAATCTCGTTCGCGGGATCTCCGGGATTAGTAGGTGGTGTAGGGAGCTGATTCGGAGGCGCCAAGAGGTTGTCGAAGACCTCCCTCGCTACCCCCTTCTCGTAGACCGTCAGCTTGAAGTAGTTGGCGTTGGTACCACTCTGACCCCCCGCCTCGATCTTGACCGTGACATTGGCATAGGTTGCGCTCTGCCATGTCCCAGCGGATGTGGCTGTCAGCGTGATGGTGGGAGTCGCGGGCGCCGACGTGATAACCGTCGTGGTGGTGGTGCCCGTCCCCACCTTCACCACCCTCACCACGTACAGTTGGTTCCCCTGGCGGAGATACTGGATCGCCGAGGGTACCAGCCCCTTCGCGTAGTAGACCGTCTTTGCGGGCTGCCCAAAAGTCCCCGCCACCGTGGTCGAAGTTGGTACGGGGGGTGGCCCAAAGGTCTCGATCAACTGCCTCTCGTTGGTGACGAGTGTCAGGGTCTCCGCCGGCCCCTTGACCGCCCATCCCACCACCCCGCAGATTGCCGTGGAGATTCTTTCTGCGTAGTCAGAGAAGTCAAACTCGTTGACTACAACGCCGGGGGAAACCTGGGAAGCCATTTACGTCAGATCCTCAAGGCTTGGCTCTTGCACTCTTGGAGGTCGGAGTCACCGGCACCCCCGAAGCAGCAGCATCAGTCTCAGAAACGAAGAGCAGAGCAAAAACGGCTCCGCTAGAAGACATCTGCTTCAGCTCAGAGAACACAACATCAGAGACAACGAACTCCCCTGACGTTTCTTCTACACTGAGAGCCACGCCAGGAAACGACAGAATGCTTGGCACGATCAGAGCCGATTCCTTGCTAGGGTTTTTGATCTTGATTTTCATAGCTATCCTTGGTTCGACGTGGTGACCGTGCTACCGCTACCAGTGTAGGTAACGCGGGACAGACGAGGATAAGTAGTCGGGTTGGCATCCACTGTGGCCGCGGTGAGAGTCGCGGTGTCTACAGCCTGGGGCACGAAGTAGCTGTCCTGGAAGATGGTCAGCACAACCTTCAGCTCCTCCACCTTGGCCAACACCCAGCCCTTGCCAAGCAGGGACTGCGTGAAGCGGAGCACCCTGTGGCCCTCCATGGGTTCCAAATCCGAAGCGTCCTGCACCCCCTCGTTCTCGAAGGGAACACTCACCAATCCCCATGGATCCCAGATGCCTCGCATGTTGACTTTCAAGAACATCTCAAAGGAGCTGAAGGCACCAAGGCAGTACAGCTCATAGGCGTTCAGGGTCGTTCTGTTCTTGGCCCACAGCTCTACCTGATAACCGATGTTGAAAGGCGCAGGGAAGCGAGCTTGGTAGAGCTTCTTGTTGTCCGCTGTCCGCGCTAGCCGATCAAACTTCGCTTTGTTTCCGTGAAAGCGCGTCTGGTCATACAGGATACGGCTACGGGAGACACTTGCAAATGGTAGCGGGATGTTCCGGATATCATCCACCTTCGTCCCGAGGGTGGGGCGCAGGAGATCCTGCATCGAGGCGAATGCTCTGTCCGGTGTGGCCATCACCACCGGGATGACCGCATTGGAGCGCATCAGCGGCGCAGACTCTACCCACTCCACGACCGCTTGGTCGTAGGCTCGTAGCTGATCCGCAATGGCATCCGCGTGGTCGGTCATCGAGTTTGGATCTGCTTGCTCCGATTCCGATTCCCCGTGAGCCGGAGTCGCCGGACCAGCTTACGCTTCTGCGGAGAGTAAGTCGAAGGACGCTGCCCCAGCGCCGGAGTCACCCCCAGGCCAATCCCGAGCGTAGTGGTCATCTCCCGCAACACAAGAAACTTCATCGGTCGAAATCGAAGGGCTCGAAGATCCCAAAGAGGTCGGATAGAGTTGTGGGGAAGAACTGGCTCTCACCCACGAGCTGCATGACGTGCAACACATTCAATAGAACGAAACCAGCACGACGGATCGTCAAGTGCGGATGGTCAAAGCTCTCGTTCTTGCAGGGAATGTAAGCCGAGACAAAAACACGCCCAGTTTTACTAGGCTCATGGGGAGAGATCACAATGGTACGCCCGTGACCATCCGGATGCAGCAGCAGGCTAGCCAATACCTGCTCCGCCCTCTTCAGGGTATCCATGGCTTTATCCCGATCCGGGCATCGCCGAGGATCCGGTAGCTCCATACCAGCGAGCTGGAAAGTGCTGTGATTGAATAGTCGAAAACCAAGGTCTACGACACCAGAAAAGGTACGTCCATCGCTCACCGACTCAACGTGCATCTTGTAGTTGTAGATGATGCGATTCATTTCGTCGGCTCTCGGCTCATTTCATCTTGATTACTCGGCCCTGCTCTGGCTTCTTCACAAGGGCAAGCAGCTTCAAGTATGTTCTGTTACCAATCTGGCTCGACATGCGGTGGATGAAATGCGGAATGCTCGCCTTCCATTTCCAGTACGCCGGCCCCCAGTGAGGACGTGCTGGAATCTTCCGCGTGCCAAACTCATGGATACGTCCAAGATCGTTGTAGTTCATCTTGGCCGTCCGATGATCCAGATTGGGCACCCCTACATAGATGCGCACACGGGTTTTTCCCTTGTAGATCCGCTGCACACCAATGGATCCCACATAATCCTCAGTAGCCTTCAGCATCTCCGGGCTCAAGCCAACTGCCAACTTGTGCGCCAGGTAGTCTGGATTCAGTGGCGGCCAGTTACTGGGCTGCGCCTGGATCTCCGAGATCACAGCATCTGCTAGACGCTCCGCGTCCTCCCGAAGAAGCCTGTTCATCACCTCCGTCGGAACACTTTCAAGCACCTTACGGAATCGTTTCATATCCGTGATCCCGTAGCGACGTGCTGATGCCTCCAGGCGTCCACGGAAAGCACGCTGTACATCGAAGCCAATCATGTGCCTTCCCTATAGTAATCTGCACCAAGAACCAGAAAGAACGGTATATTCGTGGTCCCCCAATAGGCAGAAGTATCTCGAATCTGATCCTTGATCTCGTAGTGATCGCCACCCCAACGGATCAGATCCCCGATCAAAAAGGTCTCAGATTGCTCCAGGATCCCAAGCTCAGAAAGATGAAGAGTTGAGACATCGAAGAGCACATCACGCGACTGCTCGATCCCATACTTCGTCAGCGCCTTCTTCGACGGTCGATGCTGCACACTCGCCCACAACGGTATCGGGTCCAACCAGCGACGGGCCGGGGCCTCGTGATAGAGTGGGTCCACGAAGGTGGTAGCCCGATCCAAACGGATTAGCTCTACCTGTGGAAAGTGCCTCTCGGTATGCTCCCGAATCCAGACCTTCTGGACCGTCACATCGAAGCCATCGGGAACTCGTACCACTACCATCGGGTCACCATCACCCCAAGACGGGGGGTACACTGGGGGACATGCTCCTCGCCTCCTCCACCAGCGACGCCTGCTCCTGAGCCCCCTCCTGAAGCAAGCTCTCGCTATCGAGCTGTAGGGGACCACCTGGAGCGGGCACCTTCCCGGAGTACTTCCCACGGATACGCCCAAGGATCTGCTTCGCCAGGGCAAGACAGTAGCGGCGGAACCATCGGAAGTGATCCAAGCGAATGCCGTCGATTCCCACGTTGTCGAAATAGCGATACATCACGTAGTAGTTTCCGCTGGCTCCAGCGATGTTGGTGCCACCCACATTGATGTACAGCGTTTTACTGGAAGCATCCCAAACCCATTCCGGTTCCTGGCTGGTCACACGATTCAACGTCTCCCAGAAGCTGATCCCCAGGACATACTGATCGAAGTCAAGCTGCTGCCCCCTCGGGTACTCCCTACCAAAGAGAGGGTCACTGATGAGCGGCGTACCCTCCTGGCGGACAAAGGAGAGAGTCGTTGGCCCCCGGCTGGGGAGGCTGGGCAGTGGGTACGCCGTCGTGCTGACGGCCAGCGTGAGGGTGCCGTATTTCTCGACCGGAAGCCATGTGTTGTAGACCGCAAGCGCCTCCTCCACGATCGTCCGATAGTGCTCGCTTGTCAGCTCCACCGCAACCGCAGGGAAGCCGAGCATGGTCCGCACGTAGTCACGAAGCTCAGTGGAGTTGAGAATAGCATCGTAGGGATAGGGCAGAACCTCGATGAACGGATAAGGTGAGGTGAAGCTACCACCCAGCTTAGCGTACCATTTCGCTGTGACATCTCCCTTGATGTAAGCAATCAGATCGACGGTGGTGGTGTAGAGCACCCCCGCAGCATCCGTGGTCTTGAGAATCGAGTTGGTCGCCTCCGCGCCAATAACTCTCCGCTCCTTATAGACCGTAGCTCCTTCTTCGTAGATTTCTACGTAGAGATCCGCGTCAACGGTTTGGCCCGTGGTTCCCGTGGTTACAAATCGGGCATCAAACGTGAGCGGACGAGCCATGCTGCCTTATCCTTGGACGGGCTTCCCAGTGATGGTGATGGGGCTGCTGGGCGTCAGCAGCAAGCTACCTACGATGAGGTACCCGGCACCAATGAGAGCGACCTGCTTGGTGGTGGCGAGGGTACCCCGTGTTGTCAACGAGTTAGTCCGCGCGACCGCCAGTGCGGATGCGGTGGGGAGCTGGGTAAGAACGTCGAGCAGCGAGTAGATGAAACCCTTCGACACGAGGGGTGCAGTGAGCTGCACCCCCACCACGTAGCCCACCGAGGTGAGAGACTGCTGGGCGATGACCGCGAGCTGGCCCCGCGAGACCAAGAAGCTGGAGGCTGCGCCCTGCACGTAGGCGGCGCAGACGAGGTAACGGTAGCCCACCGCATCCAGGAGGTGTCCCTTGGAGGCCAAGAAGAGCACATTCCCACTGATCTGGATATCGCCCTTCGAGGTGAGTAGCTGCTGAAAACCTAGAGTCTGTAGATATCCCTTCGAGGTGAGTAGCTGCTGAAGATTCGATGTCTGGAACGCGCCCTTGGAAGAGAGCTGTAGCTGCACACCAAGAACTTGCAACGCCCCCTTGGAAGAGAGCGGCACCAGCACGCCCAGCACCCCCAGGTAACCCCGGGAAGAGAGCGACAGCGAGGTGCCAGTGGCCAGCGTGCCCCGGGAGACAACCAAGAGCTGTGTGCCCAGCACCTGGAGATAGCCAACGGAGGCTACCTGCGTGTACGCGGCCCCCCAGGCAATCAGCTCACCCTTTGACAGCAGCAAGAGCTGGGTGCCCAGCACCTGGAGATACCCCTTCGAGGTGAGCACGCTCTGCCCTGCCAACACCACATGGCCCTTGCTAGCCAGCAGTGACGACGTGTTGACTACCTGGAGGTACCCGCGTGTAAACAGATCGTGCGACTGCGCGACCGCGAGATAGCCCCGTGAAGGAAGAAACAGCAGGATACCGGACGAAGAAAGTAGATCCCCCTTCGAGGTGAGGACCACCTGGAGATTGACGACTCCAAAGGCACCCTTTGACAGCAGCAAGAGCTGTACGGTGGGAGCCTGAAGGTAGCCGCTGCTTACCAGCGGAAGCTGCGTGTTCGAGGTGAGGAACGACCCCTTCGACACGAGTGGCAGCTCGGCCGTAGTAGCCAGGGTGCCCTTCGATAGCAGACTGTGGCTGAGGCCGTTGATCGACAGATAGCCACTACACGAGACCTGCCCTTGCTGAGGGGTGGCCAGCGTGCCCCGGGAAGTGAGGGACAACCCGGGCTCCAGGCTCGGCAACGACAGGGTACCCCGGCATATCAAGGGATTCTGGTAGCCGAGGATCACGAGGTAGCCACGGGACGAGGTGGACGCCTGCAACCCCACCGCATTGACGAGATAGCCCGCACCTACCAGATTAGGGGCGGTCATCCCGCTAGCCAGTGACCCACGAGATGTCAGCTTGTTGTCCATCACCGTGGTCAGCGTGCCCCGGGATGTAAGAGCCAGCTCCTCCGTTTCGCTGAGCGCTTCCTCAGCCTGGAGCACGGGTGTAACCGGGGTGGCCACCTTGTAGGTCGCTGGCCGATCCACGCGCGACAGCCTCACCTCTGCCAGCTTGATGTTGGCAAATGAGGTGAAGAATGTGCTAGGTGTGTAGAATGCTCCGTGGACGAAGCTGGTAACCTGGGATACAACTGCCAGGCTGCCGGAGACGGCTTGGCCTGTACCCGCCACACCCCCTACATAGGGGGTAAGCGTGGTGCTAGAGTAGTCGAGCTTGATGTGTACCCAACGATCCGTGGGGTACTGCGTTGTGGAGGTGGTATGCGTGCTGATGATTTGCACGCCACCTGCTGGTGGTGAGGAGAAGGTGACAGACCAGGCACCCGTGAGATAGTCCAGGGTTCCAGAGGTGATCCCCGTGCCACTGATCGTACCCGCACCGTAGTCATAGCCTGCTACGGAGCTGCCAGCCACATAGATGTAGAAGCTGCTGGCTATAACAGGGGCTACCAAAGTCCCAGAGAATACAGTCTGAGAGCCGTTGCCCGTAGCGAGCACAGTGCGCGTCCCCTGAGGGATAGCCACCTCGACTACGGAATATGAAGTCCCCTGACCCACAGTGAACCGACCGCGCAGAGCACGATCCGTTGACGCAGTGTTGAGGTAGACGAGAATAGGAGCCACCGTGTCATCCGCTAGAGACAGCAGAGACCACAGCTCAGAGACTCCAGAGTCTCGATCGAGCGTCCGGATGAGCACCCAGAAATCCAAGCAGAAGCTACCCTGCCACGCATAGACAGAGAAGTTGGCCGAAACGAACGACGCTTGGAACAGAGATTTCTGGAAGTGCGAAGCCCCGCCGAAAATCCCCTTGATGTGGCTTGGGGAGAATCCAGCAATCGTAGCCAGTGCCTGAGAGTTGGGACCGGCATCGTTTCCGATCGAGCCCTCGCTGTTCCACAGCGCTACCGTGTTGGCATCAGAGGCGTAGGGGCCGTCAATCGAGTCCGTATTGGACCACGCTGTGGACGAGGCAGCTCCGGGATTGCTGTAGTACACATAGTACGCCTGAGTGACAGACAATCCAACATCTTCATTTTGCTGGATCGTCTGCGTCGGAACGAAGTATAGAAAATAGTCTCCAGAAGCTGGATCACGCCGGAGAGTGCTGGGCACCAGCGTGAACAGGTTGGTGTCCGTCTGGTGGACTACGCGCAGATCCCCCAGACCGAGCTGGCTAAACGTGGGGATCCCATAGGTCGTCACGTTCACACCCAGGACATCCCTGCCCCCGGTGTACAGGGAGTGGGTGCCCGAGGTGGACACTCGGCGACGCCGACGCCAAGTGGTGTCCCACCAGCCAGTGACCTGCCCCAGCCCACCATCCGCGTGTGGGAAGTCCCCTGTGATGGGACCAAGGAACTGCTCCTCATACTCGAACTTGCTACCCTTCGTATTGGCGTTCACACCGCTGAACCGGCCATTTACGTGGCTAAACGCCATCAGGTTGTAAAGCCAGTTATTCAGCAGCTTTATAGCAAGTGCCCTTTTTTGAGTATTCGTGTGGTAGCGTGCAGCGTAATACGCCACGAGCGATAGAGCAGCGTTTATTCCGTCTGGTAGTCCATCGGGATAATTACCAACTCCTTCGTGATAGAAAGTTTCGGCATCTGTTGGCGCCCTCTGGCACGGGTACCTCGGGGGCTGTCCTGGAGGGTTCGTGCAGCTCGGTACGGTGAGAACCGGAGGGACAGTCCCTGGATGGGGGATGCCACCATCGAAAGTGGTGATGTCCTGACCATGTGCTCGAAAGGTGCCAGCGACGGGCCACCCAATGGTATCGACGTGTGGGCTGGGAGAGTCCTTCAAGCCCGGAGTTTGCTTGCTGGTAACCCAGTCCTGAACAGCCGTATCTGAGCCTAGCCGATTGTAGTAGGTAGCTATCGGCGTATCGCTATCCGTCAATGCCGGGTAGTACGGCGGTGTGGTAGACAGATAGGGTGACGATATCGGGATTACCCAAGAATAGCCCTGACCATAGTTATCGTTACAGAAGCGAACGGGGAACCCGTGGCTACCACCCCTTAGTGGATCCTGGAACAGAAGGCCAAACCGACCGAGAGTCTGTGAGACGAATCCCGGGGATAGTCGGCCTGGATACGGACCAAGCCCGTAGAGTAAGCAGTAGTCAAGCACGTAGCTGCTGCCCCCCAACCCAAGACGCAGGAGGGTGGCAGGCAATGTGAGACCGTTGGAAAGCAGCTTGGTCTCGTAGCGAAACTCTCGATAGCACGCCCAGATGTAGGGCAGGATGTAGCCGAGCTGCCAGGTAGAGCTGTAGGTGAAATACCCCTCACCAAAACGCATCTGCACCTCGGAGATGGGAAGCGAGGGATTACCCAGCGCGGTGCCACCCCCATACAGTGGATTGGTGCTCCCAACATTCTCCGGATTGCCCCAATCCAGACCCCTTCCTTCATCTATCGGAAAGTCCTTGATCTTCTCTTTCCCGGAGACCGCGATCAGCCCCGCAGGGTCCATCAAGCCGAGGGGTGAGGTGGACAAACGCCAGACATTTCGACTCTCGATGAACTCCTTATAGCGATCCGGCGCGCTCCCGTAGGCAGCAGAGGTCAGGAACTCGAATCCGCTGCGCCCAGCCAACGCCTTGGTCACGAGATAGGCCGTCAGAACGTTCTTCAACGACCAGGCATTAGCCCGAGATTCGTCGCGGAATTGCTGCTGGTTGGTGCCCGTCGGATCAAAGGGGCTCTTATCCTTGTAAGCCCCCAGAAAGAACTCGCCCATGAGACGAACCTTGTCCCACAGAAGCCAGCTCCCTGTGGTCTCCCACACCTCAAAGGCAGCATCCTGGCTACAGTGAGAAGCGTTCTCCGCGGACATCCCATGCTGTAGATTCTCCTCAAGGAACGCAATGCGAGTCAGCGCATAGCTTCTTGTATCGTTCTTCGGGAGCACGGAGACCCCGGGCTCTGGATCGTTGCAGATCGCATACGACACCTCGGAGCCCGGGGCTGTGGTGGTACCCTGATAGGGACTGCTCAGAGTACCTTTCCAGAAACCGGCCGCAAAGTCGTACCACGTAGCCGTCAGGATGTAGGTTCGATCGTGCCCGTCCACCACAAGACGCCGATAGCCCGCGTACACGGTAGAACCCGCATAGGTCGAGAACCCGTTAGCATTCTGAGAGTAGTAGGCTATGTCATTCGCGGAGAGAGACGATCCCGCGCTATTGGTAAACGTTACCGTAGTGCTGTTGTTGGTGACTCCGATTTTGTCACGTCCGAAGCAGCGTCTGAACGTACGATTCAGTGGCTCCTGGTTGGTGATGAAATACTGTCCCCCCGTCGTTGAGAACGGCACGAGTCCGTTATCTCCGGGTGCCGTCTGATACTTATAGAAAGGACGACGGCTCCAGGTGTGCGCGTTCTCGAAGTTCCACAGCACCTGACCTACTCGCGTATACCCGTGGAGCCCCGCATGATAGAAATAGCGTACGGCTTGCCATGCCTGGCTGTAGTAGATCAACAAGCAATGAGCGTGTCCGTTTCTCGGGGCTCCCGCTGTGTTGGCCGTGGGTACACCCTGCTCATGCCATCCATGGCAGGCGCGGCTACCCACAGACGTGGTGGTGGTGCCGCCCCCTTGGAAATTGCCACTACTCCAGGCAGTGACCGCGGAGATCGCAGTTGCCTGATTCAGAGTGTGGATCGTCCCCTTGTCTCTGGCAATCGCCTCCGTCGTGTAGCTCCGCGTGTAGACATTACCGGGCGCTACGAGCTGTGTGGGGGTCAGGAACTTCAGTGCCCCCTCGAAGAGCCCCAGAGCCCGGGTAGCATTGTAGGTCTCCCGCTTGGCAATCGGAGTGATCGGATGCAGCTTGCGCGCAGCAAAGGTGTCATTCTCTGCCGCTGAGGCCCCCGCCCCAAAGTAAAGAAAAAAGATTCTTGGGACGCTCGATCCGTCCGTCAGGTGCTCCTGCACGTAGTCCGACTGGAAGCCCCCTGCCGGGATCGCCCCGCCGATCGTGTCCCTCGGACATCCGCAGATCGTGTAGCCACGCTTATCTCCCCCGAAGACAAACGTACTCGCCCGATAGCCCGAAATCGCCTCCATGTGAGAATCCGTCACATGGTCGGTATCGAAAACCAGTCCCCACCGATTGAACGGCATTGGACCCAGCGGGTGGTAGTTCGGATTCTGTGAGAACGACGTAGCTAGATCATTCTTGATGTAGGACGCCTGGATTTTCGTGCCATTCGTAGGTGCGGTGCGGAACGTGAGATCCACGGCACCCGTGGTGTAATTCACTGTCCCATCGAGAATCAGTGTGGCCCCGGTTACATCATACGAGTAGGTTCCCAGCACCTGTATCCCAGAGCCGGGCGCGGTGGAGAAGGTGATGGAGTAGGCACCCGTGGTGTAATTGATTGTGCCCGCCGAGATCCCAACACCAGAGATCGTCCCCAAGCCGTTGTCGCGCCCGAAGACCGTAGTACCCGTTCCCACCTTCACGAGGAGCGCACCCTTGATGAGCGGCTTACCCACCGCGGTCCCGGTGAACACCGTCTGCGAGGCTGTGCCCGTGCCCCACAGCTCATTGACTACATTCGTGTGGTAGAAGGGCACCACCTGGCCAAGGCCATTGTCCTTGCCCTCCACCGTACCCGCCTGTACGTGCAGAGAGTGAGCATTAGGACGGCTCGGAAGAATCGCCCCGGTAAACGAGGTACCTCCAGCACCTACGTAGAGCTGCCAATAGGCATAGCGATAGGAGGACAGCACGGGAACCAGATTCAGTGGGGCTACAGCAAACTCCACCGAGATGGCACCAGTGGCGTAGTTCACATAGCTGTTCGCCCCCTTCACAATCCCTGGCCCTGTGATCTCCCCGACACCACCACTCAGGGTCTGTCCGTCCTGCCCGGAGACACTGGCTCCCGCAGAGACCCGCAGATACCCCTTGGGAAACGCACCATGGCCCGCGAAAGCATATGGTAGCGTCCCGGTGAAGATCCGAGTGACACCATTCCCTGTCCCCAGAGAATAGCTAGCATTGGTGTGCAGCTCCGCGTCCCTTCCCTGATAATCATTCCCCAGACGCACCTCCAGATCCACACAACGAGAGTTGTGCGGAATATACAGGTACCACGTCAGCGAGAAGAGATCACGATTGAGCGAGGTTGCAGATGTCTGGATGTCCCTATGATAGCTGCGCCTCCGGATGACCTTCATCCACTTCGTGTTCTCCAGAGTAGTATCCTCGTACCACTCTGTAGAGTTCGTGGCGTCCACCCGATAGAGATTTCCGGAGCGCGAGAGCGCAGCATCTACATAGACATCAAAGACTTCGCTCTGGAACGTACCGGAGATAAGCCCCGAGGTTACAGAGGCATGCTGCGCATAGGTTGGCAGGTTGTTCTTGAGAGTGATGCTCTTGATGAGCTTCAGGTACTGAACACCCCGCACGTTGGTCGCCGCATTGCGCTTCGGGATGTCTACCCCTGTACCATCCGTTTTCCCACACCATCCCTTGGCAACACGCACCTGACCATTCGGCCACGTCGTCAGCAGCGTCCACGCCGTAGGCAAGTCCACATCGGCGGGTACCGTCGCCGACTGAAGCAGACGAAAATGGTAGTCCGCTAGCTCGCTCTCGTAGATCCCATTGTTCCCCGAAGGAAACGGACATGTCACACCCACGACCTCCTTCCGGTCGTAGTCCGTGTCATTCTCCAAGATGAACTGGAGATCCAGAGCCTCTGGCCCCCCGGCATCACCCATGCCACCCGGTCCCGGGGGAACGACAGCCATGGTTAGCTCAACGGTTGACCAGCAGACAGCGCGTGCTGGCGCTGTGACATGAACCTGTCAAATCCAGTCTGGAACAACGGATCATTACTACGCTCGAACGCACCCTCGAATATAGCGCTATCGAAGCGATAGACAGGAGAGATGTAGTAAACATCCTCCAGAGTGGGAGAGAACCGCCGACCGACGCAGTAGGTGAAATAGAGCAGCCCACCCGTACCCATGTAGGACTTGCGGTAGAGGACAATACCTACCGAGTCCCCCACTTCGAGGAGAATCTGCTTCGTGGGGTCCACCACTGACACCCAACCAGCGGCCTGTACCCCCGCCAACACCGGAGTGCCTACATAGAGATCACAGGGAGACTTGGAGTACAGGGTACAGAACTCACCAATCTGGTGCTCTCCCAAGCTATCGAACTGATCGTGCGCTATCCCATCGGGAGTGACTACACGCCAGTAGAAGCTCAGACCCTGCGATCGGGCTGCCTCAGTGGGTGTCACTCCTCAAATCTCGTTGTAGACCGCGATCGTATTCCAGTTGGTCAGACTCCCACCGTTTCCCGGCGTGATCCCCAGCCAGAGGTAGAGAAAATTGGAGTTCGGCGGTGTATTTCCACCCCACTGCACATCGTTCGTGCCGTGGGTTACTGCATTGTGGTTCCCCGCCCCCGTCCACGTCACCTCACTCGTCGTCAGGGTCGTTGCCGGGGTCGTACTGGCGAGCACGGGCTGGGTGTAGGAGGCCTTGAACAGGTAGTAGCAGGTGACACCACTGCCGAGACCCGCACCGATGTCACTGGTGCTGCTCTTCACCCTCAGATTGCTCAGCTCCGTGAACGTGGAGGTATTGAAGATCAGAATGCGCAGGGCTTTCTCCCACGAGTAGTTTGTACCACTCGTTGGGCGCACCAATGGATTGGTCAGATCATCCACATTGTCGATGGCGGCCTTGAAGCGCAGCACGGAGATACCGCTGGCTACACCCCAGTTCGCATTGGTCGTCGTGGAGTTCTGCCACTTGAGAACCGCTACCATTTCTTCCTCGTCTCGTCCTTGCTAGTGTTTTTGAAATGTGCCACGAATCGCGCGCAGAATCTCCATCTTTGTCATCGTGGACTGCGCGAGAGACGCACCAAAGAGCTTGGCCAGGGCTTGCAAATCTTCCAGCTTCAAGGAGGCCAACACGCCCAAGTCAGGCTCCGTCTGAAAGTAGACGCGCCAGACTGCGAGATCCTTGTCCTTGTAGACCACAAGTGCCGGAGGTACCACAGTAGCCGGATTCGGCTCCGAAGTCGCCGTGGGCTTCGCACTTTTGGAGCCACCTCCCAGCCGAAGCGGGTCATGCACCTTCGCCGGGGCCTGCCCCGGCCCCGTAACGATGGTCAGCAGACCCGCACGGCATGCGCGTGCGAAGTGTACACCACGGATACCCTCACCAGACGCTAGCCGATAGCTACCCCCTGAAGGCAGGCTCAAGCAGACCATACTCCCCGTCGCATTGACGTAGATCGGCTCCAAGCCCACCTCATTCTTGAGCAGGGTGCTCACGCGCCCTCCAGATGATGCTTTGCCAACAGCTCCTTCAGCTTGGCATCGAACTTCCGCAAGCGCGGGGGCTTGCCCGTACGAGCCTTCGGAACCTGGCGTGCCAGTATGCTCGCCGCGCGGATAGCCTTGTACTTCGCGCGGGCCGCACCCGCGTCACCCGGGCTACCGCTTCCGATCCCTGTAGTAGACATGTGCTGCTGATAGACCTTGGCATTGGCCTTCAGACTCTTCAGCACATTCAAAATCCGATGCAGATGGCTCACCTTCGACGATGCGCCTTCCTGGAAGAACGCTTGAAGACGTGCCCGCCGCTGCTCCTCTCTGCCTTGATCTGTGAAGTCCGCCACCTGAGCCTCCTGCTGAAGAAGTGGTCCAGTTCTCTTGAACGAATGCAGCCCCATCCGATGCGCTACACGCTGCACCATCCGTAGGCCGTGCTGCAAAGATACCCGATGGGCCGCCGGATGGAAACCCTCATCTCCAGGTTCCGCGAACTTCCCCGTGATCGCCCGGTGAACCGCATCGTGCATCACGGTGTTCAGCTCCTTGTGGAAAACTCGGTCAGAGACGTGGATCCCGAGATGCTTGGCACTCAGCTCCCGCTGCTTGTGCGCCGCTAGCCACTCCCAGTGTACCGCCCGAGTGGCCTCTCGGGGGGAGCGCACGCCCAGCTTGCCCAGCCTACGACCTTCCCCGTACATCTGGTTGAGCCGTGCGCGGGTCAACGCGTGCGCCAGCTCATGGGTTTTTCGCCACGCCTCGGTGTAGTGCTGGTTCTTGAAGTCCCCTCCCGAGCCACTACTGGGATCCCAGATCATCAGGTGCTCGGTGTCGTAGTTCTTGCGCGCGAGATCGGGCTTCCCGTGGCTACCCCCAGCATAGTAGTGCTGGTAGCCATGATGCGCCAGCATCCGGTCGATCGCCGGCAGATGGCGCTCGGTATAAGGGTAGTGCTTTAGGTTGGGGTGACCCCCCGGATGCACCCGACCCCAGCCGGAAGCAATCTGTCGGTAGGCTGCGGAGGAGCCCACCACAGCCACCTGAGCATTCTCCCGGAATTGGGATCGGAATTGGAAGCGCCTGTAGTGCTCCGTGTGGCCATCGTGCCAAGCATACGCATGGGGATGTGAGTGGGCCACGGATAAGACGGGGAACTAGCCCCTGCCCAGATGACGACGCTTCCGCTTGTAAGCGCTTAGATAGCGCTGCAACTTGTCATCAGCACTACGCGCATCCGCATGGGTGCGTGCCCAAGCACGCCGTTTCTTCAGCGCCCAGACGCGGCGCAGAACACTAGCCAAACGCTTCCGCCGCAACGCGATGTCAAGAAACGCCTCGGAAAGCGCATAGACCTTCATGTCACCGCCTTGCCCTCACGCTGCTTGAAGCGAGCAAGCCATCGGTTGGTTGCACCAGAGATTTTTCTCTGTGACGCCCCCGTGCCGTGAAGACCCAGGACTCGCTTATAGCGATCTCGGCGTAGCACCTTTACAGCGTCTCGGCGATTGCTGATAGGCCGAGGACGAGCACGGCGTCCTCCCCTGGTCCAATCCAGAGAAGTCGCATGGTAATCCCTACCTGTATGCTTCTGCACGATCGCGCGAGCACGCTGACCACGGGTCCAATGCGCGTAGGCTGCGTGAGTCGCATGATCCGCGGGTTGATCCCCACGGAGACCCCCCGTTTCCTTATCCAGAGCGTGGGCGTGCTCCCTCCCAGTACGCCCGGCCTTTCGTTGCCTCGCAGCAAATTGAAGGAGCTTCTTCAGCCTGAGCTTCCGCTCCTCCGGATCCACCGCCTCTAGCACGAGAAAACGCATCGCATCATCCTATGGGATTGTGGCAGACCTTGATGGTGCAGGAGCCAGGTGACGCCACGCTCCCCGAGGCCTTCACCTTGAGTCGCGCACGGGTTTCTCCAGAGAAGAGCGAGATGGTGATGACCCGGTACTTGCCAGTTCCGGTGAGGCTAGTAACTTGAGAAACATCGTTACCGCTAGCATCCCGTGTTGGATACCAATCCGTGTTGTTGTCCGATCCCTCAATACTAAGCTGGATCGTATCCTCGGAGCCCTTCGTGTAGTTGACAAGCAAGACCATCGTACCCGTGGCAGCACGAAACGAGGCTCCAGCCACATAGCTCGTGGAGAAGCTACCTACGGAGGACCAAGCTGTTGTGACCGCCATCTCAGAATACGGAGGGGTGAGGATTATGCAGCAGCTTGACCGTGACCGTCCCATTGCCTCCCGGTGTCCCCGCGATTCGGCTTGTCAACCGGACGTACTGCTCCCCCGAGGCCAGAGCGATGTTGGTGTTGAGGCGCCCGGCACCACCAGCGGAAGCACTGTAAACCTGAGAGATGTCTGCACCACCCGAGCTGGTGGGCAGATACCAGGATACACCGTCATCCGAGATCTCCAAGCGGAGCTGTAGGCTCGTCTCCGTGCCCGTACCTTTGACGTAGCTGATGAGCAACACTACCGTCGAAGGCGACACCCTGACAACAGCGGAGGGGCTACCAAACCCGGTCGTCAAACTCGCTGTCGCCAGCGCATTGTAGAGAATAGTCGCACTCACGGAAGATCAGGTGCTGTTCTCAGACTTCGGGAACTTTTTCACCAGGCGACCCGCCAGCTTCAGATAGCGCGCAGTGCGATGCGCAACGTGTGGATGCTGCCTTCCCACGCGCTGAGCAATCAGTTGCATATCCTGAGCATCAACTGGAGCGTTGTGAGCAGAGTAATGTACATCCGTAGCTGGCGTATGCCGAAGCTGCGGATAGCTCATCTTCGCACCCCAACCCACGTTCTTCCAGAAGAGGTTCCCTGTCTTCTTGTTGCGGCGGAGTGCCGCAACTGCCTTTTTGACGGCATCCTGCCACACCCAGCTCCCCTTTTGGGTGGAGACTACATTGGTAAGCCCCGTCCCCTTCCGGATCTGCTTGTACCCAGTGGCTTCGGGGATCACACAGAACAGCATTGGTCAGCCCCCAGCAAGGTGAAAGGAATCTGGTGCCCACCCTACCCTTGCGATGTAGGCACCAGATCCCCCACAGCTCCCATCACGGATTCAGCAGAACGCCCCGGCAGTAGAAGTTCGCATTGACCGGCTTCTTCCCGTACTGCGTTCCGATCCCCTTCCGGCCGATGAAATCGTCCAGGATGATGGTCGGCGTCATGTACAACGGGATGTAGGGCGCGTAGACGTAGCCCGTGTCGAGGAAGCTGTTGCCCTTGTAGCCCATCACCCATGTGGTCGTGGCAAGGAACGGATCCTTGTAGACCGTCCAGCGGTTGTTCAGCGTCCCGATCTTCAGGACACCGCTGTTGGCCTGCGTGCCCAACGCACCCGGGATCGGCACAAACGTGGGCAGGGACTCGATCACGTCGCAGACGGCGATGCCGGCCACAATGAAGTTGGTCTGCACACGCTTGGTCTTGCTCATCACCAAGTTGCTGCCCGAGATCATCGCATCCACGATGGACAGCTTGTGCTCCGTGTAGCTCACACCCGCCGGAACCGCCTTGTCCCAGGTCACTGAGCCCGCACCAGCAAAGGAGTCCAGATCGTTGATGATCTCGCGGTCCAGCTCCTGCTTGATGACCTCGGCCATGATCCCCACCATCTCGGCCTCCGCGTCCAGACCATGCAGCGCGTTGAGGTTCTGCGCCGCTTCCAGACTCCAGCGAGCACGCAGCTTGCGGACCAACGCCTGGATGGGCGCGCTTGTGAGCTGGAGATCAAGCTGCGGAACGTTGTCGGATGCCTCCGAGTCGTACCGATAGGTGACCGTGGCGGCCGTGATGTTGTTGACGAAATCGAGGGAGATCACCCCCGTCGCGTAGTTGATGGTGGCGACACTGAGGGTCTCCGTGCCAACGGTCAGCACGAACCCGCCATTGCCATCATCCGTCACCGTGAAGGCCCCACCCGCGCTGGTCCCCGAGATGGTCACCGTGCCGGGACGCACAGGGATGTAGGCGCAGGTGTGCGCGACGTTGTTGGAGCTGATCGTGCCAGTCTCCTTGTTGACCGCATCACCGCTGTAGGTCTCATTCCCGGTCCCACCCGTGCGGGCATCAAAGGCCGCACCGCCCGAAGCGATGGTACCCTTTGTGGTCCCGTAGAGGTAGTCCAGATAGAAGATCAGCGAGATCGGACCAGCCATGGGCTGGACCGAGACGATCTCGTTGGCGATCAGATTCGGGTAGACCGCCCGAATCAGCGGAAAAGCGAACTTGTCCCAATTGCCCACCTGGAGCACCTTGGTGACCTCGTTCATCTCGCTGGTCTGAAAGCGATGCTGATTCTCCAGCAGGATGGCAGTGTGCTTGCGCGGCCAGCCAGAGAGATCATCACAGTAGGGTGCCCAACGCGGGCTGGAGGCAAGGGCCTCGCCAATCGTCTCCATCTGGTCCACGCCGGACCCACGGAGATTCGGAAGCATTACGGAAGACATCTTTGCGTTCGCTCAGGAAGAAGGGGATCAGATCCAGCCAGGCCGCGCCCCAATCGCAGCCCGTGCCGCACGGACACCAGGGTCCGTGGATTCCACCACCGTTGACAACACCTCGGAGTCTGCACCCTCGTTGATCGCGTCCCCGCGCTTGGGCAGCTCCGAGCGGTCCCCGTGGTCCCCAGGCTCGTCGTCCACAGCGGCCGACAGATTCACCTGCCTGGTCAGCGCCTCATGCTTGTCCTGCGTAGGCAAGCCCAGCGCCTTCTTGTACTCCTCAATCCGCTCCCCCAGCTCAGCTTCACTCGCGCAGGAGAGGAGGGACTTGGAAAACCGAGCCAGGTCCGGGGTGGCTTCAATGGCCTCCCGCACCGATCGAGTCAGGCGCGCGCGGTCCTGGCGCTCGGTGATCGCCGAGACCAAACGCACTGCGGCTCCATACCGCTCTTCCAGAGCATGATGCGCCTGGGAAAGATCATCCAGGGCACCTTCACTCTTCCGCAGCCTGGTCAACAGCTCGTTACCCAGGCCCTTGGCCGCGACGTATCGACGCCGCAGCTCGTCCTCGTCGGATTCGAGGACTTCCAACGCCTCGGCCAGACGCTCCCGATAGTGGTCCCGCGCTTCTCGGGTCTCCCGCAGAAGCGTCTTGAACCGCTCAATAGCAGCGTCATGCCGAGAAGATTCTGTAGCCGGGGCGCCGGCTCCCTTCTTCTCCTCCTCCTTCTCATCCCCCGGAGTGGCGTCCTCCAGCGCGTTGTCCACACGCCGATCCAGGTCCGCATCGTTCTGCACATGGTGCGCATCCAGGGCAGTCACCAGGGCAGTCCGAGCCTCCAGGATTCGAGAAGTAGTACCGGCCACCTGCTCCTGCAAGGCCCCACGCTCTTCCTCCGAGAGCAACCCCACAAGCGTGTCCGCGCTGGACTCGGCTTCGACACAGCTCTGGAATCGCTTGCGCAGATCGTCCGCCCCTAGCTGGTCCACACCCTTGGCAAGATCCAGGGCAGCGACTTCGAGGCGCTTCAACTCGTCTTGCTTCTCTTTCATCGTAGAGTTCCTACCGTAAGGCCCTTTCAGCACCCCTTCCTGGAGCTTTGGATAAGCGTCTGGAGTCGAGGGCTTGTACACAAAGTCAAACGTGTCGAGCTGGTAGCTAGTCTCATCAACGTATTCAACGCCACCCCTTGTCTGTGACGTGCCTCGACCACGCGAGGATATGCCCACTTCACAACCGGCCCGAAAAAGCTCCTGGATTATCTGTCCAGAAGGAGTGTTGAGTACCTCAGCTTCGCCAATGATATCGTTGCCCTCTCGATCAAGGCGGGTCACAACGTGACTAACACGATTGAGATTGGTGACGCCCCGCTCAGGGTGCTCCACCTCTCCCATCATGCGCTTCCGTTGCAACATGTCCGTCGTCCGATTGTCGGAGAGAACACGCTCCCAAAGCGATGCGCTGTAGATTCGTCCGTTAGCGTTCTTGGTGTCCGCGCGCTGAAAAATACCACGAACACGCATCCTGCCCGTGGGCCTCCCGTCTTCTACAACATTGTCCTCAAGAATCTTGTAGTGGACAAAGCCCACAAAATCCTTGATCTCTTGTAGCGGGGACATCAGAGGGAGCTTCCAGTGATGCGAAAAGGAGGGGATATGCGCTTCACACCCTTGGTGGACGACTTCATGGGCTCACGCCCCAGCAGACCCAGAAGGCGTTTTCCAGACGTTCTCTCCGAGCTGCGCGCCAGGGCACTGACAGCCTCCTCCACCGAGGACTCCCCCGCGGCGAGCCGTGCCAACAGCCCATCGGAGATCGCCCCCACCTCCTGATGAAGTAGGTTGAGCACACTCTCCACTTGGGGCAGGCTGACACCCACTAGGAGCGAGACGATCTCCACAGAGCCCCGCCCTTCACCAGCGAGCCGCACGATCTCTTCCACCAACGCGGTGGACAGCCCAGTACGAGAGGCTAGCTCAGACTCGTTGTAGAAGCCACCGGAGACCAGGCGATTTACACGCACGTAGCGCTTGGAGGGCCAGCGCTCTTTGTACTGGCGGTAGCGTCGAATGTAGCTCTGGAGGTACTTCAAGCCCTTACTCCGTGACTTCCCAATGCGTGCCCTGAAGTTCTCGTAGACTCGTGGAGTCAGCGGGAACCAATAGCTGCGCTGGCGGAGCTGAAGCATCAGCTCGCTGCGGCGTCGTCCGGATGGCCCTCGACCCTCTCTGTAAGCTCGTATGCGCATCCATTCCGGACGATCTCCTAGCTTCTCAGAGAGCAAGTAGGGCCTCAGCTCGGGATCTTGGATGTCCCCACGAGACGAGCCCGGATAGCCACAGTCCCCGGAGTGCTTCCCACAGTGCCCGTAGAGGCCATCACACGCACCGTCTTCTCCCCGCGCACGAACGGCCCCCATTCGACACGATAGGTACCACTGACGATCGGGTTGATCGAGAAGGTCGGCTCCTGCACGAACCAATTCGTGTCGTCCGCCGAGGTCTCAATACGCACATCCAGTGTGGTAGAGTTGTTCGCCACCCCAACCAGCTCGACCGCCAGGTGGCTCGCAGCGGATTGCGTGAGGTTCCCGATGCCGAGGTTGATCGACCCCAGAGCCGTCGGGGTGGTTGTCAAATTGGTGGCCGCAGCGAGTACCGCATAGGCCGCCAAACCAGAGGGATAGACTACAGCTACCATCGCTACACCGTGTTGCCAGAAATGGGCTGCGTCGCGCTGCCCAGAGAGCACTGCACTTTCACCAGAGTCGTGGCATCGCTCGATCCAGTGGACTTGGCTGAAACCCGCAGCTTCGACTCAAAGCGCCCCGTGGTCACTGCCCAGCGAGACTTGGTGGTGGCAGTCTTGGACCACACCACCGTGCCCGTCTCCAAGTAGGGGACAACCCGCCAGGTCGCACCATCCCAGCTCTCTACCTGGATCTGCGCGCTGGTCTCCGCCCCCTTGGTGTAGTCCAAGTAGAAGACGACCGTACGAGCCCCGTGGGTGTCAAGGGATACCTGGTTGCCCGTGTACGCGGTTGTCAAGGCCGTGCCCACCACGTTCAGCAGCGTGGTGAACCCGCCTACGCCATGGAGCGTGGTCGGCATGGGGGTTACTCCTCTGCGGGCACGTAGCCCGTGCCACAGGCATCGCAGACGATGAGCGGGATCTCCCCCTGCTCGTCCTCCACCACCTGACCGTCGAGCGCATCCTCACCGCAGGTCGGGCAGATAGGATTCTCCTCGTCGATCTCCGCTTCCTCCAGCTCGCCCTCTTCAGCGTCAGCTTCGGCGAGAGCATCCGGATCCGGGATGTACCCCGTATCGCAGGGCTGGCAGTAGAGAGCTGGGATCTCCCCATCCTCGGTCTCCACCTGCACCTCCTCAAGCGGGGCCTTGCAGGTGACACACACCGGAGTGGAACCCTCATCGAACTCCACCACCTCGGGCTGATCGTTCATCACCGCGGCCACCGCGGTATCGACATCCTGGCCCTCTACCATCCCGCTGATGATAGACTCTACCAGGTCTTCAGGCTGCTTCGTCACGTCACTCATTGTGTACTCCAGGGGCGGTCCTGTAGTGGGTCAAACGGATCACGGGCAGCGGAGTGCTGCCGTCGTGGGGCGCGGAAGGGTCCACTAGATTCCCCTCTCATATCCAAGGGATTTCTTTGGACTTCTGGAATGCTGATCTTTCCGGTTGTCACATCAAAGGAGACAAGAGGCCAGTTCCACGACAAGTCCACTAGCCTCTCGTAGACTTCCCAGTGAAGCCCAATCTTGTGCAGCCAGAGCTTCAGCGAATCCAGCTCGTGGACGTAGCTGCTCTCTCCTAGAATGACCTCCACGGTCTCCTCTCCAGGAGCACGCACGAGCTGAAAGCTCGTAATGCCGGCAGTGGGACACGTCAGCATCAGGGTGCTGGCACCAGCTTGACGGTGGCGCCCTCGTTGATCCCATTCTGGAGGAATGTCATCTCCATCTTGAGATCCACGCTGGCAGAGGTTTGCAGTTTGTACGCAGGACGCCCATTGGCGTTGAGCCCCGAGGCCGCACGGAGCTGGAAAGCATTTGCTAGCTCTTTCACAGCTAGATTGCATGGCAGCCCGAGAGCTACATCCAGCTTCTGCTCCGCCCCGGAGTTGAGCGCCCCGGTGACCGTGCTGGTCACCAGCACAACCCCGTTGCCAGACAAACTCGCGGGGTAGCCCATGGGTTACTTGCGTGACTCCGAGGGCACATGAGGATGATGGCTGCCAAACGCCGTCTCCTCCTGCGTCGTGAGCGTTGCGGTCGAGAAGTCCAGCACGATGCGATAGACCGTGGCCGCCGGAGCAGCCAAGTTCCCCGTCACATGCGTGTAGCACTCGAACTCGTCGCTCGACGGATTGCCCGAGTGAGCTGCCTTCCGAAGACCCCGGGTCTTGAGCAGTTCGATGAGGTCTCGGATCAGATTCTGTCGGGTTGCCACGAGGGCCATTGCTTTACGGCTCCAAAAAAGTTGGGTTCAGACCGTCTTACACCCTTCAAGACGAAAAGGAGTGGTGGTGGTGCTCTACGCGAGAACCAGGGTCACCCCACCACTTGCCACAATGGCACCACTTCCTACGCTACGGAGCGCTCGTAGAACGATGTCGGATTTCTCTGGAACTATCTCGTACAGCTCCCGCACGAATACAGTGCCCTCAAAGACCTCGATGCGATGTCGTGGGATAAAGACCTGTGAGGTGAAGCTGCGCGCGAACAGAGTGTACTGGAGTCCGAGCGCTGCCTGTGCGGTACCATAGTAGGAGACCACGCTGGCAGTTTTTCCCGCAGGTACCGTATACTGCGTCATGTACGCTCGGTTGTCTCCTACAGCAATCTCAGCCAATGCCGTAGCACCACTCTTGATGGTGATGAGCCCAACATTTGCCCCCGCGGACCCCGCAGTGGCCACCTCTGCCCGATACACTCGAAGAAACGCTGCTGAGGTGCCAACGCTGGTCGTCCCGTTCATCGTGACGGTCTCCAACTGCTCTACGTAGGTGCCGCTCAGACCCCAGATCGTCACCGTACGTGCCCCGGTACCCGCAGAGGCATCCGCGGCATCCCCGGAAACAATCGTCAACGTAGTCGCGGCCCCGATGTAGGTCATCGACCCACCGGCAGTCCACAGATCCTCCTGCGTTGTGTCCACCGCAGGATTCCTTCCAAGGAGGCGCACTACCGTATAGCTGGATTCTAGGCCACGACTAGCACGCAGAAGCCACGGAGATTCGAGGAGATTGTAGGGTACCTCAGCACCTCCTACAGTGGAAGTCGCAATGGACTTGGTAGTATTTGCAGCGTCTTTTACTGTGAGAACCATGAGCTACACCACCGCCAGCCAGCCAGATTGGGTACCATCCACAAACGAGAGCTGTCCTCCCAAGCCACTACCTGGATTAGGTGCCGTGAAGTCCCCTTCCAGGCTGTCATGCGTAGTTACCCCATAGTCTATCAAACGCAGAACCTGCTGCATTTGCTTCACCAAGTTAGCGTCAGAAACATAGGGCATGGCCCCAATCTGATTTTGATACGGTAGAAAACCGAATGCTTTCGAGACCCCAGGTTGGGGGCTACCTGCCCGAAGCAAAGAAGAGGACGCGGAGACTACGAGGTACTTTGAGGAGAAACCAGGGACCACACTGCTAAGCGATTTGGGTCCACTTCCATTCGCAGATTCTGTCGCATTGAAATCCCAGAGGTTTCCACTTGCGACCGATCTGTGTGTTGGGTCGAGGCGTGTGAAGTAGTTGTTCACGTAGACCCCTCCCACGATGCCATCACTCTGAGCTGTGAAGCTGGCACCCAAAACGGGATCCGTACGTACCGAGTTATGCGCCCAGTAGCACGCAGCCAGCTTCCCCTGCACGCTGACACCACTGGCTGCCGCGGTGTTCCAGACATTCCCGACCACGGCCGCAGAGGACCAGCCAGCTCCCTGCACGCTGAGAACAGGGGCCGAGAGATCCACGGCTATATTGTGGCGTACGAAAGGGCTGGCCCCCACATCCCAGCGCGCCCAAAGGCAGGGCCAGGAGCCTGAGGCAGCAAGACCATACCCGGTAGTCCCCTCCAGCACCCGAAGCGTGTTGGAGAAGACGACCCCGGAAAGCTGCCTCCAGAAAGCTCCTCGAATCACCTCCACTCCATGGCAGCCGCTAGAAAGCGCGTCGAAGAAGCAGTTGGTCAGCTTCACACGAGCACCCTGCTCAGCCCACAACCCCAGGGTACGCCCAGTAGCCTGTGTGTTGCTGAAACGGCAGGAGATAAAGGTGTGTATCCCCGTCACGGTGAGAGTGGTACCGTGAGTAGCAGAGCCTGTAAACGCCAAACCCTTCCAGATCGCCCGCTTTACAAGTGGGGGAGAATCCGCTTGAATCTGCGCCTCTACCCCTGAAGCGGGTTCAAACGTAACCAGCTTGCCATCTGCGGAGGAGAGATCGAACTGGGAGTACAGCGGATCGGACTTCGATGGGAATACATAGGTCGCGGAGGCCACGAATCGGATGCGTATGTGGGAGCCAGAATGCCCCACCGCAGCCACCAGCGCCCCACGCAAGTCCACGGTGCTGCCAACATCCTGTGTCAGATCATAGGGCTGGAACACACGAATCGTGGTGGTGTCAGTGGACTCCCCCCCACTTCCACCCGCGTAGGTCACGATGACCAGGCTGCCCCCAGCATGATAGCGATCCGCAGGAATAGCAAGCTGGTAGCACTCTACGGGTACCCGCGATGAGTAGTCCTGCACCTCGGGGAGAAGCGTACGAGATACCACCTCGGCGCCCTGGAAGAGGGCAGACGCCTGCACCGTGTAAGGCTGATCGCTGTGGGCTGCTACATGAATGAGCAGCGGTCTGCCATCGTAAACTACATGATCGGCAGAAGCATGCGAGAGGATCCGAACTACGGGGTTCAATCCTTAGGGCTCCGATTCCGATTCCGCTTCCGCCACCGCGTCAGAGCAAAGGGATTCGTCACCCCAGGCTTTTTCTTCAGCACCCTCACTACCTTCTCCCCCTTCTTTCCGGGGGCCTCTGCCAGATTACCAGAGAACCTGCGTAGGAGATAAAAACGAGTAGCTTCTCCAGAGCTAAGGGGATCAGATGATGTATATCCCTGTAGATATGGATAGTGGATCAGAAAATAGTTATCCACTACAGCGCTCTCCGACTTCCCTTGGAGAACTTCGGAAAGCAGCTCATCGAAGGAGTGGATCACGATGCTGAAATCTCCTCCTCTACTGGCACTGCATTGTGTGCATCATCGAGCACGGGTTTCTGGAGAGCCCCTATCAGGTTACCGATAGCAAAGACCTCTGCCCCGCTGAAAGTGTGAGTGCGAATTAGCTCCAGGAGCATACCGATCTGTTCCCCTGTCAGAAGCACACGAAAGGATTTGCTCTTCGGAACCCGGATCTCCATGGACTCAGCCCTGCTTCGATTGCCCATCCGTCATCTCAACGAAAGGCCCTCCCCATGTTGTCTGCTGTTCCATCCAAGAGAAAAACTGCTGATAGCTCTCCATGCTATTCCTTGCCTCCAGGATGAGATCAGCCAAATCCTCTCGTCTGTTGCACACGGGGATCTCGATGCCTGACCAACGGATCAGACCACAGATTTCATTGGCGTTTCCGCAGAAGAGAAAGGGTGTCCGGGCCAAGCACGCGGCATAGACTTCTGTCGGGAACCCGGTCACGCAGAGTCCAGCCGTAGCAATCTTCAGAATCGAGAGGCCCCAAGAGCCCTTATCTAGAGCGTAGGCAGGCCAGCCACGAAAGATTGGATCAGATTTGCGTACCCAGAAATGTTGGGGAAAGGCGCCCACTATGCAACGACCAGATAAGCCTTTGGACGCACAACCCGGGACAGGAATGCCTTCTCGATCCAACGCGGAGTGTAGATGCAGCCTCGCGGTAACACCCTGCTTCTCCATCTCCTTGTGGCTGATCGTCTCCGTCGTCACCACACTAGCTGACTGGAGAACGCTGGACCACCGCGGATTGGTGTAGAGGCCCGACCACGAGGCGTTTACCAGCCAAACCTTCTTCCCCAAGCTGATCCCGTGCGCAGTCAGAGTCAACATGGACTCCGCGTAGTGCGTGGGCAGGTAGTTCCAGTCCCCGTTGACCACGAGGGTATCCGCTGCCTGAAACTGCGAACCATTCACCTCATGCGCCCCAAACAGGTGCCGCCCCGCAATGTTCTTCTCCCCCAGAAGCCGCGTCAACGACAGCGACCCAGGAAGATGCAGATGATGCGTCGTATCGTTGGCCAGGAAGATGCTCACGCAAACACCAGCTCATCCCCGAAGATGCTGCTCTTTACGATGCTTACGTGGGGGAACTCACACGCGACTCGCTTGAGCTGAGCATCCCATGTCTCTGTAGAGAACCGAAGGGTCTCCACAGGGTAATTTGGTGAACCTACGTAGTGGTTTGAGACGAAGCCCGCAGAGTCCGCCCCATCCCATCCCACGAGATGAATGGGATTGCAGCCGGCAAGCGCCGCTACATGGACCATCATCGGACCCGTGGACCACGAGGGATCGTGGTCCCAGAGATACAGATGCTCCTGTGAGTGCGCAGCCAACCACTCCTCTACCTGGGGCTGCACACGAGAGGAAGCTACCACCACATGATCGCGGGCGTAGCCTGCCCGCAGGATCTCCATGAGCATCCCCAAGTCGGAGACACCAAGAAAATCAGGAGAAAAATCTCGATATAGGGCGTTGCACCCCATGGAGATCACCCCTGGGGGGCGGAATGGCACTTTCGGCCGGGGCCGGCTGCAACCGTTGCCCAGCACTACCGCGGCACCCCAGAGAGATAGGCTCTTCACCGACGCCTCCGCAAGTGCCTTCGGAGCAGCGCGAACACGCCCTTACCATAGAGCCCTTCGGAAAGCCTGGGAAACACAAGCGTGCGCAATCCTTCGGACTGTATGGAGTGGATCTTGAAGTTCCGTGCGTGCCGCACATGTACCGTGTAGTGCTCTTCTCCATCTGGAAAAACATCGTCCAAGTCGGCGTGGCGGGCATCAAAAGCAACAGCCACAGGTCCGTAGCCCGCAGCATGCCCTCCAGGGCGATTGGACGCCCAGATGTGGCTGACATAGTGCGCGGACATCCCCGGGTCTATCCGCTTGGAGAAGGATTGCCGGCGGATGATCTCGGCGGCATGCGCATGGGACGTATGGTGGTAGAGCCTCATTCCACTACTTTTTCACGCTGCTGACTCATCAGAGTCTTCAGCATGCGCTTCCCATAGTATCCGATGACCAGGAGTACAGCACCTACAGAGGGGAGCACCACCGTCAACGTCCAGTTCTTCAGCTCCTCCGTCGTCTCGTGCAGATCCGACGATGCCATTCGCACCTCACGAGAAGCCTCTTTGGTGTTCCGCGCACTCTCCGCCAGGCTGCACGCCAGGAGGACAACGAGAGTTGCAGGGAAAAACAGATGCCATCTCACTCGTCGTGTCCTCGCTTAGACCTCAAACTTGTAGCGTTTTGGCACCCAAGGAATACGCTCCCTCTGTGAGAAGCTTTTCAGATCCTTCATTCGAGCAGTAATACCCTTGCGTTGGTGGGGGTGCAACGTCCACTTCTTTACAGCAAGGTTTGCTCTCTTTCTAAGGATGTCATGGCCCATCGCCACATTCGTCAAGATGTCGTATGCCTTGGGAGTCCGATAAGTAGGCCCACGATCCCCGACTACTGGCTCGGACATACTCGCTCTGGCTGCACGAGCAGCAGCTAGTAGCTGTTTCGTATGCCATTGCGCAAAGTTCTTGATCTTACGCAGCCTCAGCTTCCGCTCCTCCGGATCCTTCACACGCCGAGACCACTTGACTTGGGGATTCTTCTGTAACAGATCCTTCAGCTTCCGCTGCTTTTCTAGCCCCAAATCAGATGCGGACACACGCTGAAGTTTGTTGGCACGCCACTGTCGATTTGCCCTCAACTTCGCATGCGCTTCCCTGGGTCCTCCCATGCCACGAGAACGTGGCCTAAACTTCTTGACGATGTACTGAGCCCTGTAGTGCCGATCCCAGTGGGGCGACTCTATAGGATCTCTATGTCCTGATGGCGAAGGCTGCTCCCCGTGCGCGATGTGCGCCAGCGTCTTCTGCTTCTTGCTGAAGTCCGTCAGCTTGCGTAGGCGTACCCAGCGAGCCTGCGGATCCACTGCTTCTATTTTCCCCTTCAGCTTATTGGCACGCTGGCTCGCACGTCGTTGCTGATTCCACCTCAACCGCGCATGTAACTTGTCTCTCTCCTTGTCATACCGCGGCATGAACTTCTTGATGGTATCGTGCGCCCTGTAGTGTCGATCCCAGTGGGGAAACTCGCTGGGGGTACGCCGTGATAACGCAGGCTGCTGCTCCCCCCTAGCAATATAAGCTAGTTCTTTCTGTCTATTTCCGTAGTCCAGCAGCTTACGCAGGCGTACCCAACGGGACTGCGGATCCACCGCTTCTAGCACAGAGCACATCATCGCAGGTGCTCCCAGACCACGCTGGTGTGTGGGTGAACCGTATTCCCACCCTCTGAATAGACCGGCTTACCCCCCTCAAGATGATGGTGCAGACCCACAAAGCCAGGACGCATCGCGTAGACACGCCCCTTGAATATGCCCTTCACGTTGTGAACCGGCAAATCCCCTGGAACCTCTACATCGTCACCACCACGATCAGTGCGAATAATTGCGTGCTCAGGCTTCTTGATCTTTATGACGTACGCTGGCTTGTGAAATACTGGTCCATGTCCGAGAGGTGCCTCACCAGCATAGCTACTCGCTGTACCGGGGCTGAAGCTATACCAGGTGTGTCCCGGGCGCATCAGGCCAGTTACATTCGGGTCGTGCGATCGAAAGTGCCCCTCTTTCAGAGCCCGATGTAGCTCATCATGGGACATCCCACGGAAGAGATGCTGGTAGTCAGTGACCGCCGGAATGTGCTCATGGAGGTGACTTAGCGGCTTGGGAACCACGGTCTTCGCACCAGGAAGATAGTGGTGATCTACTAGCTGTGCAATCCGCGTGTCGTAATAGATATGCCCATGGCGAGCAATGTGCTTGCCTACTACCTTCGGATGAATGTGCAGATCGAAATTGCCAACCTCTTGCCTGCTCGGATGCGCCTTTACAACATACCTCCCACTACTGAGAAGATGTCGCAGACGATGCTCATGCTCCCCCAGCTCTACATGCTGCGGGAGTCCGGCATCTTGCATACCCCAACGTACCTCAGCATCCGCATGTAGCCTAGGATACACAGTAGGATTCAGCTTGTAGCTAGACATGGCACGGACAACACAACCAATTGGTACCGATCTGGGAGAGCTGAAGCTCAGGATGCTCCTCAAGCAGCAGCTCCATCTGACGCCTCTGTGGGCTCGGTGTTGACCACGTTGGATTGTAATTCGCAGTCCCCTCGTATACACAATTTGGTGGGTCCCCGTCCTCGCCCGGACCATCGAACCCACAGAGAAGGATCTTCCTGCACCCGGCTTTGGCCGCAAAACGGATCATCTCGATGCCGGTCAGAGACTGCGCTAGGTAGTCCCACTCGATGATCCTCGGATGGCGTGGTGGTGGCGAAGAGAGCCTGATAGATGATACTCGAAGAGATTCTGGGGTACAGATGAAGTAGTAATGCAGAGGGTAGATCGACCACGCGATCTCACCCGTGATATCCGGATCCACTGCGCCGAGAAAATCAGGCGGTGGCACCACCCCATTCAGGACATCCCGGTAGTAGCCATTGCAAGCCAGCAGCAGCTTGCCACGGCGCAACGACCAGAGATCGAGCGCTAGACGACTACGCCCATTACCCACCACAAGGGCCTCCCCTCCCTGGTAGCGGCCAAAGAACTGGCTAGTCGTCAGCAGCGGGGGGTCAAAGAAGGGCATCGGTGGCCCCTCCTCAGCTCTTCCGGGCCAGCTCCCACTGCAAGCGCTTGGCGTCCTGCAAGCTCCCGCCCGTCAGCCCAAACCAGTCCGTCGCCGGCTCACCCGCTTCGAGCTTCGAGGCAATCACCTCCGCATTGGCGTACCCACGCTGCTTCAGCAAGTCCACCAGGCCCAGACCCTGCGCGGTATCCCCCGGCACCGCATCCTCGGTCTGTGCCGCCGCGTCGTCCTCCACAGCATCCTGCGCATGCGCTTGCTGCAATGCGGTCAGGTCGGCGGGAGAGAGATCAGCCAGCGCGATCCCCGCCTCCTGCACACGCGCCACGATCTCGGGGCTCACGCTGGCATGGCCATCGAGCGCATCCGCCACCTGAGCCTCGTGCATCTGGGTCACCACCTGCGAGGACACCGCCAGGCTGGTCGCCGCGCTGGTCACACCGTGGCGGAAGAGCGTGAGCTGGTGCTCCAACGCCGGGTCGAGGGGTGTCAGCTCCCCCTCGGTCAGGGGCTGAGCAGCCCGCTCGCGGCCCGCCGCTACCACTGCCCTCTGTGCAGGTTCAGCCCTCGGAGTGGGCTCCCCCAGGTAGCCCTTCTCTCGCAGTAGCCCCAGCATCCGGACACCTCGGCTGTGCGCGCTCTCGGTGGTCACCCGCTCTGCCGTGGTGGCCGCAGCGCCCGCCCCCACGGCCCCCGCACCAGCCACAGCCTCCTTCTTTCGTGGTGCGTTTCGTGGTGCGGTCACCTCACGGGCCTTGACGAGGGACTTCTGTGTGGGGAGCACCCCACCTCCGGGACCGACCTTCGCAGGGTCATCGCAGGCCTCACGGAGGGGATCAACTGCGACGTTGTAGACGAAGCGGCCTTCCTCGCTGTTTCCGATCTTCGCCAGCGAGGCCACCTTGCCGAGCGTCACCACGCCCGCCGCTTCCTCCAGCCCGAGGACATAGTAGCGGCCCGGGTGGAGATCACCACGAGTAGGCTTCCCGATGGGCTGTGTACCGTGCATCTCAATCTGGTAGCCCTCGACCTTCTTTCCCAGACTCAGCCAAGTACCCTCTTTGATGGGCAGGGTCTTGCCATAGGCGCCAGCCTGATTCTTCGCCCCCGGAGGATTCTCCGGCGACAGCTCGGCACCATCATGCGCCTTGGGATCGTTCTCCAACAGGACGCGCCCACCGTAGAGCGTGGCATCGTGGAAGACCCCATAATCGCTGGTGGTGGGTACCACGTAGCCATAGGCATCTCGCGTCACCAGCGTTGGGGATCCGAGGTTTTTCGTCAGCCCAAAACGAGACGCTTTCAAATGCGATTCGGTCAGCCGCCGGCTCGTCGATGGGCTCAGGCTCGGGAAGGCGAGAACTACACAGTCTGACATTTCACGGTTCCTCAGCTATCTCAACGAATCCTATCCCTGGAGACGCACCATCTTCCCGGAGGCCAAGCCTCTCTCAATTGAAGAGGTGGTTACTATCTTCGGTTTGTCCGTCGGTTCGTGCCCAAGGATTTCCACGTAACCATTCGAGAGAACTCTCTTCACGGTGAAGGGCTTTCTCGTGATGGCATCCACCACGAGATTACCCTCCCTGGCCGAGACATTGCTAGCCACGCTTGTCCTTTTCTCTGCGTCCCATATTCACACCACCAATATGCCCAGGCTTTTTGGCGGACTGAACACGAATAGCCTTCTCGATCACAGCGATGAGCCGATCGAGAAGCCCTTCTGGAAGCTGCTTGACCTTCCCTGTTTGTCGTGCCGATGCCGGCTCCTCCGGAGGAACCTCCAGCTTGAGGCTCCGGTAGCGATTCTCGTAGTCTACCAGCTCCTGCGCGGTCGCATAAGCAGAAGAGGTATTCACGTAGGATCCATCGGCGAGGCGTACGAGATAGTGGCGGGTCGTCCCCACTCCATGTACCTCCGCCACCACCCCGGACAACACAGCATCTCCCTCTCCCAGCACCCACACGGAGTCGCTGGGGTGGAAATCATGCTGTGGCCTAGAGGGAGTAACAGACACAGGCGACAGACCAGTATTCTTACCCTCCGCGTAGGGCGTAAAGCACTCTGTCTTGTCCTTGTCGTGCAGCACCCGGCGACCCCGACAATCCGTGGTGTCCGACTGGGGCGCAACACCCTTCCCTTGAAATTGTCTCCGCTGCTTCTTGGACTCGCCGAAGCCCCTGCCCGTATCTCGCATGGTGCCGGTGCCATCCGCCTGGCTGATCCTCTGAATCACCTCACCGGGATCTCGGCCTGTAGTGGGCTGCACCAGATACACGTAGGTACCAGTCGTGGGATCATCCTCTGGCTTGGCCACCATCTCCACCTCCCCGATGTTGGCCAGCACTCCACGGATATGATCCGTCTTGGAGCCGATCCGATCATCCAGATAGACCTGCACATTCCTCCCCACCTGAAGCACCTCGACGAGGTTGTCATCGTAGCCAGCGTCAATCAATAGCGCGATCACGCTGGAGACAAAGCTGCTACCCTTGCTACCACCCTCCTTACCCTTCTTCTCAGCACTTTCCTGAAGGGTCGCCGGTGTAAACGAGGTGTCGGAGTTGTAGAGCCGGTCTTTGTACTTCTTCATCCGGAGCCGGGTGTACAAGGGAGAGAGACGAAACTGCTCCAGGGGAGATGGCCCAGAAGTAGCAGCCTTTGACTCCACGGGAGTGAAGGTCACGCGAGCACCACCAGTGATGAGGAACGAAAAGGGCTAGCTCTTCAGACGATGAAACGGTAGATGCACTTTCTCCCACCCAACACTAGCACTCGGGTGCATCGAGCTACCAGAAATATGCCACACCTTTCCATCGCGGTAGTGAGGGCGCAGCTCTACGTAGCCGGGTTTCATGGCGTAGACTCGACCCCTGTAAACGGCCTTTACGTGAGAGATCGGAGTAGCATTTGGAACATCAAAGTTTTCATCTGATTTTCCATACTCAGGAACGGCATCCGCAGGCTTCGGAATCTTCACCAAGTAGGCAGGTCGGTGAAAAGTAGCCTGGTGCCCCTTGGGAGCAAACGCATGAGCGTAGACCCGAGCAGTATCTGGATCGTGGGAGAACGACGTAGTGTGTGCCTGGCTCGGGCCGAGGTTGTAGAGAGCATGGGATTTTATGTATCCAGACCTTAGAGCCCCGTGCCACTCTTCATGAGACATCCCTCGCCATACATGATGCACGTCCTTTGGCTCCGGAATAGTATCATGGAGTCCAGAGTCTTTCTTTAGCTGCGCAATATGCTGATCTGGCCACACGGGATGGGGCGTTAGCTCAGCGTACCTATGATCGTAATACACTTTTCCCGCACGTCGAACATGGCGCGTAGGTCTAGGGTGTATCTCTACCTTATAGTGATCCCGGTCAGCAGCGGCGTGGGCTTTCAGCCGGTAACGCCCACTAGAGATCAGCTTTCTTATCCCGATCTCGATGGGAGGCACCTCGACATGCGGGGGTAACCCAGCATCCCGCATTCCACGCCGTAGGCTCTCCTCCTCCGACTCCCCCAGCCTTTTTTCTGGGCGTAGCTTATGAAGCTTACCCAGGTAACGAGGATGTGTGCTGAAAGTAGCACGATAGAGACTAGGCTTTTCTATCCCATAGTCTTTGACGATCTTGGAGGACAGAGAACGATAGAGACGACGAAGTGTTCCAAAGCTGTGAGGCTTAGGCTTATCAGAGCCAGTGTAAGGAGTATGGACACGCAACAATGACCGACTTAGGTCGCTATCACGAGAAACTGACAGGGATCCCATGGACGAGCCAGGGTAACGATGGCTCTTCACCGGATACACTTTCGTATGCGCTGTATACTCTGCCTGTTTTCCAGCACCAAGATACAGCTTGTTCTTCACCCCAGGGCGTAGCCGCCGAATCGGAAGGTTGTGTCCGCTGTGACTCACATGGGTGACATCAGGGATCTTGCTCGCCGCACGCTTCAATGCCCGCAGCATCCGCCACCTGCGCCCTCCGAGGAGAATATGTGCATCGGGGCTGAAGGTGTGCAGACGCAGCTCTCCCCTATCCTGCACACCCTTAGCCACAGGCCCAAGAGTTGGATGGTGCAGAGTGTAATTGCGAAGAACCATGGGATTCACGTTCACGGTGTGGCCCCCAACATGTCGAGCGGGCACAAACCTCATCCCCCGGTCCACAACGGGTGCTCTCTCCTTACCCAGCGGACGCGGTAGCGGGATCAGCAACTTGTGCTCCGGTCGCGCCCCGGACACCCGATCGGCGCTTATGTGGGTCACCCACGGAAAGTGCTTGCCGATCCGCCGTGTTACATGACGAATGTCTTCTGGGGAGAAGAAGTGCTCTCCCGCTAGTCGCTTCCTCTTCACCTCGCTAGGGAGGGGCGCCCCCAGGTAACCACTGCCACCCATCGCACCCGCCCACCCCACATTGAAACGCCGCCCTATGACACTGCCATGCAGTATCCCTGCTTTTCCCTGTCCTTTTCGCAGCACAGAATAACGCACTTCCCTGCCCTGAGGTGATATGCGAGAAGGCTTGTCCAGGGTTTTGCGCACCAAGACGGAGACGGGCTTGGCGGCTTCGCTGAAGCAAGGAGCGAGAAAGAACCTCATTTTACTCGCCAGGGCCTCAGCTTGCGTATTTTTCCGGGGCGATCATTACCGTTGGTGTAGATTTCTGTATCCCCTGGTGATCTTCGTAGCACCGCGGAAGAAACCGTTCGGTAAAGACGACGGAGATTGCCAAAGCTAACCCTATGAGGAGAGTGAACAGTTGGAGAGTGAACAGTTATACGTGGCAGATTATGCTGTCCGCCCGGTGTCAAACGTATATGAGCACCCGTGTCGCCATAGCGATTGCTATGGACCATGAAATCGTTTGATGGAACGAGCGACATTCTATCAACAGTGCGAACAACAGCACGAGATTTACTTCTGAGTGTAAGCCTATCATTCACTCCTACTCTTGGACGAAGAGGTATGCGCCTGCCCCCTGTAATCAGCGAGGTAACTCCATGGATCTTCCGGGCGGTATCTGCTACAGCACGAATAGCATTCCATGGCTTACCTAGTATACTTGCATTTGTAGGAGGGGGGAGATGCAAGGTATCCCCCTTCCGTGTCGCTAAACCTACAGGACCGAGCGTCGGATGGTGTACACTATAAGTGCTCTGATCTCCCGTGTCTGTAGCTACTTTTCGCCTTACCAATCTCCATCCTCGGTCTACTGTCTTGTGTGTAACCCCTGGAGGCTTTGGGATGGGGATAAATACTTGGTGATGTGGGTTAGCCCCAGAAACCCGTCTAGCAGCTAGTTTGGTGACCCACGGGAAGTGCTTACCAACCCGCCTAGTAACCCGTCGGATATCCCCAGGAGAGAAGTAGCGCTCTCCAGCTTGTCGTTTAGCCTCCGACTCTGGATCACCCGGGTCTACACCTTCGGCACCTGCATAATCTACATGAAATATACGACCTGCAATAGTTCCACGTAGCTCACCGACTTTACCCTGCCCTTTCCTATGGATTGCATAGCTTACTTTACGATAAGGAAAAGACTGCTTGTCAAACACCTTCTTGACGTAGGTTCCGCTACTCCGATCAAGAGCCTCCGTAAAGCGGGGGATAAGACAGAACTTCATGCGTCGCCACCACGCATGAAATTGCGCGCCGCAGAGACCTCACGTCGTCCTAGGGGACGCTTCAGCAGCCAATTCGCAGGGTGTACCCCATGAGCACCCAGATTCTGGTAGATCCTAGCCCTTCTGATTATGGGCTTGGGAACCCGCGCAAATCGCGGATCATAGGTAGCCCAGTGTGGTAGCTGCGATCTATCCTTTGGAGTGGGCGGGGGCTTGAAGTCAAAGCCTGCTCTCTTGAGGCGCTTCTGGACAAACTGCTCTCGATCCCCTGGGTGCAGCACTCCGAGCTGCCGCATCGCGGCATCGTGCTGCCGCCCAAGACGCTTAGCCATGAACCGCTGGACGGCCACTGCTGGGTGCGGGCTGGGGCTGGGCTGAAGATGGGGACGGGGCTTGTCCGCGGGCTGCACATGCCATGGCGTTCTCCGCGTAGTCTGCGAGTCGTAACCATACTTGGTCTTGACCAGACGCATGGACGGATCGTAGACCAGACCCCCGGGATGAAGAGTGCGCTTCGCCTGGACAACCGGCTGATACCTCTTTCTGTGGTATACCGCCAGCGCCCGTGCAGCTCGATCGTAGGCGCTTCCTGGGCTATAACGCATCTTGGGCGCCGAGCGTGCGGCGGCGAAGCCAGAGCGTGCTGTTGCCAGCAGCTTGGCTAGCCGACTTCGCCGAGTGGTGACATCCACAGGGTGCGCCAGCGCATGGAACTTCGACCAGACAGCAGCCGCTTTGCGCGCCCTATTCCCTAGCTCCACCCACTTCTGGTTTTTCCTCGGATCATCCATGGCAATGCTCCGAGCGTGTGCGAGGTGCTGAGCACGACGCATAACAGCATCCAGCCGAGTACGCCGAGTGGATGACATATCATTCCCAGGGACGCCTAACCAAGCGGTTTACTCGCAACCAACCCTGGAGACGCTTGCGACCCCTGGAACCCCGAGGCTGTAGGAACTTGCTGACGATACCCGCCGAGATATCAGCACGCCTCGCGTGAATCCCACGTAGTGGTGGATGCACATTCCCAAGCCTGTCCAAGGCCAACACATGCTGCTGGTGGCGATTGCTGTAATCCAGGAGCTTGCGCAGCCTCAGCTTCCGCTCCTCTGGATCCACAGCCTCTGCCTTGCTTTTTGCTCGGAATCGGAATCGAAACTTCTTGTGGATCCGAAGGGCTTTCACGGCCACCCAACGAGGCGTTGCCTTCGGTGCGGCCAAAGCCGCTAGCTCCGTCGAGTGGGGGGATGGAGAGTAAGCGTCATCCGCCTTATTGAACCCACTCAGTTGCCTGCGATATCGTGCCCGCCGACCCTTCGCAAATGGAGCTAAAGCAGCGGGAAGACCATAGCGCCCAAAGCCCGCGTCCCGTGCCCTTGGGGTGTCCAGCACGGGTATCGACAGTTTTCGACCCAACCGCCGGCTCATCCCCCGGACCTTCCGCGTTGCATGGAAGGAGCGCACCACATTCCGCAAGCGATTCAGACGGGTCGCCCGATCTGAAGGTGGCTGCGAGGAAAATGCACTACCAGCATATCCGGTAGCACTGGTACCTACACTGCGCAGATACTTAGGCCCCTGAATAAGCCCGAGCCCTAGCCTTGGGGGCGCAGCCTCCACCTTGCGGCGCAGCTTACGCAGCCCCCACTTGGCGGCGCCAAGCAGCCCGCCAGACCACCGATTCAGAAGAAAGGGCGTCTGTGGATCAATCCGGCGCATCTTCATCGCTGCACACCAACCTTCCAGAACTTGCGCTTCTTGCCCGAGATGGGTGGACGAATGACAGTGGAGGTGGCTGGTCGGATCGTTGGACGCCACCTGCCGGCATCACCTGATGGGGGCTTCGGCTCCGAATCCCCTGGAATCGGTGGAGGCTTGGGCTTCCCTGGAATAGGAGGAGGAAGCGGCTTTCGCAGGGGATGTGGAGGAGTGATTTTCTTGGGCGGGAGAGTAGGAGTGATTTTCTTGGGCGGGAGAGTAACCCTCACCCCCGCGGCGACCCCCCTCCCAAAATCTCGGACCCCACGGATCCCAGCACGGACTACGCTAGCACCGGCCTTCCCCACCGTGGCCCCCACTCGATGGGATACAGAAGATGGAGGAGAGGGCGGAGATACAGAGGAGCCGGAGCCGATCGGAATGTACTTCTTCTGGGTCTTTTGGGAAGTATGTTGGAACGGGGGAGGAGAGGGCTGACGCAGTGCGGCGGGGGGAGGTGGTGGTGGGGCAACCCCCTGACGAGCCGCCTTCAGCTTCCGCCACGCGCTCTGATGCGATGCCACCTTTCCCTGGGCTTGCGTAAGGCGCTTCAGCAAGCGTCGGCCACTGCCTACACGAGCAAAATCTTGACCGGCCGCATGACCCACGATCTTGCCAACCTTCTTGGCGCTACGCTTCGCCAAGAGATCATGCAGGAGCATGCGAGTAGTCTGCCCCTTGAGACCCTTCGCGCGCTCTCCAGCATCTGTATGCGCTTGTGCTTTGTCACCCAGTTGGTGACCCCGCTCCGCAGAGAGCTTGCCCCGCATTGCCACGCGCTTGGCTAGGTTCCCATAGCCCGCATCACGCATTCTCTGCGCCAGATCCTTGAGATCACTCGCATGTCCAAACTCAGCACCGAGCTTTCGCTGTAGATGGAGACGACGAAGACCATGCCAGCCACGCTTGGCCAAGCTCAGCGCATCACCAAGAGCTTCCTGCTGAGCACTAAGCCGTTTTGCTAGCTGCTTCTCTACATGGAGTTTCAAGGTTCTTTCCTCGAACTTGTTTCGATGGTAGTCTGTGAGATCAACAATCTCACTGGTTTCTGGGGGTCGCCCTCTCCGAGTAAGCACCGTCACAATGCCATCGTGACCAGCAGCAGCGAGCTTCCTGGATAGAGCTGCACCCTTAGCCTTATAGACGGATCGGAGCCGTGCCTTCCACGAAGTCTCGTCATAGGTAGGACCATCATCATGGGTGTTGAAGGCTAGAACAAGGGGGTTTCTGAATGTTACTTTACCACTCTCCCACCCTTCTGGCAGCTTCCCTGGATTTGGATGATGCAACAGGTAGCGACCATGAGGCTCGATCTTCTGCTGAAAGCGATCCGTAGAAAAAGGTTTTGGGGCGCTAGCCGTGTTGCGCACGTAGTGGACAGCTACTGGGTGTCCCGTCTCAAAGTGCTGCCCATGCTCTTGGTGTATCGCAGGGTGCAGTAGACTCCTAGGAGTGCGCACCATTTCACTCGCTCAGGTGTGGGACGCGGATCCGGACGAAGCGTCGTGCCTCCGGCAATCCCCCTTGCTCTCGACACTTCGTGATGAGCGCGTTGCACCGAGCAGCTACTAGTTTCTTGTAAAGCGGCTGCTTATCTGGTGTCCAATAAACCGTCTTGTTCTTGCCTGTGTTTTTGCCAATGGTAAGCGCCTTACTGGCATCTTCCATTGTCTCGCCCACACCGACCGTGATGGTGTGGCCCCCGGTCACTCGCTGGTAGAGCGCGCGCATTTTCTCGATGGAGTCGGGAGCACACGTAGAGGCGGGCGCACGGATCAGCATGTCATCTCCCCCGGCGATGACAAAGCGACCCCTCAGCACCCGAGCAGCATACTTCTCGATGGCGGCCTCTCCTCGATGGATCGTGAGGCTCAGCTTGCGCGCGGACTTGAGATCATTTCGCAGGATGAACCTGGCCACATGGCTACCCATGTCATCCCCATCCGCCCCGATGTACACCACCTTCCCCACAGGTTGCCAGCTCATGGCCTCACCTTTATCACGATCTTCGTGCTCCCCGACAGCTCCGGAGCCAGGGGCCAAAGAGGAGCACCCCTCTGATCGGCTCGTAGAGGGTTCTCGAACCGATCAGCAGTATCGTAGGGTGCAGTCGCCAGCAAAATGTTGTTGTTCGAGAAGTTCGGATTCGTACCGCCGTGGTACCACATGTACCACTTGTTATTGTAGATCAGAGCGCAGGGTCCACCGATGTTCTCTGAATCCCACGACGAAGGCCCCATGGTCAGAATAGGATTATTTGGGTTGCGTTCCCACACGCGAGCATCCACGCTAAATGCGTGTCCAATCCCTGTCTTGTACCCCAGAGTGTCAGGACCAGGTACTCCGTAGTAGAAGAGATGGTAACCCCAGCCCCCCGGATCCCGGACCACACACTGGTGGCTCACCTGACCATCGTCCCACGCGGGTTTCCGCCCCAGATCAAATACAGGATCCGTGCTAGACCGCTGCCACGAGCTGATACCACTATCCCCCGATTGCGCCAACCCAATGCGCCAGCCCCAGGGATACGCAGCATTCTGCGTGAACGCCGCGTACCACATATGGTATCGCCCGTCGATGACCAGAGGGCTGGTCTCTCCCAGACCCCCATTCTCAGTGATACCCACCTCGGGATCGTCCACGAAGTATGTCCGCTCCCACAAGTTGACGGGCTTCAGAATCGGACCCTTCTTGGTCCACACAATCCCATCCATGCTCTCCGCCTGGAAGATCCAGTTCTGCCGCCCTGTGGTGGCCTGCCCGGGGTACCCCATATAGTAGCCAAACCACTTGCTGTCCCCAGGGCTGTAGATCGCGCTGAACGTCTCGTTCCCCAGCCCATCTTCCTGCCCCAGGACCGGGCGGAGCACGAGGTAGCGCCAGGGATCGGCCTCGGTGTAGGGGTTCACCCAGTTCAGGCCATCCGCAGATTCGGTCCAGAAGATCCCCGGATAGAACTTCGGAGGGCCGTTGAACTGGCGGGAGAGCGTCACCCACATCTTCAGCGGTTTGGTGGGGTCGCCAAAGCGATGGGTGACCACCACCCAGGGGTCACTCACCAGGTCATTGCGCAGTACAGCACTGGATCCCGTAGCTGTTACCTGCCCCAGCTTAGTCCACGGTCCCGGCCACTTGACAGACTCGGGAACTAGAACCATACGCTCCTAGCAACGCGAAAGTTCTTCTTCTTTCCCCTGCTGTTCCAACCAATCCTTTACTACATCCAAATGGCAAAGTTTTGGCGCACAAAAACAAGCCACAGTCTTGTCGCGCAATGCCAGAACCTGCTCCCTGAAGCTACTATCGTGCTCCACACGAGCAAGAAAGTAGTCTCGAAAGCGCTGGATAACCCGTTGTCGCTCCGACTCCCGGTACATCCGGAAGGGGTTTCCCAGCCAGCCTTTTTGACCCGGAGGGGTCTTCCTGGGATCCGCACTGTCTCGGCCACCAAAAACGTAGTCAGCTCCAACCTCGGCTACCTCGCCAATGAAGTCCCGAAGATTGATTACTTTCATGGAATCAGGTAGCGGCCGGAGCAACCTCTTTCGCCTGGCGAAAAATATGTCCAACTCGGTGGCGTCAGAGCATAAGTATGGAGATACCACTTCGCCGTCGAGTACACCGACGGATGTGGAAGCTCTGGGATCCCCCCGAAGGCGATGCCAGAGCTTCCCCAATCCGTAGGTCAGGCAGTGGCCGGAGCCGGAGCAACCTCTTCCGCCGCGAGCTGCGCCTTCAGTGCCACCACCACTGCACGGGACTCCTTCCCCGACGGCTTGTACGTCTTGAGGAAGTCGGTGGGACTCAGCACCACCTGGTTCTTCCCGTCGATCACAAACCAGTGGCCTTCCGGCCCCATGGTACCCCCCGTGATGCGGATGGCCTCGACCGTCCGCGGAAACGTCTTGAACTTCATCTTTTGAACCTTGGCGTAGGGACACCCACCATCGGGGCCTTGGAGCCAGATCAAAATGCTACCAGAGGAGGAAGGCGGATCCTAGAAAAAATGGAGCAGCCACGGTGTGCCTCTTACCCCTGGCCCTCAGCCTTCAGGTCGTGCGGCTTCGTTTCGCCGCCGAAGTAGTCGAGCCCGTTCGCTTCCTCGAAGCCGTGCGGCAGGAACGGGAAGTAGACCCTAGGGTTCAGGCCGAGCTTCCACGCGAGGCGTACGGTCTCACGCATCGGCGGGCTTGCGAACTTGACCAGCTCGGCGTCCAGCTCCGGATCCTCGACCGACACAAGCACCTTCCAGTAGCCACCCTCGGCGGTATCGGAGACCTTCGCCGGGATACTCACCGCGGCCAGCTCCGCAACGTACAGCTCTGCACGCCCGCGGTTGTAGCGCTCGCCCGCCGACGTGTACGCGTTGCTGTAGATGAGCACCGCGACGGGATTCTTGCCTAGCACCGGCCCGGGGAGCCCCACTGCGGCGGCCCTGAACGCCTCAGCGGCCGTCTTGATAGCGTCGTACAGCACCTTCTCGCGCGCAATGTACAGCGCTTGGATCGCACCGGAGGCGATCAGCAGGTCATGCGCCTGCGCGCTCGTGAGCTTCTGCTTGCCGCGGTGCTTGCGCTGCGCGGTCTCAAACACCTTACGTACGCAGGCTTGCTCCAGCGGCCCGTTCCGCGCGGTTTGCTCGTGATACTCGGCCTGCGCGCGTCGCCACTCCGTGAGCAGAGCACGTACGCTGTCCCGGGTTGTCCCGCTGGTGAGAGCACGACCACGCAGGAACGCCACCGAGACCTTGAGGTACTGTCGCTCGTTACCGCTGAGCGACCGAACTCGGATCGTGGTGTGGGTTTCGTCGTCGAGAGCGCCGAGCCTCGCGGCCGCCCAATCGGTAGCCGCCTCAACAGCCGCTTTGACGTTGGGCGCTTCGATAGTGGTTTCGCCGCCGATGTCTCCGCCGAGTTCGACGACCCACATCCGCCGAGCCACATCCGGTTTCATCACGCGAAGCTCGACTCGGGACCAGAGTCCCACTGCAAGCTCGGCCCGCCGAAGTCCGAGCCCGTGGTGGCGGCCGGTGGAATGGGGCCGTCCGACGCCTCGTGCGACTCGATACCTCCGGGCAGCCCGATCACCGCACGGTCAGCGCCGTGCCTCCAAACCGCTGCCGCGCGCTCTTGCAAGAACCCAGCTAGTTCGCTACCGGGGCGTGCGATCAGCACGAAGAAAACCACCTCACCGAACGATGACCCGGAAGTTCAGTACTCGATCGGCGGAGACAGCGACCATGTCCGGGTCGATCACTGCGGGACGACCTTCGCCGACGGATCCCGAACCACACCGCCGGACTGGTCACAGCGATCGTGCCAAACCTTGCCGCCACTCCAGCCCGAGTACACCGACTCGCCCCAGCAGAATCGCCCGCGGCACACCGCGCACCGCACGAAGAGCCACCGTCGGAGTAGCTGGAGGAGCGGGACTTGTATGCGCCAGTGCCAAACGTGCCAGCGCGGATGCCGCCACCACGGGCGGCTACACCGGAGGTAGTAGCGCACGACCGTCGCGAAGGCGTCGCGCCTCTGCTCCGGGTCCTTATGCGGATCGAACAGCTCGTCCGAGTGAAGCTCGCTGATGAAATCCAGAGCCCACTGCATCAGGCGCTTCGGCGAACGCTTATCCAGACGCCACGCGGCCGTCCGGAGAACGAGAGCCACAAGAGCCAGAGAGTCCCCGGGGCTCGTCCTCCAACTGACGAACCTATGCGCCGGGTCCCCTGACGCGGTGTCAGCAGGGTACTCGGCCACGTGCATCTCGACGCCGCACGTGAAGTACCGCGAGTAGTTCGGGTCGGCCTCCCACGAAGTCAGCTCGTTCACCAGCTTCGTGACCGCTGGATCCGATGCGCGCCAGTACCGGCCGAACCAGTCGCAGGAATCATCGGAGCCTTTGCGCTCCGGGTCCTTGTGCCACACGACCGCCAGGACCGGAGCGTAGTACTTCGGGGAGAGGAACGCGCCCTCCTCACGAGTGCGGCGCCGCATCCGCCACCACTCGCGGACCGCGCGAATGGTCGGCATGCGAATCGTTGCGAGCATGGAGTAAGGGTCGTGCATGTCTACTCAGAAGCGCACAGAAATAGGCGACTCGGGATCCAGAGGAAGAGGCTCGGGATCAAGTGGAATGGGAGACGGTCCTTGGGAGAGCCTGAGCTGCACATGCTTCTGAGTACGCGCATCCCAGCAGATCACCTCGATTTCCTTCCCATCGTTTAGCAGCTTCTCCAATACCCCTGGAAGCGCATGGAGATAGCTCGCTGCGGAATCCCATAGATGAGCATAGTAGATTGGAGCCTCTTTTCTAGGCCTCATTATCATCATGGGGTTTCCATCGAACTCTCTCAGCGCGAGTGTACAGATGCCAAGGCTAGCAATTTCAGCCTCCCAAAACGTCCATGAGTGCAAGCGCTCGACCAGGTACGACGGCGTGCCCCGATACATCTCCTCCGTGGTTCGCAGCATGTTACGACCTGCGGATACGTAGTTATCGAAGACCCATTTCCGATGGGTCGGCGTGGCAACAACAGCTCGAAGTCGGCGAAGGAAACTCACGTCGATGACCTTTGCGCAGCACGTAACACGTCTTCCGCTTGTTCCGCCGCAGCAAAACGACGCAGACGCTCGTCAATTGGCAGTCGTGATAACCACGCAGCCCTTTCATCACCACTCATGTGTTCCAACATTACGGCCTCGGCAGCCGTCAATGGCAGCCACTTGCGTTCGATCGCAGGCGGTGGAACAGGTGGTTGAACCCCGTAGACGATCTCATGCGGATGCTTGATATCCATTTTAGCTCCCTCTCACGATGCACCCCGGTCGATCTTGTAAATCGCTGCCAGGATCATGCCATCTTCTCTCCAACGCGACAGCTCCAACGACTCCGGCATCCCGTCGATCTCACGGTACCCGCCCGCAATTGAGGAGCATACGGTCACGCTGTTGACCTCACCCTCGTCGTCAACCGTCGTCATCGGTAAGCACGATCCCCCGAGCATCGACTGCGGTCGCAGCAGGAGATCGGTAATCAGCTCGATTGTGGCATCGACCGGAGCATGGTCATCAAGCAGCCCGTTCACTGACAGAAACTCACGAAGACGCTCGTAATCAGCGCTGCTTTCAACAGAGACCTGACTTGTCATTTTTTCCTCCTGAGAGATGGGTCTTCTACGTATCCACAGGTCGTAACATGCTGGCCACCACGGAGGAGATGTAATCCCTGACGGTCGAAGCAAGTGAATCACCACAGCACGAGCACACCCAAGTTCTCTGCCCATACGGATGAGCCAGTGCTACCCTTTCCCATGCCTTATCAATGGGAAGCAGAAGCAACACCCCCGACTTGCCACGGCATTCCACCGCGCACTCCTCTGAGCAATAGCACTCGTTCCAGCAGACAGCTTCACCATCACGGTCAGCGTCCATCTCGATCAAGACAACGTTCTTCAATGGTGCGGAGATGCTTGGGATAAGGTCGGTCACGGCCTGATCTCGTCGCTTGCCTTCGCCCGAATCGCTGCCGCTCCGCCGCGATCGCGGAAGTTTGCTCCGACCAACCGACGAACGCACTCCTCCGCTTCCGCGGCAGTCATATCGTCGGCCTCGATGATCTTGGCGCCGGAGCAGAACCTCAACCCCAGCGCAGTCTTGGTCTCCCACTTGACGAGATACCGCGTCACGGCTTGCGCTCCTCGGCCGGCGGCGGCACACCGATCCAGGTCTTGACGATGATTGAGTCGTGCCCGTCCGTTGCGCCGTCCGTCTCGTTCCAGGCAATCAGCTCGACGCGGCAGAAGCCCTTGGGCTCCTCGGGATTGGGGTCCTCGGGGGCGACGCACTTCGCGCGCCATAGGCGCTCGCTGCGCTCTGGGTCCTGGTCCGGCGCCGGACCCGTCACCTCGATCCAGCCCTCGGATTGGCACGCCGGGCAGCGGCCCCAATCCTCGATGCGCTGCCGCTCGTCGGCAGCCTCCTCGTAGGTCGTCACGGCGCCACCGCCGCGCCCGCGCGCCAGGTGATGACCGCGTGTTCGCCCTCGGTGGCGACCGTCGCCACGTCCGCGACGGCCGCGGCCAAGAGCAGCACATACTCCGCGGCCTCCTCGGCGTCGTTCGAGATCACCCACCGGCCGCGGCCCGTGACCGCGACCACGGAGGCGCGGCCCAGCACGTCGCCCACGATGCCCCGGACCTGCGCGTCGCGCAGCGGCGCCAGGTCATAGTGCCCCGGCGCGTACTCCACCGACCGCAGCCCCTGTGTCCCGTCGGTCGGGTCCTGTGCCCAGGTGTCGGTTTGCCGGCGGCAGCCGCACCGCAGGCACGCCTCGTCGATGATGACGCCGCCGCCGTGCCCCCAGCATCCGGGGTTCTCTTTGATGCCGCCGACGAGCTTGACGGGCGACGCCCACGCATGGCCATCGCCGCCCACGCAATCCGGCTCGTCCGGGTCGATCGTGACCCGGTGGCTGGCGCGGTCGATCTTGACCTCGGCCACGTCGACCGGCGGCGCCCCGTGCAGCGGACACTCCGCATCGTCGCACGGGTGCACGTCGGACGCACACGCCGCGCCGCAGTCCGCGCAGTCGCCGTCGGCGTCCAGCCCGACCCGCCAGGCGCGGACCGTGACCCACTCCGTACGCGTCGATGGCTCGGCGCCATCGGCGACGTACTCGGCCGCCGCCTCCGCCCCGGACTTGGCATCCGGGTAGGCCACGGCGTTGCCGCCGCTGCCGTCCCGCACCACCCACCCGAGCAGCAGCACGACGTCACGGCCCTCATCGTCGGTGCCCAGTTCCAGGGCCAGGTCGCGGGCCACCTCGGCTGGCGAGCCGCCGGCCGAGAGCGCAGCGCGTGCGCGCTGCTCGATCGTCAGGGGAGCGGTCATGGTCGGTACCCTCCCGCGAACCCGCGGGCCGGGTCGCCGTAGCGGTCGACCAGCTCGGCCGCCGGACCCTCGCCGCGCAGGAACGCGGCGACCTGGTCTGGGCTCGCGCAGCCGAGCACCACCTTGACGCGCTCGCCCGCGCGGACTGCCGGTGTAGCCAGGTAGGCCACGCCGAGGAGGCACGCTGCCTCCGGCAGCTCGGGGATGTCGCGGGCGCGCGCATCCCGCACCCCAGCCCAGATGTCGCGCATGAGCAACGATACTCGCGGCACCGAGCGCAGTGCCTCCTGTGCGGCCGCCACGTCGGCCAGCACGGACTCGACGGTCCGCTTCTGGTGCGCCGCGCGCGATACCGCGCGCCATTGCAGCAGCGCGACTAGACCCACGCCTGGGCACTTACCCCGGCAGGCCGCGCCGAGGCAGTGGTCGGCCGCAGCGGTGAGCACTAGGTCGTGCGGCACGCGCGCGATCACGTCGGGGGCCACGTAGACCCACCAGTCTGGGTCGTCCGCGCCCGGCGCGGTGTACGGCGCCACGAGCGCGCCGGGGACGCCGGCCACCATCCACGGTAGCCGCTCCCAGGTCAGCAGGCCGAGCCGCGCCAGGTGCGCGATGACCTGGCCGATCGAGCTGCCGGCCAGGAACTCGGCCGGCGGCCGGCCGTAGCCGGGATCGCCGGGCCGGTGGTGGTCGATCACCACCACCTCGCTCTGCCCGAGCTGCGCGGCCTGCTTCAGGGAGCAGTCGGGGTGCCAAGAGCACTCCACGCGGTAAACCGTCCCGTAGGTCGATGGGTCAGCCGCCGTCTCACCGCTCAGCAACGCCGCGATTGCTAGCGTCGAATCAACGAGGTGAGGCGGGTCAGCCTGATAGGCCGTCTCCGCCGTCACACGCCTGCCGGCCTTCGTGGCGTACTCCACGGGCTCACCGGCGGCGCGCAGCAGCGCCTCGATAGCCGCCATCTCGGGGTCTGGCGCCCCGAGCACCCACAGGGTAGGAGCGCTCACGGGCGCACCTCCGCGCCTGCGGCGCGCAGCAACGCCAGCACCTCGCGGGGATCCAAGTCCCCCGTGTCGACGGAGCACGGGAGCCCGTCCCACTGGCCGTGTTTGCCAGTGGGCCAGGCGTTGATGCCTGGCCGCACCGTCTCGAAGACGCGGCCGGCGGCGGACATGATGTTCCCGATCCCCGAGAAGGAGACCTCTTCGGCCGGACCACCTTCGTGGTCCGCGAGGATGCGGCAGGCGTCTTCCCGACGGGAAATCAGGAGCGCCACGCCCGCTTCGGTGAGCAGGCGCTCGGCTCCTGCACCTGCGGCGCGGAGCGCCGCCATCGTCGGCGGAGCCGCGGGAGTGTTCGGGTTTGTGGTTTCGGTTTCCATGCCCAGGACTATAGCAGAAAGTGGCTAACTTTTTTAGAGAAAAAAGTTCAGCGTTGGTGCGTGCCTCCCTGCCCTCGACGCGAGGGGCACCCGCGCGCAGGAAACACCCGCAGGTGCATCGAGATCATTGATTCAGCCGTCGAAAAACAAAGGTCTCGATCGCCTCTCGCCCCCATCGCTGCTCCATCTCACCCTGCCAGAGGCAGGAGAATCCTTGTGTAGCAAACCACTTCAGCAGCCCCGCACGAGTCCAATACCAAAGATGCTCCCCCGGCTTATAGTGTCTACTGCTTCGCGTATGGGTGGCACCCTCAAAGATGGGCAGGCTCACGAGGACGTGCTCCATAACACGTCGAAGGAGTGCGGCGGGATCTGGTAGATGCTCCAGCACATCCCAGAGAGTGATGTTCTCCACCAATACATTGCTCTCCCAGGGATCTACCCAGAGACCGCGCTCGTGCAGCCACGCCCGGGACATGGGATTCACGTCGTAGCCCCCGAGAAGAAGGGGCACCCCGCGAGCCTCTATCATCTTGGCGAGGAAGTCGCCTGCACACGCCCCCACATCCACTACCAGCTTGTTGTCCGCAACATACTCCCTGCACAAGTCTACACGCTCCGCGGTAAGCCCCTTTCCCACAGCAGTAGAGATGTAGCCCACGTATTTGTTGAAATACTCCTCATTGTAGAGCCCAAGGTTTGGTGGTGTCGGACACCAACCATAGCCACGGTCCTCGAACCACACCAGCTCACCCTCCAGAGGCTCACACATATCTGCCGCTGGATCAGGTAGAGGCTGGTCCATCGCGAGCAACCCTGCACAATTCGTCGTGGTCACGCTGATAGCAACGCGAGCTGGTCTATACCTCACTCACATTATCAGAGCATTGTGCCCGACCCATGAGCTGTCGCCGCGCCCGCTCCATGTCGTTGAGGGCACTCAAGCAAACGTCTTCCTGAAAGCTATCCACGTAGACCGGGGTATAGACAGATCCTACCTTCTTGGGATCAACCCAATTGGTACTGAAATCCTTATGGAAACGTGCGCGGTAGCTCTCGCCACACCAGATCATCAATGTGGGGCATCCAAGATGCTGTGCGACCATCCCATTGCCCGCAGGAAAGCCCACGAAGGCGCGCGCGTGACGGATGAGCCCCAGAAGCTGAGGGAGCGTGGTCTGTCCCGCCAACGAAATGACTTGCGGGGTGCCCGCCGCAGCAGCGAGCTGTGTAGAGAAGTCCACATCCCAATCCTTACCCGTCAGTACGAGCTTGGTGTGGGGGTACGCGGTGGCCAGAGCTTGGATGAATCCAACAAGCTTCTTCACCGGAAGATGCTGCAACCAATGCTCCGCGTAGAAGCCATGGTTGCAGAAGAAGAGCAAAATGTAGGGTCCGTTGTGCCTAAGAAAATGCTCCCCAAACTGCATCTCCTCTTCCGTGGGCACCACCTCGTAGTCCCATTCTGTCACGCACTCCGGAAGCACCTCGCTCATCGCACACCCACGCTCTAGGGCGGGGTTCACACCGATGAGGTAGTCAAAGCCCTCAAAGCCCTCGATGACCTGCCGGGGGCCGGTGCCATAGACCTCATTGTACTCGTGCGTCCAGGGGTGTCGGAAATAGCCACCAACCTCTAGCCAGGGAATACGTTGCAACCACTCCAATGCCCGGGGCTTACCATCGGGATCCCAGATGTGAGCACGGAAGGTCTCACCAGGAGCATGCACCTCCATGAAGCTGCGCAGCTTCAGCAAAATCCAGTGATTGTCACCGATGCCCGGGGGGAGCAGAATTGTCTTCATGCAGTGAGAAGTAGGTGTCCACGAAGTGATCCCAGCTCGTGGCTCCGGAGGCCATTTACATCAGCCCACTTCGAGGCCGCGAAGCGGAGATTGGGGTCCGCCACGTCGTCCACCAGAATGTAGCCCGGGCGCCCCAAAAGTGGATGAACTAAATCGAGATCATGCCACAGGGCAGCCACATCGTGCTGCCCGTCGATGTGCGCCAGGTCCACCGGAGTGAACCCCTCAGTCAGGGGCAAAGAGACGTGTGCTTGCGTGTTGGTGCGTACCAACCTGACCGCTCCACTCGTCAGCTTCTTCAGGATGTGCTCAGCAAAATCGTTGCTCCCTGGCCAGTGCTCGAAATCATAGCCAAGAAAAGAGGCCTTACCTTTACTCCCATGAAGCATGCAGATTGCTGAGTAGCCAAAGCGCACGCCAATTTCCAGAATGATCTTGGGCTGGATCTTCAGGGCAAGAGCATGGTAGAGCCCGTAATACGTGGGATCCGACATGTAGCTAGGCGCGTCGGCGGGGTGGATGTGCCCAGCAAGCAGGTGAAACACGGAGCCCGGACTCTGGAAGTCCTCCCATTCACTCACGATGGCTCCCTCGGCTGTTCCACATCCACGCGGGCCTGGCTCGCTTCGGTTGAAAAACCAGCGGGGTAGCGCATGCGCAGCTTGGCGATGTTGCGCGCTGCAACCTCCGCAAGATCAACGCCGAGCGAGTGCGCTGCCAACGCGCAGTACCAGAGCACATCGCCGATCTCCTTGACCAGCTTCGCGGGATCGTTTGGATGCCCATGGAACAGCATCTTCTTGACAGCATCGGCGAACTCGCCGGCTTCGCCTGCTAAGCCGAGCGCCGCACACAGCAGCTTGTCGCGTCCGTTGCGGAACCCTACCGCGGTGCGCGCGGCCTCCACCTCGTAGGTATCGAACGTCAACGGAGTCTCGCCGCCACAGCTTACAGCAGTTTTGTTCATTGAATACCAAACCAGTAGCTACAGAAATCTTTGTCTCTCCCCAAGAGACGAGCAAGCGCAGCATCCACCGTGGTGTCCACTCGCTCATCGGGAATGTCCTTCCAACACACATGCAGGGGATCACGACAGTTGCAGAAAGGCTCGGGAGCCAGCTCCGTGTAGAGTGGCTTCACGCCGGCTGTTCTGGGGATCAACATGGAAGGCGGGTAGTGCCCACCGTAGACACACAGAACATTGGCGCCCACGGATAGCGAAAGAGGCAGTAGAAAGCAGGGAGAGGTCACCACCAGATTTGCAGCCTGCGCCAAGGCCGCGATCTCCGTACATTGCAGCTCACCCCTGAGGTAGCACTGCACGTCGGGGCACCCCGTAAGCAACGCATCGTCCTCCAGCCACTCGTAAGCGGGAGCCAGATCGCCGATCACGATGAGGTGACACCCTCGATCAACAAGCCTCCGCAACACCCTGCGCATCACATTCACATGGGGTGTACGCGACAGGTAGGTACCGACGCTGCGAATAGAAGGTGGACGAAAGAGAACAAAGTCTCCCGGCGGGAACCCCCGGGGAAACCAGTGGGGTGGCACGCGCAGGCGAAAGTCAATCTTCCTCTGCAACACATCCTCTTGCATTCCCACACCAAAACGAAGCGCCTCTACGATTGAGGTCGATGTCGCAAGGTAGCTCGTATGGTAACAGAGGGCAGTAACGGGAGGAGTAGTCCACACATTCTCAGGAGCCCGCTGCCTCTCCCGATCCTGCGCAGCCAAACCACACAATCCCATCTTCACGGGGTGGACTCCAATATCTTCCCACAGAGCGGGCCACGGAGTATCCACCCAAACCTCATGTTCTCCTCGTAGCTCTCGCAGCACAGCGTGGAGATAAACTTGATCCCCAAGACCAATGTAGGAAGAAGCATGTATATTAGCCACCTTCTACCTCGTCACCTTTTGCCTCTGAGAGCACTGAAGAGCAGTAACCTACAGCGGTTTTCAACGCAGATGCCAGCGCTTGCAGCTTCCCCAGGTCTCCTCGACGAGCGCTACGAAGAGCCCGAAGGAGATCCAAGGGTGTGGCCTTATAAGGCAGATTCAGCTCCTTCCGTAGCTCCTGAATATAGGTCTGGACCTCACCCCATGACGTTTCCCTGTGCGAATCGATCTCCTTCTTGGCGTGCTCTTGCATCTCGCTCAGAGCCCGTACATGGCTATCTCGCTCTCTCTGAAGAGCCCCTTTCATAGAGGCTATCTCGTATTCCACAGATGAGATGTCTTGGATGGCCCGACAAATGCGCTCACCTAGCTTTCTCTTGGTCTCCTCCCGTAGAGTCCACTCATTTCGTAGCACACCCCGCTGCTCCCGGAGCAACCTCGAAGCCTCCCAACCAATACCATCAAAGAGCAGCTTGAGAAGCAAAGTCTGTGGAAGCACCAGACTCTGATTCGTGGCCCCCTTCATCACCTTCCAGTGCTCATCCCCTCGACAGATCAAACCACAGACATTCGGGAGATCCGCGCGCTTTATGAGGCCAGTGGGGCAGGCGAAGTAAACTGAGTTCGCCAGAGGGGTGTAGCTACGCCACTTGCCGGCAACGACATCGGCTCGAAAGTCCGCCTCCGTGACCTTGACTTCGTAGGCCACAGCATTTTGATGGACAAAGCTCTTGTCCACCACATAGACATCGGGACGCGGGCTCCCAGCTGGCCCCAGTTGCATGTCCTCCCAGACTACACGATTACCAGTCGCACGCAGATGCTGCGCCAGATCGTGCGCGAGTTGATCGTGAGACCAAGCCACGGTCACATCGTAGTGACATCCGGTACCACAGTCAGTGGTCCGTAATAGGCAGTGAAGATGCTGCCATCAGCCTTGGTTACCTGGAGATCCCAACGGAGCACCCAGGTGCCTGCGGACAGCCCACTTGTATTCGCGGGCTGAAACGTGGGTGTGACAAGCCCTATCGCTGCATCGGTGATGACGATGCCCCCCGAGGGAAGGGTCGTCAACTGGAAGACCGCAGTGGCGTCCGCATCTGACAACGCTTTCTTCGCCGTCAGCTTGAGAGAAGCCCCCGTCAAGTTGAGGACGTTGCCATACTCATCACGAACAACCAGCGGAACAGCGTAGGTGTCACCACGCATGATCTCAAGAGGAAGAAACTGGACCATCTTTCATTCTCCTGACTTCTGCACCCTCGACAGTATACCTCTTGGAGCGTGGAATCACGTAGAACAAACCGATCTTGCTGGGATCTTCGATCACCACATGGGACTCCCCCGTAGCCTGGCTGCGCTCGGCAGCGAACTCCAGGGCCACCAGCGCATTTGTACGCTGGAAGTCCGCCTGATCCCGCAGGAGGCGTGCATGCTCCTCACAGCAGGCTGGCAAACTCCGTTGCAAAATCAACCTAGTGCGAGGTGTCTGAAAGTCGTCGTCCATGAGAGATCACTTCACCTCAACAAGAGGCGTCGACGATCTACCGCGATGGTCAGAGCAGCATTCTTCCAGCTTGTGTGGTTCCCAATCGTTGCACGCGCCGCACGGGCAAGTGGTTTCCACGAGTCAACCCCACCAGTGACGACCACAGCGCCAGCAAGGCCCTCTGTATATTTCGTGGTCTTGGTTTGCACCAGCATAGCCCTCAGTAAATTGTAGATCCATAGTCATTCCCCTCGGGGGTTGGTGGTTCGATGGCATCTTTCACCTTGCTGCAACACTCACGGGCTTCTTAGTCATATGGGATTAGCCACGCACCATGCACAAGTACAATCTGGCTCATGCCAGGAGACGTAGGCGGTACCCGGTTCCTCCTCGGTTGCCCACTCTTCTTCGACGTGTACGATGCCGGGACAGCCACAGTCTGAGCACTTGGCATCGTCGTCATCGAACACGAGATCGCCTGGCGCCTCCGTCAGCACCAAGGCATCAGCCCCACAGTAGGGACAACACGAGTCAAACTCCTTCCACTCCTTAGCCACGCCTAGGCTCCACCTGGACGGCGCCGTGGCGACGCGATTTTGAGTTCTCGTCCACCTTTGGCCTTCTTCTTCCCCGCCTTGATGAGCACCCCTTCCCGGAACTCCCTGCACAGCAGCTCCAAATCGTCTTGGCTGAGCGCACTCAAGGGGATCTGGACCCTAACAAATCCCTGTGTACCCCGTGTATTCACATAGGAAGGAATTGGAAAGGATTCCAGCTCGTACTCAACCGTGGTCTTCATGTGGGATTATGGTAGTGGCAGATGTAGGAGCTTGTCACGATCCACGGGGTTCTCCAAGGGTTCACCCCGCAGCACCTTCTCGAAGAGCCGCCGTGTCATCAACACGTCGTGCAGACAGTAGTCGAGCAGGCTCCCGTAGTGGCCACGCTGGTAGAGCAACGGGGCCATCACACCCTTACCTGACTTCTTGACCCCGAAATTGTATTGCGCCATCGCCGACAAACCATAGAGCTGATGCAGCTTATGAAAGTCCGCTTCGCTACACAGAGAGAGAGATTTACACCAGTAGCTTCCCAGATCAAGCACTGGAGATCGTAGCGACGGTGTGCTGGAATCGTAATGCCTGATGCTGCTAGCACATGGTCATCAAACAGGGAGTTGCTGAAGCCTACCAGCAGCATGTTGCAGTGCTCAGCAAGACTCTGGAAGACCATCAGATTATCTCCCATGAACACGCGCTCGCGCTGCAACCTGGAATCAAAGGCGCAAACACAAGCCAAGCCCATGCCCTGGAAGTCCTTCCAGCCCTCGCAGTAGGATATGCCCTCGATTCGCTCTTCCGTCTCTAGCGGAACAGCGTTCTTGATCTCGATGTCGTAGACCAGGTAGTCCATCACAGATCAGGGTGTTGATTTTGCCTCGGGCTCGTAGCACGGCATCTCGCCCGGGCAATAGCACTGGAACACCCCGTTGATCCGTCCTCGACCCGCGCCGCAGAACTGCACCTTTCTGGGGTTGGGAGGGATCTCGCCGGGGCCGCCGCGCAGCCAGTAGCGCACGTCCGGATAGTCCGGCGCGCACGTCTGGATGGTGCAGTTGGTGTAATCCTCCGTGTAATCGAGGTGGCGACAGGGGCGCATGGCTTGGCGCATGATTAGCTTCGTTTTGACCCGATTCCGGATGATGCTGACGTGGCCATCCCCTTCCTTAGCTCGATCTCCTCGGTCTCGGTGAGGGGACCGAGAAGCTGATGTAACAGCGTGGCCTCCTCCGAGGCGCCATCCCCCGAGTCGTTCCACTCAACAGCCCGACAAGCCGCCGCCACCCTGAGAAGTAGCTCTCGAAACCGAGTACGAAGCGCTGGCGGAGCCGCATTGGGTGCATCCGAGTCCAGCTTGATCCCCTCTGCCAATCGCAAGATGGTGAGGTAAGCGTAGTCGTAGGAACCACCACTCATGGGCACAGCCTACCACCAAGGGGCCACAGAACCTAAACTTTTTCTGAAAATCTTCCGCGGGCTAAGGGCTTTGAAAAGCGGAAGAAAACGCTGAGAACATGACCCGTCTTCGAGTTGTTGGATCCTAACATTTTTCGGCGCTTTTTTACGGGCTACCTCAAAGCCCAAAACACCGAGTATTGCGCAAGCCGGACGGGCAAGGGGGGTCACGGAAGAGGTTGACCACTTTCTACGTTGTTGGGCAGCGTTATCCGCCACCTCACATTCTCAGCTCTTGCAGAGCTTATCATTGGGTGGTTCAAAATCCTAGAAGAAAAGGCAAAGCGCACCCAGCAACCCCCCGCCGCTCATACTACTCCACCCTCCCCTTCCCCTTCGTAGCGTGGCTTACGTCGCTTTCCAACCCAACCTTCAATGCCAGTGATCTCGGCAAGTTTTTCATGGAAGCACGCGCTTACCGCGTCAACCCAGCCCTGATAGGTTTTGCTACCAGCGTCACCAACTATCTTGCATGAAAGCCAAGCCAGATCGACCAGGTGTGTGTCATCCATCCATATTGAGGCCACGATGCCATCATCTTCTGCCTTACGGAACTTGAGACGAAATCTGTCTAGTTCAATGTGGCGGGTCACAGCAGCTCCCGATGCCATTCCTGGTGGCCGAAGGCGTCACCAAGCCTCTCTCCTTGGCCAAAGGTCATCCGGGTGGGGCTCCGCATAGTGGCCCGGGCATTCGTGCTCGCACATTCCGTTCGCCATCGCCATCGGAACCGAACGGCCGCGCGGTGCCTTGTATCGCCCGCAGACGACGCATTGTACATAGAAGCCACCGATGCGAGCGCAGATTGGGCACGGAGCCCAAGTCTCGCCGTTCATTTTGGAAACCCCCAGACTCGAAGGTCCTCGATCGCCTTTAGCCATCGCGCGCTCGGGTCGAATGGCTCCCGCGCCTCCAGCAGCCGAAGCTGGTCAGCATGCTCGTCGGGGAAACGGAAGTAGATCGTGGCATAGGTGCTGTCAAAGTCGTCATCTTCATCTCGCACGTAAAGCGGATGCGATGGGAGTCGGTGCGTGATAACGCATCCTGTACAGGCGCACTGCGCAGTGTCTGGATTGCGGCATTCTGCTCCACATGCTGGCCCGTCGCTACAACAGCACTCTCGATTGTTGCCACCGTTACGTGTGTAGACAGCGATCTCGCCTTCGGTGACAAAGCAGTCTCGGAATCGGCCAACATCCTCTCTGGTCAGCCCAAGCGTAGCTAGGATGGCGTCGGCGGCCTGGTTCTGGCCGAACACGGCGGTGTAAAAGCTCATGGTGGCAACTCCCTCACGCGCAGGTCAACGGGGAACTCGTTGATGTCGCCACCCTTGGGATCGCGCAGGCGGACTAGGCACAGATCATCGCCATAGCCATGGTCCGGATCGAGCTGGGTTGCTTTGAATCCAAGAAGAGAGCTGCGACCCACAACGGGGCGCGCACCGAGCTGCTTGCAGAAGCAAGCAACCCCCGCGTCCTTGCACTGCTGCACGATGCTGCGGATCCAGGACACGTTGCACGGCCGCGTGCCAGGGCCGCTTTCGCCGCCAACGAGCACGCCGTGGAGCCTCGGCAGCGCATCGAACTGGACTCCCTTGCGGTCTTCGATCGGAACATGATCTAGGCGCACCGGCCCCAGCAGCGGCTCCGCCGACACGAAGCGCACCGCTGCCGGCGTGGCGAGCAGCAGCGGGATGCGCTCGTCCGCGGACGCCTGGTCCTCTACCGAGACCCCGAGCTGCACATTGGGCAGCGGCCACCATCCTTCGCCGCTACTGCGAGCACGAGCCATGGTCGGTGGAAAGCAGGAGAAGTCGCTTTCAACCAGCTCCGCCGCCGCATTGTACACAGGAATGTTGCGTCGGCTAAAACCGTACCACTTGTGCAGCCTGTCTACACCCTTCGTCAGCACCATGAAAGTATGCTGCGGGCACAGTGCCATCACCGCGAACAGGCGGTCGATCGCATCATCAGACAGATTTTTGAGAACTCTATCACTTGCGACGAAGACCCGTCTGGGCTCGCGCCAGCTTAGGGGCGCGACCCCGTGGCCTGACCACAGAGCAGGATACTTCGCCAGCGTCTTCTTGTGTACGCTGTCCTGAGGAGCATCAAGAAGATTTGCGTCCATTGGCACACACGGGGCTGCTAGCTACCGCGGCGCGCAACCGTCCATCCGAGCCGCACTGAAAAAACATCTCTTCCTCGTCCGAGACTATGTGCAGCATCCCACAGCGGCAGCATCGTGTCACCCCAGGAATAGCTACAGAAACCCACTCGTGATCTTCGAGTGAAGATGGCCGCTGAAAACAGCTCAGTAGCCGCACCCTGTGATTCGTGCTGCGCACCACAGCGATGAGGCCCCACAGGTGCCACACAGCCTTGGAGTACATCGGCAGCACCTGATCTAGCCAAAGTAGGCACCCGCCTGGCCGAAGCACTCGATAGGTCTCCGCCAGCACCTTACTACGATTTGCCATCGGCTTGCCGTAGTGCTGGGCGTCCTCCACAGAGTAGGGGGGATCCGCCAGAACCAGATCGTAGCGAGCGTCCTCCACGGGCATCGCCTCGGCACTCCCGATGATCGTGGGATGCAGCTCGGGGTTTGCATCCAAGTAGTCGCACTGCCAGTGCTCAGGATGTTGCAGGCTCTCTCGATTCGCCGACAGAGAGCCGCTGAAAAGATGGAGGACATCCCTAGCATCTGGAAACAACGCTGCCACCCGCTTGATGTACCCCGGAGGGTAGGCTCCATAGAAGCCGCTACCGCGATAGTTGTTTCCCAGCACCCAAACGCTGTCTAGCCAGCGCGCATCTACACGCGGAGCAGGATAGTCAGGAAACACCTGCGCATAATGCTGCGCCCTCGCAGCGGGCGTCATGTGTAGATGAGCTTGCATCTCAGGCCCTTTCTTTACCAGGTAAGGGTTGCGTCATTGTCATCAAACAGGCTGCTCAGAAAAGACCTGCGATCAGCCCCCTGCAAGCAGTTGTAAAGTTGCAGAGCCATAGCTCGCAATCTGGGGCTACTGCGAAGACGCGATATCTCTTCCACCGCTAACTCAGCCAGAGTCTCTAGCTGCTCCGCAGTGCAACTCCTCAGCAGCATGCGGACGCGATCAAACTCCATGTCGAGAGGCGGGCAGGGTGGCTTCGCCCACCATCGCCCAGGCGGTGATTCAAACTCCACACGATCTTCGTTCACCGTTTCGGTCACTGTTCGTCCACCATCCTGATCCTCATCGGCCACTCCAGGATCACGTCGTGTGCTTCCAACAGCTCAGCCCGCTCCGCGGGTAGCAGCATGTCGAAGACATACACGCAGCACCAAGTGTTGCCGTTCGTACTGGCACGGACTTCTTCCAAGAGGGAACTGTCGTTTGCACCGTCCAGGAATACGTTGACGTTGCACATGTTCTCGTTGCTCAAGAACGTGTTGACCACGATCGCGGCCCTGGGTCCGCTCCACCGCTTGGAATAGGCGTGTAGCACACGACCCACCTTTCATCCGCCCATCCGCTCATCATCATCCAGCCCGCGGAGTGCTGTTTGAAGAAGACTCATCAGCTCCTCCACCGACGCACGGTAATCTGACCGGCTCAGATCGGCAGTCATCGTCTGAAACTCCTCAAAGGCATCCTCGGCAAGGTCGAGCGGAGGCTGCTCCGGCGTCTCGTGTTCCATAGATTCCTCTTTCGTGACAGGAACAGTCTAACCCAGACCCATGCAGGTCGGGCACAGAAAAATGGTACGCAGTTGACCCGCCACCTTGCGCACCTCTCCCCGGCAGCCACAGGCCCAGCACGCTACCTCTAGCGCCCCTTGTTTTGGGCTGCTGCTCTGCTCATTCACGACCGCGGTGAGCCAACCCTCCAGGATATCCACCACGCACTGGCGATCCAGAGTGGAGACCAGGGTGCAGAGACCCCTGTTGGCGTCCTCCATCATGTTGGCGATCCACAGACAGACCCCGTACCCAGGGAGCTGCTGCTGGATCTGGTCTACGATGTATTGCGCTCGTGCAGCGGCAGCGGCATCATCGAAGTCGATCTGCTGTTGTGGATCTGTCTGCATTTTCAGGTCACTCCCAGGCCAGGATGGCCAGGAGAAGAAAAACAAGGAGCGTGATGGTCACTCCGGCCAACTCCCAAACAACCTCTATCCTCGTCGGTACCCTCGTCGGGTCTCTCATGGTTTTTCCTCAGTAGAAAAGGCTACTGGTCAGAGACCAGTAGGTTCTCATCATCTTCTCATGGTCTTAGCGTATCCACGCATGGGGTCGCATCCCACTGCGCGAGCAGTGCCTTGGCGAGGGCCGTGCCGAGGTGGTTTGCCTCGACAAGAAGATTCTCTCCGAGTCCGTACGGTGCTCGCAGGGACTCCACCTCGTAGTACGCCGGAGTGCGGTGGTCCGGGGCCTCTGGCATTGCGCCGTGGTCCACGGACACGAGCCAGTCACCATCCAGCAGGGCGAGCAGGCAGCCCTGCGTCGCGGGGTCATCGAGTACAGGGAGGCCATCCCCCCACTCAGACCCCGGCGATATGCGCCATTGAACCCCGGCTACGTGCTGGAGGTCCTGGTGAGGCGGGATCATCATCAGCATGCCGGGCATACGACGCGCTTTCGGGTGCGCGGCTAGGCGCTTCGCCAGCTCGATCTGCTCAGGAGTCATGGGTGTTTACACTCGGAGACACTTTCCTTGTGAGCCAGGCCCTAGCAGCTTCCGCAGAGAACGGAGTGCTGGGAAGCAGGCTGGCGCTCATCTGCTGCACAGAGGGATGAGAAAAAAGAGACTTCCAGCAGTCACTGTCTACCGTACGGGTAATCCAGCGCATGTACGCCTCCACGTTCCCATCCCACTCCGTAAGCCCAAAAGGGTCAGGGATGATGGTAGAGAGATGGGGGTCAGAGAGATGGGGATCAGTGGTAGAGAGATGGGGTGACGCCTTCTTGTGGTAGGCAAGAGCCTCCTGCGCTGCGAGAAAAGTCGTGCGATAGGAGTCCAGAGCCCACCTCCGTTGGTTCTCCAGATTCTCCAGCTCACCATCAGGAATCAGTATGTTCTTCATTTGTCGCTCAGACTTCTTTTGACAGAACAGCAGGGAAACGTGCATGTCGGCGAAGAAGTGTGTGGGACTACTCGCACGATTCGACGCGATGAGGGTAACTCTCATCGTCTCCGGATGCAGGCGAGTGACCTCTCTCCGCTCACCCATGAACATGACGACAGCACGATCATCACCATGCCTGAGTGCGTCTTCATACTCCATCGCAGCGACACGACGGATAGCCTCCTCTTCCCACGTCTTCTTGGTAGCGACAAGGAAGTAACCCAACAGCTCGGTCGTGGTCGTCATGCTCGCACCACGGGAACAGGTGGAGGCAACAGCATTCCCACACTCACAGGAACCTCGTTGCCACAGGCGTCCGACTGCGCTGCACTCTCAATCGCGTACGTTCGCGCAGACCGAAGATCCTTCGTGTAGGAGTGGTGACCACCTACAGAAACGAACAGACCAGTTTCTGTGTGCCTCAACACGTAGTAAGAAGCAGCCATTTCTTTCTCCCCAAGCAGGAAAGAGAAATCCTCAGCCCGCGGGCAACAGGAAAGGGAGGTCGCACCTGCAAGGTGCGGTTGCCCGCGAGCCAAGGAAAAGTCAGTGAATCGTGTGCTCGCCCGTGTGCAGAAAGGTGTAACCACTCTCCCCTGTGGTTCGGTGGAGGTAGCCACAGGCATGCAGCCACCCCCAGTCCAGAGCAGGGGTCACGAGCTGCACCAGCACCGGACCCCGCTGACGCACGACATACAACAACATGGCATGCCGTAGCCCCTCAGGCAGAGCCCCCAGCTTCACGGCATCGAGTAGTCGGACACCGCGACGACGGCAGGAGTTCAGATGCTTGTTGAACTGTCGAGAGATCACGAAGCCACCTCCTCCGGGTAATTCGAGTAGCCTGCGTATGTCACCTCGTTGCGCTCGTCACCCACCACACGGCGAACATCCACCACGACCCTTCGATGGAGGATACCATTGGGAGAACACAGCGTGTCCACTCCCATCATCGCCGCGAGGAGGATATCGTTGGGGAGCATGTTCACCATCGCCGCGAGTGTAACACGCGCGCGGTGACGCCCTCGGGAGGAGAAGACGATAAAATCGTCGATCTCGTGCCCCTGATACTCTCCCTCCGCGACGACGAGCCGGAATATCCACTTGGGGTCGCCACACGGAGTCGTCTCGACACGCACCTCTTTCACCGTGCAAGTGTAGAGACCAGATGGGATGGTTTCCATGGCTTGAAAGTCTATCAGAAAACCACGTCAGGTGGATCAGAAAACCAAAACTGTGGCTGGCTAGGAGCATTTCTAGCCATGAGTGCGATGATAGCGCGCACATCGCTATTGCTATCTCCAACCCTGCGGGCTCTTCGGGCTACTTTTGCTAACAGTATCCTTTCGAGCTTGGTCAGCAGTCTTTCTTGCTTGGTCGGTCTTTCTTGCTTGGTCGGCATGTTCCTTCGGTGCATGAGTTCAATCACCTTATAGGTCAGGTTTTTGACCCAGTTCTGGACGAGGCTAGCCGTTGAGTCGTCTGGAGACGTTTCACAGTTCACAGAAGAATCACCCCGAGATCATCCGAGATAGGAGAGGCGATCAGGTGGAGATGGGAGACGTGCTCCCATTCCACGACGGATACCGTCGCACCGGCCCCCCAGCCAACATCCTCTGTGTGCCGTACGTCCTCGCCACGATCTTCGTAGATCGCTCCACACTCGCACTCTAGAACCTGGTGCGACGACGCAGCCAAGGGGGCGTCACACAGAGAGCAGATGTTTTTCGTGTCGCTTTCCATGGGCAGAATGTGCCGATCTTTCTTTCATTCGAGCGCGCGCAGCTGGTTCGGGCGCTCCTGGGTCGTCGTCCCGTCGCAGAAAGGGCAGGCCCCCGGTGCGTGCGGAGCGTGCGAGCAGCAGACCGTACACACTGGATCCCCGTACATCCCCGGCCGCAACTTCCTCCCTTCTTCCTCCGTTAGCACTCGAATGCCATTGGCATCCTCGTACCGCGCCCCGCACGACTTGCAGACGTACCGCATCGGTGCCATAAAGTAGCCATCGAACCCCGAGCTGCCGCACTTCGGGCAACGCATAACCTTCGGCTCGTTCGTTGACATAGCCACCCCGTCACCGAGCACTGCGCCGAACCGGACTCCGCTTCGGCACCCCGTGCCCGATGAAACGACGGTCCATCTCGTCAGCCTGGGAGATCAGGCTGTTCGCCTGTCGGCGCAGCCACATCGCAATGATCCGTCGCTCCTCACTGGTCATGGTGGGCGCCTTGGACGCTCGCTGTGCGACCTCGGTCGCGCTCTGAATCTTGCTCATGGGAATGGTTGACACGACCAGCATGGTGCCATGCTGGTCGTGCTGCACGATCACCCAATCTTTGGGAAGACCCGCTGCATCGCGGCGAGTTGCTGCGCATGCTTCAGCGCGCACAGGTCCTCACTCATTCCCTTGCAGGAGGTGACGACCTTGTGCTGACCCGCGGAGCTGGTATACGTCGTCTCGATCGCGCTGGGGTTGGTCGTCACAGCGAGAGGCGGAAACCCGGCCACTCCGGCGGGACCAGGCAACACCTCCAGATCGACCAGATCGACCAGGCAGCTCCCACCCTCGTAGCCCAGGAGTACACTCGTCGGACCGAAGGGCTCTACGCTCAACACCTCAGGCAGCGGGTAAGCAGCCGCAACCGGCGCCTCATCACCACCACCTTGCGTGAACGCGAGCAACAGCAGCAGTAGCTTCAGCATCTTTTTTTTCTCTGTGCCCCGAGAACAAAAAGGATGGAATCAAGGGGCGTGATTTCCAACCCAAATTGCAGGGTCAGCAGCCTTCTGCTCTACCTGCGAAGAAGAATCCCAAACTACGCCAAGCTCCTCGATCATCAGGTGAGCGAGTAGATCCGTCGCGTTGTTCCGGTGCGAGGCCGCAAGCGCTGGATCCTCCAGCTCACGCCACTTTGCGGTGAGGAGATCGCTGAGCACCCATGTCAGCACCTCCATGAGCTTGTCAGTCTCGTCGTGCTGAATGTTCTCCCATTCCTCCCGCCAGCGCCATGGCTTCTTGGTGGGTTGCTCTCGCAGTGCGCGCAGAGCTACCTCCTGCGATGGGAGCAGGATCACAGGACAGCCCTCGTGCCCCACTTGCGACCAACAACCAGGGCCGTGTTTTTCGGGTTGCATTGCGTGGAAAGACCAGGGGATAGCGCACCCCTGGCAAAGCGCCGCTCCTTTTCCCCCTAATCTGGACGATCTGAGCAGTAAGATCATCCGGGAGCCGCTTGTCCTTATTCAAAACGGGACCGACAAGCGGTCAACGTCCTCGTCTGACCACGAGATTTATGCCCCCATGGTGGCATCCAGCTTTTTTACAGAGCTGAAAGAGAAGTCCTGGTGAGGCACGTTTATCTTTTGAGGGATACGTGCAAAACCTAGCACATCATTCTGATGACCGGGTGTGGTGCCATTACCCGGCTACACCACTGTATCGCTTTTTCACTGCCGCAGTGGCGACCAGCAGGGAAAGCATTGCGTGCCCTTTACCTCATCTAGGTGAGGAAAAGAAGAAAAAAGTTCAGAGGGAAGCCTCGTAGCGAGTGAAGTCCGCGTAGACCGCTGGACTATACGTAGCGAGCGTAATACGCGCTGTATTCTGCACTTGGAATACTTCAGGGAAGGAGAGAAAGACTCTGGACCACTCCACCTCACCAGAGTACCATCCTGTAGGAAGCCGAAGGCACTCAGGAACTTGAGCATTCCGTTCTGGGGAAAGCCATAGCCCCTCGCCCCCTCTCACTGGGGTCACCCGCAGAATCCCCTCAGCCCAGCGCGTCGTGGTGGCGATCAGCCCCCAGGGAGAGCGTGATCCAGAAGATGGGATCAAGGCAGCTCCTCCGCCTCCAGGCAGACCGGATGCTCGTCGTCGGGCTGGATCCACTTCCGCAGCTCCGCGATGGCCCACTCGCGCTCGGGGTGCTGCCACGTCGCCCACTGGTCCCAGCACCAATCGGTGCGTCGGCCAATGAAGGCAGCCAGCATCTGCCTCGGCTCGGTGTCCGCGGCAAGCCAGAGAATCTCCGAAAGGAGCGCATGGCTGGCCCACGCCAGTTTCGCGCCGCGCAGGTAGGCGCCGCGCAGGTAGGCGCCGCGCAGGTAGGCGTCGCTCAGGTCGGCGCCGCTCAGGTCGGCGCCGCGCAGGTAGGCGTCGCTCAGGTCGGCGCCGCGCAGGTAGGCGTCGCTCAGGTAGGCGCCGCTCAGGTAGGCGCCGCTCAGGTCGGCGCCGCTCAGGTCGGCGCCGCGCAGGTAGGCGTCGCTCAGGTAGGCGCCGCGCAGGTAGGCGCCGCTCAGGTAGGCGCCGCGCAGGTCGGCGCCGCTCAGGTAGGCGTCGCTCAGGTCGGCGCCGCGCAGGTCGGCGCCGCTCAGGTAGGCGCCGCGCAGGTCGGCGCGAAGCGACTCGTCAAGCGCAGGCACCGGCGTGCCTGGTGCCGTCGCGCGGCACGCCGCCGCGAAGGCTTCGAGCCGTGCCTTCACGGCAGCGCCTCCCGGACCGCGCGTGCGCCGGCGTGGTCGTAGTGCCGCAGATCGCGCAGGAGCCGCGCCAGCACTGCGCGCTGCTCGGGCTGGCGCAGGAACTCGGGGCTCGCGAGCCGAATCGCCAGCAGCATGCGCGCTGTGCGCGAACGCCAGGTCTGCGCACAGCGCGCGCGATGCTCGGCGCGCACGACGGCGGAGAGAGTAGTCACGACTTACCCCCGTGCGCGCGGAGCAGATCGTCGTCGAGTGGGAGCGCGTCGTCGAACGGCCGCATTGCAAAGGGATCATCACCTGGCGAGGGTGAACGACGCTCCGTCTCAGCCGCGCACTCCCGCGCATCCCCTTGCAGATGCGCAAGCCGCGCAACCTGCCTAGCCAGCTCGACGTAGACCTTGATGGTTTCCATGCGAGAAGGATACCACAAAAAGAACCGTGAACCTAGCTTCTTTTTTGGCCCTCCCAGAACCACCACTCCTGGGGGCACTTTACTTCGTCTACGACGGCACGCGCACCCCATCAAGCAGCTTCTGGCGAGCTAGCCATAGACCATAAAAAGCAAGGCCGGTGCCACCCGTCCACAGTAGGCTCATCGGGTTCTTCTGCTGGTACGCCGCTAGCTCATCGTCGCTGACGGCCCCATCACCATCAGTATCCAGCTCAGCCAAGGGCACCCCTTTGGCCAGCAGCTTCTGCACGGTCTTGTCCCTCGCCGCAGACATCTTGGTGTCCACGTAGGTCCGGGCCTCAGCCAGCTTCTCCTCCGCATAGGTCTTTGCCGAGGATAGTGCGGCCTCCCCAGTGTCCTTGACAAGGATAGCCACCTCGTCCTTGTGCTCACCCCAGTAGGTCTTCGCGGCGTCGGCCGCGCTGGAGATCAGCTCAGGGGACTTCTCCTTGAAGACCCTCAGGGCCGCGTCCGCAGCGCTCTCGAAGAGTGAGCAGCTAGCTGCTGCCACCATCAGCACGAAGGATGTCAAGAAACAGCTTCTCATAGTCAAGCTCTTGCTCTGCATGTTGCACCTCTTCTTTTGCAAGCTCCGCTCTGAGCTTCAGCATCTCCATCTCACGGCGATGCCTCTGCTCATCGTTATGCCACTCGAATCCCGTGCTGATGTCAAGAACAGCATGCGGGAGCAACCCGCCAGCACCTGGAATCAGATCCAGCGGGAACATGAGGTCGATACGCCCTCGACCTTTGAACTCATTTGCTTGCTGCACAAAGCTACACCCCAACGTGCAGAGAAAGAGCAGCAGAGCAAGAACGGGTCTCACGGCGTAGGCGTCTTGCGCGAACGCTCCCACGCCCCGGCCACCGCGCGACCGGCATCAGCTACTCCCTGGGCCAGAAAGTAGAGACCGGCGGCAAAGCACAGGCACGCAAACCACTCGATCGGCAGCCCAATCTGGTCCCGCCCCAACGCCAGTCCGATCAGAACCCAGAAAGTCAAACCCTTCTTGCTGCTAGCAAGATCAGTGATTGTCGGAGGAATCAGCTTCATGTTTCACCTCAACCTTACGAAGTCGAATCGGCTTATAACGTGGGTGTCGCCCACCCTCGACATGTATCCGAGCCTGAAGTGCGTCCACTAGCACCTCCGGTGACGGGGGCTTACGTGCTTCCTTGGCCTCGGCGCACAAATCGGTGTCCATTAGGTATAGCGCTTGGGTGTCTTCTTGGCTTGTCGATAATCAAAGGACTTCAACCCCGAGCGAGCAGCACGTCTTTCCGCTCTCCCACGAATCAGATGCGTCGCCACTCCTTTACGGATAGCAGGATCAGCATGAGTGTACTTGGTCAGCAGCCAGTAGGCTCGATTAGCCCTCTTAGCATGAGCATCCGCTACCTTTCGATCCGCAAATGCTCTATTAGCATTACGAGTTAGATCCCCAAACGATTCTGGATCAATAACTGGGTGGTAGAAGGTAGAGCTATCAGAAGCTGGCTGCGCTGAGAGACGAGAATGCCTACGGTAGTAGTCCGCTACCTTTCTTAGCCTCAGTTTTCTGTGCTCCGGATCCACGGCTTCGAGGACAAAAAATCTCATGCTGTCCTTTTTACAGCGTGTGTGGTGCTAGAGAAACCCTGTCAACAACAGCCTGTGTTCTCAGATCGAAGGCTTCTACCTGTAGCCTCGCACTTGAGATGTCCAGGACCATCGCAGAATAGCCAGCAAAATCGTAGAGGATACCCGGCTCTTGTGGAGGGCTCCAGTCCCAGCAACGAGAAGTGTGTGCCGGAGCCCCACCCCCAGCCGACACAATATGGTGGACTACATGACTACCCCCGGGCACGGTGGTGGGATAGGCACCTCGCTGGTAGCTCCGGCTGTGCCCATGGAGCACCAGGTCAGCCCCAGAGACCTTCAGAAGGGGTAGCAGATTCGAGAGCAAATCCGTATCCGTACCACCCGTGCCGTAGTCACACAACCCAGTCCAATAGACGGTCCTTACGGGATGATGCACCAGGATAATCCGATAGGCCGCCGCCTTCCAGATGTCTCCAGAAACCTCGTTCAGAAACCATTGGCGTTGAGAGCCGTTGGTTCTGAGCCCATTTCTAGCACCATTCACGGAGGTAAGGGCCACGATGCGCGCGCTACCAATGGAGACCGCGAATGTCGCAGCGCTTGGGCTGTGAAAAGGGAGCATCCCGCGGGACATCCCGCTGTACCCATCCGTATCGCCCCGGCATCCCGAGAACCCCTTCGTCAACAAGCGGCTGCCCACAGAGCCCAGCCAGTGGGATACCCAATCCCCATGCACTCGGCCATCCCCAACGTAGCTCCCTGTGCCCAGATAGCCCACAACCCCCTGCGCATCGAGGAAGGAGAGCGTGGCGCCCAGGCCAGGCACCGTAACCGCGGGATAGGACTCGTTGCTACCCCAGACCCCCAAGCGCACCGACTGTCCATCATTTCGCAGCGTGCGAAACAGATAGGGGCTCGACAAGAAGTTCAGCCCATAGATTCTGAAGTAGTGCTGCACGTTGGGCTGCAACCCCGAGAGCTTCACGCTGTGTACATAGCGCTCCAAACCGCTATCCAGATCCGGGAGTCTCAGCGACTGCGCAGGGGCGAGCACGGGGATCATCGCTGAGACCCACCAGTCCACCGCGTGCGCACCCTCCGACGTATTGGTCTCCCACCAGATCAAAACCTGGTCATTGCCCAGGTTATACAAACAGGGACCGTAGAGAACGGAGGAGACAGCCATCAGAATGCCACGAACTCCAGATTCCCCGAGTTGCGGTCCCCAGTGATCGTGACCGACACCCCGTTGAGAAAATCCACACGAATCAGGTCCTGTCGATAGGAGTAGGTATCTCCGATCAACAAGTCGGTACCAGAAACTTTGTCAGGGTAGTAGATGTCCTTCACGGTGTATTGCCCCAGAGTCAAGAGAGCCCGAATCGGACCCACAGGCCCCTCCGTGAACACCACCTCGCTCAGGGTTACCCAGCGAAGCACTGTGGTGGATCCCACCGTGAACAGCACCTGGAATCGCAGAGGCTGTGGCGGCCCAGAAACCGCTTGCACGCTCCCCACCGATAGTCCGGGCACCTCCACAGCCTTTGTGGTGGAGTTGATGAGATCGCTCTTGGAGCGTACTTGTACTGCCATCTCAGATCACCCGCTGCACGCCCCTACCGATGCCCCACAGCCGGGGCACACAAAGCACTTGCCGTCCCGCTGTGTCACACTCCCACAGGCACTGCATAGAGGGCTGCTGCTCCCCTCAACACGCAGAGCCGCTACCACGGGAATGCGCTCCGGGGCAAGCACATGGATCTCCTGCGTTCGATCGCAGAACTTCACATCTAGGAACCGCGCGAGGTAATCCAGCACGCTGGAGCACATACGCAGCTCGGGCTGCTGCTTGGTATCCGTGAAACCGAAGGGAGGAAAACGACTGTGCCGAAACTTCTCCGTGATCGCAGCCACGGGTACCCCATACTGGAGTGCCAAGCTCACCGCGATGGCCAGCCCATCCATCAAGCCCCCGACAGTGGAACCCTCTTTGGCCATCCGGATAAAGACCTCCCCCGGGCTACCGTCCTGATAGCACCCCACATGCAGATATCCCTTGTGGTCCCCTCCATTCACCCCATCGTGGATGACAAAGCGATGACGGATGGCACTGCATTCCTGGGGGAGCGGCCGACGGGCTGGAGCCGTCGCCACCTCCTCTACCTCTGCCTTGGCCTTCTCTGACGCATTGGACGCTGAGTAGGGCTCGACGGACTTGCAGCCATCACGATAGACTGCCACGCATTTTAGGCCCATCTTCCACCCCTCAATATACACCCGCTCGATGTCCTCCACCGATGCCGTAGATGGGAGATTGATGGTCTTGGAGATCGCTCCGGAGAGGTAGGGCTGCGCAGCGGTCATCATGCTCAGGTGTGCTCGATAGGGCAGCGTGCGACCACCGGGACTCGCGGCCATCGAGCAGTCGAAGACTGGCAAATGCTCATCCTTGAGCGCGCTACCCTCGATCCCCCCTGTGGTCTCGATATGCAGCAGGATGGCCTTGATCTGAGCAGAAGCATAGCCCAGAGAAGTCAGTGCGAGGTGTACATGGGGATTGACCATCTTCATCACGCCACCGCCGCTGAGCTTCTTGTACTTGACAAGGCCAAGCTCGGGCTCGATCCCCGTGGTAGCACAGTCCATCATAAACGCGATGGTCCCCGTAGGTGCAAGTAGAGTAAGCTGCGCATTGCGCAGACCCTGGGTCTCAAGACCCTTGAGAACGTCACTCCACAAGCTGCTGGCTCGTTCCCTCGCCACACCATTTCCAGGGATTCCAGGGAGCCACCTGCGGTGCGCTTCGATCACACTCCGTTGATGCTCCTCATTTCCATTCAAGCCCTCGTAGGCGCCCATGATAGACGCGAGATGCTGGGACTGGCTGAAAGCAGCCGCAGACATCAGCGCCGTCACCCCGCTGCACAAATCCATAGCCTGCGGTGACCCATAGGGAATCCCTTGCACAAGCAGCAGACTCCCGAGGTTCGCATAGCCCAGACCCAAGGGTCGGAATCTGTGCGACATCTCCCTGATCTTCTCCGTGGGGTAGCCACTCATCCCCACAATGATATCCATGGCCAAGATGAACGTGCGAACAGCGGCCTCGAAGCGATCGACTTGGAATGTCTCACCATTCCAGAACGCCATCAGGTTCAAGCTGGCCAGGTTGCACGATGTCTCATCGAGGAAGACGAACTCGGAGCAGTTGTGAACGACTAAGCCATTGGCCACAAAGTGGTGCGTAGCCATCTCTCGGAGGTCAAATACATCCTCCTCTCCCAGAGGCGTGATCTCCACAATTTCGTCTGAGAGTTCATCCTTGTAGGCACCAAACTGACTATTCACTTCCTGAAGAGCCGCAGCCTTTGGGCTCGCAGGATCAAAGCCGATCTCTCTCTGGAAGATGAATCTCGACGAGCGACTGATTCGCAGGGAGTGCATCTCTCGAACTGGATAGAGCTTCTTTCCACCACGCCCATCGGGGAGTAGTGCCTCAGTGCTCCCACCACGACGTTCCGTGTACAATTTCGATTTGATACCGAAACCAAGGAGCAGCAATTGCACCTGCTTCAGCAAGTCCAGCGATGTTGAGTCTAGAGAAACATAGAAGGTACCGTTGCCACGGGAGTCCCCCACAGTACCATCTGTAGTGAAGAGTCCTCGAAGAACAGTAGCTAGTGTCGGCTTGTCCAGATCGAAGACGGTGGGCTTGAACTTCTTTCCCTGGCTACCCTCATCCAGTACCGCAAACTCCTTGAACAGATCAACAACACACTGAGCCCCAAGTGGGAGGCGCGAAATGCCACCACTCGTGACAACCTGTGAAGCCCTGGCCGAGCCAACAGAACCCACAGCACGACGAAGCTGTTTCTCCTCACGCGCCATCTCAGAAATGCGGATCAAGATATCAGCATGTTGAGCAGAGGTAACCAGTACAACTTGTTCGCGGGCTCTACCATCAATGATTGAGCGAGTTAGGCACCCGTCGCCAACAGCGACCCCGATAGCCAGAGCCAGGTTCTCTCCCAGAGCGCGACGACCAAAGCCAGGGCCGACCAGCTTCAGCTTCTCGCCAATCTTCAAGTCTCTAACCGGAGTGTCACCCCTTTCCAGAGACCACACCAAGTGATCCTCAGTGATCTGAACCTCGTAGCCAGCACGAGTCCGCAGATTGAAAACCTTCTTGCGACCCGTAGGGAACACTTCGGTAACAAGATGGGGTTGTCCATCAAGACCAACCACATGCACCGTTTTCCCGACTAGATCATCAATCCTTCGCCAGCCCTCATCAGTAGCAACCAAAGTGCTACCAACAACGCACGGATTAGTACCCCAGATACGATCTGTAGCTTTGCTGGGGTTCATCCGCTGGATCTCCCCATCGTACTGTATCCCCGGATCCCCACATACCCATGCACTTTGCGCCATCGCCCGTAGCACCTCCCGAGCGCTAAGCGAAGCCAGGGGCTTCCCATGACGGTCTAGAACCTCGTAGCTCTCGTCATTCTTAGCCGCCCGCATGAACTCGTCAGTGACCCGGACCGAGATGTTGGAGTTCTGAAAATGCACACTGCTGTAGGCCCCACCGTTTACACCCCCGTCGTAGCCAGCGCGCAGCAGCGCCTTAGCCTTGGCTTCCTCTGTCACCTTGCAGGCAATGAACTCCATGATATCCGGATGCGTCACATCCAGAATCTGCATCTTGGCCGCGCGCCGAGCAACTGACCCACTCTTTATCACCTCGGCCACGGCATCATAGATGCGCATGAAAGAGATAGGCCCAGAGGAGTTCGTGTTGGTGCCCGCGATGCGCTCCTTGCTACTTCGCAGCCTCGATAGGTTACTCCCTGCACCGGCCCCCGCCTTGAAGATCCTTGCCTCTCGCTGCGCCAAGTCCATGATGGACTCAATAGAATCCTGCACAGAGTTGATGAAGCACGCGCTGCAAACGGGATTGTCCTTGCGCCCCACGTTGAACCAGACAGGACTATTGAAAGTCCCATACTGATGCAGTATCAGCCAGGCTAGATCGGCCTCGAAGTCCGCAGCAGCCTCCGCAGTGAAGTACCCTTGAGCAAGCCCACTACAAGTGATTGCGTTGACTACCCGCGAAACAAGCTGACGTACAGAGAACTCCCTCTCTGGGCTCCCCGTATCACCCGCGAAGTACTTGTGGGCGACGATGGTACATGCTTGCTGTGTCCAGAACGTGGGTGCCTCGACACCCAGTTGCTCGAACACGCGGCCTTCCGAGGAGTCGATCACGACATCACGAGAAGACCATTTCACGGAGTCATAGGCCGAGCCCTGCTCACAGAACTTTCGCGTGTACGGGACTGTGGACATCACGCTCCTACGGATTCCAGAAGATCGGGAAGGTTCGGTGGTGGCGCCGAGAGCAGCCGGTCAGAGACCCGTTGCTCCAGCCCATCACTCACATGGCAACGGATCTTATAGCGACCCGGGAGGCCGCAGCCTAGCCCCAAGTTGCCAAGGCGCTCCGCACGACGCTGGGGTGTGAGATAGCCGATCCGGAAAGTGGCTAGCCCAGGTAGCCGCACGTCCTCACCCGAGACCAGCAGCTCCCCCACTGTCTCCGCCAGCGTGCTGAGTAGGGTCTGTGCCTCATCCCGAGGGATTCCCCAGCGCTGCCCCATCGCGGTCACGAACTCTCGGTACCGCATGCTGGCTCCAAGAAGGCCACAAAACCACACTTGGGGCACAGAAGGTAGGGCTCCTCTTCCGACTGATGCTCCACCATCGTCTGCTCCCTGCAAGCAGTACAGAGCACTCGACCATCTTCCGTGACGTTCCCCAGTAGACGCGCAAGATCCGTCTCTTCGCGCTCCAAGTCAAAGCACTCTGCCTCCGCCAACGATTTCTCTTCCTCCGTTTTCTCCCCAACTTTTGGCGGCGGCAGGGGATCGAATACATGCACAGTATCATCTGAGAGCCGCGCACGAACAGCACTCCGCTCGGAAAACGCTTGCAGCGTGCGATTGGATACAGTCCTAGAAGCATCCGCAGAGCCCTGCCCCAAGAATAGATCCAGCTCCTCGTCAGTAAGTCCGAGAAAGCGACGCAGCACCCAACCACGCCATGCCGGAGCATTGGCAACTATTCCGCTGTTGGGGACCACCCCACCCGTCTTTGGATCCGTTTGCTGCCCCATCTGCGGAAGCTCAAGCAGCTTGGCCGCAACATCGTATTTCTGCGCGTAGATGTCAGCCCGTGCCAGGTCATCCAGGTAGTTGATTGGGGCCATCCGGACCCTGAACCTGACCTTATCTACATCGTAGCCGCGGAGAGCCAGGTGAATCCGACAGAGCTGTGTCAACCCGTGCTTGAAAGCTCTTTGCACTCGATAGATAGAGCGTGCGAAACGGATGTCCTGGCTGACGAGTGTACTTTTCGCATTCACGTCTTTTTCATAGCCCATGAATGCCTTTGGAATCTTCAAGGCTGCAAACAGCTTGTTCCGGAAATGATCCACATCATAGATGTCACCCTGGGGGCCAGATCCTTGTAGGCGTTCTACGCGAGTCTTGCTGTCACGAGGAATCGGAATGTACATATCCTCATCAGCGGTTCTCGGATCATACTGCTGCCGCATCTGCCCATTGACAGTATTGACGTAGAACTTCTTGCGCAGCTCGCGGCGGAAGCGATGCACAGTCTGCCACTGCTGATCCGGCGTCTGATTCCCCGTATCAATGTAGTAGACATCCTTGTCCGTCGCACGGTTCATCCTGTAGAGCACGAGGGTGTCTTCCAGGATCTTGAGCTGTCTCCAGCTACGACGCGCGGCCAGGAGCACGGTTTCTCCGTGGCGTAGCTCTCTTCGAGAGGATTGGAGACGAAAGTGCAGAAAGTCCCAAGGTCTCGATAGCTTCAGCTTCTTCTGCTGCTCCGGATCACGGATCTCGTAGTCATTCAGCAAGCCCGGAGAGAAGCCCATGAGGCGCCCAACACGGTCCTCGATCCGGGTCAAGCGCTGGGGCTGTATGAAATCGAGGTTGATGATCCCACGAGTTCCAGACGCAATGATTTGCTCGAAGTCATCGCCATACTTGCACATGGAGCGAACGATGCCAAAAGCACGATCTTCAAGCTGGATCGCATCGAAGAGCGCCATCAGCTCGCGCTTGGCCTCCTCTGCTTCGCACTCCACCCATGCTACCCGTCCAGTGTCTGCATCCGTTTGCGTCGCCTCCTCCGCATAGATATCTAGCGCGCTGGAGCAGATATCATAGGAGTCCATCTCCTCCACAAGCCCGTAGACAGAACGGCGATTCAGCTCAAACTGCGTTTGCGCGTTGTACCACGAGTAGTTGCGCCCCATATCCGGCTCATCGAAGCGGAAGGGTGGCGCCAAATCCACAGTCTGGTCCAAACCAAAGATGTGGCGAAGCCCACGGAGGCGTGGTAGATAGTTGTCTACAAAAAGCTGCAAGCCACTGTAGTCAGCCTCCGGGATGATGAGTGGGAGACCGAGCTGCCCCCGAGTCCAGGCCGGAAGCTGCGCAACCTCCTCCATGGACAAGCCTCTGGATTCTACGAGCTTACGAAGAGCTTTGCCGTTCACGGAATAATCCCACTCACTCGACTGAAGTCAATGTCATCTCCCATTACCCACTCGTCATCGTCCATAAACCGAGGACGTTGCCGCGCAGGAGGTGGGGCACCAACGAGGGGGAGCGCGCTATCCTGCGTTGCAGGATCCAGTACCATACAGTGACGAACAACGCCCCCAACGGCGTCCGCTACATCCTTACTACCCCGAACTTTCCTACCCCCACTGTCCAGCATGTACACCGGATGGTCCACCCTCCATAGGTGTGTCGCCTTGGGCACAGAGCGTTTCAAATTGACAGCCTCGGTCAGAAAGCGCTCGTAAGCATAGTAGCTAATTCGGTGCTCCAAAATTGCCTGACGTAGGTAGGAGTATGGATGCCCCTCCGTTGGCTTGGGTGGGCGATCCATTGACAAAATCCCTGCCTCGAAACCATGATGAAGGAGCTGCTGTACACTATCCTCAGACTGCCAGCCATCAAAAGACACGTACTTTATCGGAAAACCATAGGCCCGAAGAGCGTAGATGAAATCTCGAATCTTTTGGAAGTCGATTCTGGTACCGATCTCTGGTACGATTCGGAGCATGAAGTCGATGTAGAGAAGAGGCGCCCGGGTAGTGTAGCTAGCACCGTCCACGCGAGATGCCTTCTGTAATTCCTTGGAGCCCGCAACGTGACCCATGGCAATCCCAGCGCTGTCCCCCGTGACCCCCAGATCCACATGCAGATAGCGGCTAGAGCTAGCAGCCACACGGGGTGCGAAGTTGCTGTGAATCACACGCAGAAGCTGATCGTGAAGAAATAGATCCTCTATCGCGGTCTCTGAAGATATCGTTATGGAGAACTCTTGCTTCGAGAACGGGTGGCTCCGTGTGGCATCACAGCAGGCATAGATATCAGAGCGAGAGGGGATAAAGGCTTGCTCGGCCTCCGTGGCCACCCCGGCAATATCCCGCAGAGCCGCGTCAACATCGTCTACAAACGCCTGACGGTGCTCTACGGGAACCCAGATGACCTTGCCGGGAGAAGCCTTAGCCTCCGTTTCCGTCAGAAGGCGACTATCGGATTCCCTTCCTCCCACAGACACAGGAAACTTGGCACCCGAATAGCGCCCAGGCTTCACCTCCCACAATGGCTTGTCCGCGATGAAGACCCGCGGATCGCCCACACGCTCAGCAATGCGAGTCTCGATAAACCCACCCTGAGAGGACTTGCTGGAGATCAGCACCATCAAGCCCGGGATCTCGCCCAATCGCATGTAACGGGATTCCATACGTCGAGCAGTAGAGGTATAAAGCCGATATGCCTGTCCCTTATCCTCCTCAGTCGCGCCGGCGCGCATGAAGTCCATCTCATCCACCAAACAGGCGTAGATGTTCTCGCCTATGCTATGCAGCTCATCAGAGCCGTGAATCACACGAACTCCGTCTGGGAACTCGATGTCAGCAGTACGCCTTGGATTCCTCGGCCATCTGTCACGGAAATATGGAGACAGCTCCAAGAAGCCCGCGGCGTAGGCAAAGCTGGTCGTACGGACCTTGTACTTGAAGACGTTGTAGAGCCCGAAGACAATAGGCGAGCCCGGAGCCATCTCAAAGAACTTCTGCGGATCACGCAAACAGCTCAGGGTGTATATTTTGTAGAGAAGGGCTACGACTGCAACCGTGGTCTTTCCACTCCCGATTGAGCCACTGAGAATAAACTCCCATACGCGGCGACCCGGAGAGAACACCTCCTCTAGCACCTCACGCCAAGCAGGATAGAGCGAGGGGCCGACAGCACCGAGGTAGTAAGGATCCTCCAGGAACTCCTTGATGGTCACAGGACGACACTTGTAGTCCAGCTCCCACAGAAGATTGAGCGAGTGCGATTCCCCAGAGCTTCGCAGCTCAGTCAGCACCTCGATGACAAAGGTTTTCTCGTGCGTTTGCAGCGAATCAAACAGAGCACGATCACCATGCTCTGATCCATCCAGAATCCTCTGGACCAGAGTCAGCTCATCGGCCGTTGGTGGCATTCTTCACCGAAGCCGTCAGCCTCTCGAATAGCCCACGAATGGCCTCTCGACGATCGGGGGCAATGCTCTTCACACGCTCTTCCCCCACAACAACAGAGTCCTCTTCCAGTACGCTGACCACCCCTGCACGAGAAGTCTGCCTATCCAGAGTGGCCAGAATAAACTCAGACTCTTCTTTGCTCGTGTGCAGCAGCAACGTGCCAACCTGTACCAGCGTCTTCAGCGATGCCTCCTCCAACATCGCTGGGTCCATAATGCGCGCCTCCACACGATCCATCATCTCCACCAGCGTTCGCAGGCGCTGGGCTTTCTTCAGCGCAAGAACTTGGGTGAACATCCCCAGCTTCACCGCATTGGTCTCCACCACAGCCGCAAGCGCTTCTCGCGTGTCCTCCGCTACGGGAGTACGATCAGCTACCCAGCTCGCAGCCCGTTGCAGCAGCTCGTCGATACCCAGGCGGCGCGGTGGGGGCAGGGGTGCTGGATCAGACACGTCGATGCAACCCCTTCATCCGAAGCAGCACGCTACGAACTTGCTGTGTGGTGAGCCCATGCTTCTCCGCCAGAACCTCGTAGGAGCTTCCAGACTTCCCTTCGATGAAGATTGTGGCGTCGCGTACGGCCATGCGTATTACAGAAACATCAGGGATCTGAATAGCAGACCCTGAAAACATCTCTATCAGCTTGATGGTAGCTTCATAGCCAATAGCCCTGTAAATCTCAGGGAGTAGTGTGTTCTCACCTGCGGCCATGAAAGCGAGGTAAAACGCATCTGCCAGCTTGATCGACTTGTCTAGTGTATTAGACCGCCGCAAGAGGATCCTCCTGGCCTTGCCTGACCATCATCTCCGTCTTCCCCTCCAGCAGCACTCGAAGCTGATACCACGTCCAGGAGATCACCAAGTTCGGATCCACTCCCCACACATCTTGGATCATCCGGGGAAGCGGTTTCTGCCGGCTCAGGAGCAAGCGTAGAACATGAACCACAGGCTCAGCAAAACGCAGACCCAGCCTCTTCACGGAGAGACCACGCAGCCGTCGCTCTAGGGCCTTCGGTAGCTCGCTCAGGTAGATTTTGTCCTCCACCCACCGCATAGACCCCTCCCCATACTGTGGACTCCACACTACATCCTCACACGTCAGAATGTCCTCAACTTCTGGCGGCCGCGCAAGAGCATCCCACAGAGACTTGGCTGTCCAATAGGCTGTGCGAAGAACCTTGTGAAAATATCGGTCGAAGTGCTTCTGTGTTTCCATGTGCGCAGAAACCGTAGGCAGATACTGCCACAAGGATTCCACCATGTAGGAGACAAAGAAGTCTGCTCGCTCTGGATTTGGAGCGAGATCCACAGCGTAGTAGAAGTGGGCTGCTCGCGGACAGAGCGCGCGCCAGACTACCTCGCGTGCGGTCTCAGAGCGGCATGCAAGATAGACACCATGTGCAGCACGCGCACTTGGACCAGCATAGGTGCATCTAGCCAGCTCCGCGGGCTCCAGAGAGAACTTCACCTTCTTCCGAACGATTTTCCCCGTGGGAGAGGGCATTTGCACCATTGATACCCAGCTCTTGCGCGCGAAGCGCCTGCGCGATGCACAGAGCATCCGCCACTCCAACGTGTGGTACCCGTCCGCGGGGTTGCACGAGAGAAAAGTGTGGCCAACGGCTAGAGCAATAAGCCAACGCAGCAGCTTTGTCTTTCTCTGTCCCGTGCAGCACCCTTTTCTTCCACATTTGCGGTGTAATGTGCTGCACGCTGCATCCAAGAGCTTGGAAGGCCCCGGTAATGCAACCGTACAAGTAGCCAAAACGGAACGAGCTGGCTACCCCCTGTTTCGGCATGCTGTGAACACGCTCGATGGCCACACGGAGCTTCGAGCGATCACCACCATGCAGATCCACCAGGAGGGTAACCCGAGCAATGTCCAGCTCCTTGCCAATCAGGGGCAGAGGCAGCGCCTGGAGCACCGCGCCAGCGTCGTTCAAGAACGCCAGACCTCCGGACTGCCCTGGATCCACCCCTACAAAAATCAGGTCCATGTTACATCTCAAGCCCTTTAGGCCACGGGATCTCCTTGGAGCGAAGAACAGACCCACTGGGAATGCGCATGGCCCCCGCACACGTTCCCGTACGGCTTGAGACATCTCGGCAGATGATCCAAAACGGATCGTCTTTCGTTGGCTTTCGTAGGAGAATAGCAACCGTACGAATCACCGCAGGGGGCTCCTCCAAAGCAAGAGCCATGGGAGACCACCCAGAGGTTGCAGCAGTCGAGTCCAGCCAATCGATTACGACAAAGTAGTTAGTTGGTGGCATTCAGTTGATAGATGAGGCTAGAGCTACTGTCTTCCAAGATCGTATTGTATTGCCCCCAGTAACCTGGACGCCCCTCGACACCACCATAGAGCGTGCGCTTGACGCGCCAAGTGGCCTGCACTGTGTCGGTGCTCGTCACCAAACGTACATCGAGGTATACAAGTTCCTCCTCCGCAATCCAGGGAAGTCCGTTCTCGGTGACGTAGCGTTGCCAGTCCCAGAGCATATCGGCAGCACGTAGATCCACTTGCTGCGCCTGGTTCGTGTAGTAGTGTACCTGGAAGAAGTTCATCGTGCCCGTGTCCCCGTAGACTTCGGACATGATCTCCTGCACCGTCAAATGCACGGTCCCGACATCGGAGATGGCCCTCCCGGTGATCGTGATATCCGGGGGCGGGGGCATGTAGTTGGGGCCGAGCTGGTACTGGATTCCAGCCTGCACCAGATCCCATCGCCCCGTGTTCGTCATGTCGGTGATACTCCGACGACCTCCACCAGTCGTCGAACTCGACGAGCCACCCCCACCGCCTCCGCAAGCTAGGGGAAGTGGAAGTGCAAGGAAAAGACAGAGGCAGAGAAGAGAGCGTATCACGTTATCTCCTGACCTTCCAAGTTACGCGCCCGAACAACGAGCAAGACGGATTCTCTCTTGCGGATCACATCCATCACCACGATATCGCTCGCCCCGATGGTGGTCTTGCGATCGTTCATGGTCATTGGTCACCGCGCCGTTGGTTGCGCCTGATTTCGGCTGCTAGCTTGGCAAGCTCCGGGTCCTCCCTGATCGCTATGCCCGCCCACTGCTCGGCCTCTTCCTTGGTCCCGTCGAACTCGCCCGCGATGACTCGCTTGACGAATGCTTCGACAGCTGGGTCGCAAGGAACCGCGCGGGCCGCTCTCAGTTCCTCGACAAGCCGGATCTGCGGCGTCGCGTGCGGTGACCGGTAGTCGTCAAACTCGTCGGCACGCGCACGCGCGGCCAGATCGTTGAAGCCGGCCGACTCCAGGGCGCGAGCCAGCTTGTAGCGGGTCGGAAGCTTGGTCAGCGTGCACTCGGACACCTTGAGGCCAAGCGCGCCGATGCCGCGCAGCTCCTGCGCGTATCGGTCGGCCTCGTCCTTGTTGTCGTAGATGCCTTCGAGGCCCTGGTCAGACTGGACTTGCCAGCCGATCTTGCGGTCGTTCATGGGTCTCCTGTGAAGAAGCTCCCTCACGTCACCGAGACTTGCAGCAGGCGAAAGGTTCAGGATGACCACTTGAAAAAGCCTCCGGCTCGGATCAGATGAGCCGGAGGCCAAGGCAGGTGACCCGCAGGTCGCCAGGAAAGGAGTCTACCACACCACCACCTCGGGGCGGTGCCTTTTCGCCTCCTGCCGTCGCGGTGTCCCCCGCCTCATACCAGCACCCTCTCGCCTGTACAGAAGGAGTAGCCGGCCGTCTTGACACCCGGGCGGCCGACGATGATGGAGTCCGCCATGTCGATGCCGAACATCTCAGCCGCAGCCCGGATTCGTTCGGTGCAGACCTCATCATCCGGTGAGGGGGTCACGTCGCCGCTGGGGTGGTTGTGCGCCACGATGAACCCTGGCGCGGCGAGCACGATCGCCGGCCGCAGCACGTCGGCGGGGCGGCACAGAGAAGCGGTCGGCGTGCCACGAGACACGATCTGCGTACCGATCAGGTTGCGCCGCACGTCGACTCCACGTAATGTACACGCAGAGCTGCCCACCATACATGCTCTTGAAGTACCCTACATGCCGATCGCCGGCCATCGTCAGCCCCTGAGACGGGTGGCATGCGTATCCCAGGGCTTGCTCCAGAGCTAGTAGACTTTCGCGGCGTATGTGCCGCAGAAAGGTCTTTCGCGCGATGCCTCTTCCCCGTTGAATCATATCACGGAGAGAAGCAACATCCGGGCAGTTGAATTGGTAGGTCATCAGACGACCTTGACCCGAGTAAGCACGGTCTGCCGAATCCCCTCCCAGGAATCGTGCTTCTTGACGGTGGCCTTGACCGCTACAAAATCCGAATCCGACCAGAAGGGCGATTTCTCATCGTAGGCCGGATCGTTGCTCGCCCACCACACGAAGGAGTGATGAACCTCGTCCTCGAAGGCGCAGCGGTAGGACGGGCCGTAGCTGCCCTCGAAAGCCCGCTTGTTGACGAGCCGCAGCCGCAGGCTCAGCCGCTGCCCGGGCGCACCAACCCACTCCGGGTTGGCCATCTTCCGAGCGAACTCCTTGCGCTGAAGAGTCTCCTGCTCGCGCCGATAGCTCGCCAGGAGAGAGACGGTCAGGCCCAGGTTCTCCGCGCCCACCGTATCCTGGCAAGCGATCGCAGCCAGATTGGCCAGATAGGTCGTGGGATTGTCGGTCCCGAGGTTGCGCGCCCAGGCCAGAGCCGCATCCACCTCGGTCTCCAGCTTCTCCGTCAGACGACCCTGCACGCGCTCCGCCCACGCGAGGTACTCGGCACTCGCACTCTTTTGCAGGGGAGGATGGAGCAGCCTGTCTACGCCATTGGCAGTAGACGGCTTCAGGCACTCCTGGGAGACCTTTTTGGATACCCATCCCTCCTCGTCGATCACTGCCCCAGAGAGCAGCACGACGTAGCGCACGTCGAGCACGGCACGGCCACCGACACCACCGAACGTGGGCTCGTAGCCCGTCTCTTCCTCGCGGAAGGCATCTAGACCCCACACGTAGGCGATCAGACCCCCGGGAGAGAGCTTGGTCGATCCGAGGAAATCCGCCAGGCACTGGCGCCCGACCTGGACCACCCGGCCGTCCTCCGCCTGGAGGATGAAGGTCTCCGCCCGGCGGCGAGCCTTCTGGCAGTGGTCGCAGATCGAGCCACGGTCGCGCTGATCCGCCGGGACCACTTGCCCAGGGACTTCCCGGATGATGGGGAGCTGGTCCCGGAGGGAGACCACACCCAGGAGCGCCCAGCCCCCAGGAAGACGGGGCGAGCGGCCCGAGATCGTCACCTCGACGAAGGGCTCACGGATGATCCGCACGAGCCGGAGAGAACAGCGCATAACTCGACTGCGCTGCATGGTGACCGAGGCGCGCGCTACATCGCCCGGTGCCGCGCATGCGATACCTACACCTCGGCCACGTTCGCGGGGCGCTACCTGGTCGGTGGATCGGGCGGTTCGTCCCGCTCCGGGTACGCCTACATCCCTTCGCGCCACCCGAGTGTGGTAGGCGGCCCACGCCAGATGCAGACAGCCACACCGGCGGCCGCGCGGATCACCTCATCCGCCTGCGCGGCGTCGGTGGTCGCGATGACCCACTCGACGCCATCCGTCGCAGGGGCATCTGGCCGGAGGCGGAACATCACACATCCTCCTCGGCACGCACTGCGCGCGCGGCGGCCGAGTCCCATCCCACCGGCGCCGGGCCGTTACCCTGGAGCGTGCTCGGGCCTGCTACGATCGCCCGCCCACCGCCCACGCAGCCCTTCGTGCGCACGCCCGCGCAGCGCGGGTGCGCCACGCCCCAGCGGCTGCCAGCCCGGAGCAACAGGGTGTCGGCCAGCTCGAACGAGCGGTCGCCCGTTTGGGACTCGCAGACCACACACCGGCCTGCGAACTTCACCCCCAGACGGTTCACCGTCCAAGTCGTCGTGGTTTCCATGGGCAGAAGTGTAGCACAAAGAAGGCGAAAAAAGAAGCGAAAAACTCAGCGCTTTGCTGAGACCTCCAGGGTACGCGCAAACTCCAGGAGTAGGCGCTGATCTCTATCCCGAAGACGCACGAAGAAGCGCAGCAGATGCTGACGCGCATCAGAAAAGCCGAAGGCGTCGATCGCACGTAGACCAAGGAGATAATCCGTAGTCACACCAAGAGCCGATGCCAGCAAGATGAGATTGGAGAGCGAGGGTAGGCGCCGCCCCGTCTCGAAGTTGGAGATGGCACATGCGGGTCTCAAACCTGTCTTCCGCGACAGCTCTGCCTGCGTGTAGCCCCGCAGCTCTCGCGCATTACGCAGATTCTTCGCAAAAACCACCTTGTCCAGTTTCTTCATCGTCACACCACATTATCCCACGTAGAGGTAGACAAAAATCGAAGGGGTGTGAGTAAAGCTCTCACAACCGGACAGGAGGGCTCTCACAACGATGGGCTCTACCTCATTCCAGTTTAGTCTCCCGAGCCCGCAGCCAAGACGAGGGATCGCAATGGAACTCAGCTTATAGTGGTGAAGAGCAGCCACCAGGGAGACCATACCGCTCTCGATGTAATCCAGCCGAGAGGGCTGCTTCCAATACTGCTTCGTCGGGAAGTTGATGACAAAACGAGGAAGTACCCCTGTCTCATAGGTCTCGAAGACAAAGCACTTTCCTGGCACAATCTCACCACGTTTACACGCCGCTACGTAGGCCCTGTAGTTCGCCGGCCACGCCTTCTTGAACTGAGCGGCTAGCCCCTTCCCAGCGACCCCCACGCAGTTCACGGGATTGACAATGGCTTCGACGCATTGAGCCCCAAGGAGGTCACCTGAGATGTGGGAGATGCAAGCTACGGACACCGGGAGCACCCCCTCCGCATCACGTAGGAGCCAGGATGCCGAAGGCACTCCTCGGGCTGTCGGCACGTCCCACCTTGGTCGGCCACAGCAGCGAGTGCATCCTCACCCGTACAGATACTATCATCTCCGCCGGGAGCAACGAGAGCGATCAGATCAGCTAGGGTAAAGACCAGCTCATCCACCATGGGCAGTCCAACAGAGGGATCCCCTGGAATATGCACATGCCAGCGGGGGACGCGACGATACACCAATTCCATCCAGCCATCACCGATGTAGACGCAACCATGCTCTTCCCCCTGCACCTCTTCACAGAGAGGGCATTCCTCTTCCTCGATCCTGCCACTATTACTCCAGGGGCAGTCTCTCTCGCCGGAGTGGGTGTACCCCCTCACGCGGACCCAGCGTGCGTCCTCGAAATCCACGATCTCCGGGGCAAGATCACCAAACAGAGCGTCGTAGTAGATCGTGCGGAAATCCCCCTCATAGTCGCGGAACTCGCTCTCCACATAGTCCGGAACACCCTCATTCCACAGCGGTACCTCCATGGCGCTGCTGTCGTAGGGACCACGCGGCCCCTTGATCGACCAGGGAGTGTCCGCGAAATCGTCCACACCGAAGACGTGCGCGATTCGCGCAAGTTCTTGACTGTTGAACGTCATCGCTGTCCCTCCGTCACTGCGGGTAGCACCCAGGGTATCACCCACCAACGCTCACCATCTCCACGCAGGTAGCCATCGTCTCGCAGCATGACAAAACCCAGCTTCGCCAGGCTGCGTGCTGTGCGTACCTTGTGTGCGCGCACATAGATCCCACCCTGCCGACGCACTTCCTTCAGAAGGCTGCGTTGTGCTACCGAAAGCCCCTTCACGACGCATCCTCCTGCGTCGTCGCACCCTCGATTGCCTCCACGATGGTCGAGGTAGCTCGTTGTTTTCGTGCTGCTTTCCATGTGCAACAGACTACCAGAAAAGGAGCTGTCCCCTAGAAGTTTTTGGAAAAGTTTCTCTACTCTCACCACCCTTCCGCATGGTAGGCTCATCCGGATGATCGCGGACATCGTGCGACGGATCCTACTTGCTCGCCACTCGGGGGACGCCCGAGCGGAGAGCGTGGCCACCACCTGGCTACTCCTGGAACACACCTATTGGGTGAGGGGGCTCAGAGGAGCATGGCACCTGGCTACTCACGCCCACCCCCTCGCCACTGAGCACTACCGAGTGACCGTGCTCCGGGGCACCGTGGCAGAGCCAGCTATCTGGTATCCCCTACGACTTCGGGAGCGCAGCATCTTCCGTGACTCTGCGAGCACCGCCGCCTACGGAACGGTGGCAAAACGAGTCAACTTGCAGCGGGCACAAGAAGCATTCGAGAACATACGAATGGCATTCCAGCTCCAAGACCGGGACATTCTGCGGTATCACCCATCATCCCATCTTGAGGGTATGCTGTTTCAGTCGTTGGAAGCGGAACTGACAGCATAGTTGTTTCGTTACTTAGTCTTGTGGGGTTCTATGAATCCAAACGCGAAGAAAGTTCGCGGACTCCGCAGAAACCCCAGAGAACTAAGAGACGAAAACAAATGGCAGATGGAGGAGAGAGAGAGAGAGAGAGAGTCCTTTTCGTCTTAGAAAGTAGGTGGATCCGCTACTTGAAATCGTCGTGATGTACATTCGGGCGCTACAATCATACTCCTGCTAATGCTCCAAGAGCGGGGGAAGCAAACCAATGCGCTTTTTCATGCTGCGTAAGGCCGCTAGGCGGAGTCGCATTCTTCAGCACCGCCAAGCAGGTCAGTATGCAGTGTTTTCCGCTGAGAAACGATACTGGCCAAAGAAGGAAAACTGGAGGCGTAAGAAGAAGCTAGTAAAAGAGCTTCGCCGTATCGGATTTGGATTCAAACGAGTAGTTGGTAGGGGGCAGGAAGATGAAGGCGGCAAAAAAGTAGTCAATCTCGAACGCTCAGTCTTCGTCCCCCACATGCGAAGGACTACAGCCCATAGGCTGGCCAAGCATTATCGTCAGGACTACATGGTGCATGGCAACAAGGGAGTTGCCCATCTTATCCATGTGCCTTCGGGGCGAACGGAACTCACTTGGAAGACCCTGAAGATGACCCCTGCAAAGTTCGACTCCCTCGTTCGTGGGTGGAGCAAGAAGCTGCGGCAAAAAGGTCATCACGCGTACCACCAAGAATGACCAACTCTTTGTGCCTACTGCCGCTGCTTCTGGCAGCATGCTCGTGCTCGTGGGGGCGCGTGGAGACACAAGTACAGGACGACGGGCTAGGCCTCATCGAGATCGAGGGCGGGGGCCAGCCGGTCGCCGAGCTGCCAGTCCACACCTATGGCTTCATCGACGCCTTCTCCGACGGAGCCCACTTCGGGCGGGGCAACATGCGCGCGGACCTGTGGCATGGCCTCGGGCCAGTCGTGGAGGCGCAGATCGCCGGCCGAGACGAGACCGCGCGCGGCGGGCTGGCCTACTGGCCAGAGCTACCGATCGCCGTGGCTGTCGGCACGCACGCGACCATCGACAACGACGGCGAGCCGCAGGTGCGAGTGATGTGGGAAAGTCTCGATCTCTTCACCACCTTCTCCTGCGGAGGCTTCCTAGACCAGAACTTCCCGGGCTGGATCGGCGAGGCACAAGTGAGGTACCACGCATGGCGACAAGCGCGACTGCTCGCGGAGATCAACTTGGTAACACCGAGCACAGACGACTGGTTCTTCGGAGTGGGTGTCCAATGGGCGTGGTGAAGCTCTGCCCCGTCGCCGATGCAACGGCGACGTACACGACGCTTATAGCGGTGGCATGCGCCTACTACCTCACAGCCACGATCGGCTTGACATTCGCCGTCCCACCTGGCTACGCCACCCTACTCTGGCCTCCGGCCGGGATCGCGCTGGGTGCCGCCTATGTATGGGGCTGGAAAGCCGCGTTGGCCGCGGGGTTCGGCAGCTACATGGCCAACCTCTGGGTGCCAAGCGCCACAGATCGTGCGATGGTGGTCTTGGCTGGAGCCTTGCCGGCAGTAGGTGCCGTTGTGCAATCTTGGGTTGGGGCGGTCCTGCTGCATCGCTATTGCGATCGCGATCTGCGCCGTTGGTCCGCATCCAATGTTGTACGCTACGCGCTGGTGACCATTGCGAGCTGCACAATCAATGGGGTCTGGGGACCAGCTAGCCTTTCGTTCGCTGGATTCATGGATCAGAGCACAATAGCACACAACATCCAAACATGGTGGCTCGGCGACTGCCTCGGTGCGCTCGTCTTTGCCCCGCTGCTGATCTTTTTGGTGGGGGAGACACCTGTGCATGGCAGAGAACAACGGCAAGAAGCTCGTCCTGAGTCGTGACACGCTCCTGCCAATCGGAGCTGTCATCGCCATCGTTGGCACGCTGCTCGTACTGTCGTGGCAGGCACGCGGTGCGCTGGCCGAGATCCAAAAGGACATCAGTGAGCGGCCGACACGCGAGGAGGTCCAGAAGATGCTGGGCGCTGACGCTTCGTGGGAGGACAACATGCGGACGTGGATTCGGGTCTTCCGCGCGCAGGAGCCTACGCTAAAGATCCCAGACACACGGTAGAACAATGAGGTAGGACAATGATAGTAAAATCCGTAGCGCCTTCTAGTGACATCGGAGTAATCGCCGGAACCACAGCGCAACACCTCGTCATCTCCGTAAGTGGCGTCGCCGACATCGGAGTGACACTGAGGATCACTCGTCGATCCGACGCACCGCGTGGCCTGGTCACCCTTGGAATGGGAGGCACGGGAGCAGACTTCTGGACCGATGAATCTCTAGAGCCAGGAGGGATCGAGCTGGCGGAGAGCCTTCTGGCCAGCGGCTTCGTGGTGGTGGACCGCAAGTGGGATCCGCCAGGCTGGTTCTCCTACGGTGCATCACCACGGAAGTTCAGCGCACGCAGCGCAGTCATGTTCCGGTGGGTCAAGAAAGCGCTGGGACAGAACCTGTGGATGGGAATGATCGGGAACTCCGGTGGTGCTGCCGAAATAGGCTACCTTCTCACCTCATGGGAAGCAGGAGGCGTACTCGACCTGGCAGTACTCTGTGCTGGACCCCCATTGTCAGACCTACGAGTGGCATGCAAGGAGCCACCGGCAGACTGGTGGGTAGCAAAGGTCGCACAGCTCGTGCCCCCGGGCATGCTGAAGTGCTCCCCCGTAGATTTGACCCACCCGCCAAATGGGGTGCTCTGCCCAGTGCTTCCCCCCGCAGCCGACGACAGCAGCCTACTCAATGGCAGCGTGATGTGGCAGAATGCAGCCTATAGCTACAGTCGCACGCACGCCTATTTCATTATCGGTGAGCTGGACTGCACTGTAGCCACACCACAAGCACTACTCTACCACGAGGCCATCACATCGCCCAAGACCATGGTAGTAGCAGCGCAGACACCCCACCTGATTTCCACTACAGAAAGTGGACGGTTAGAGATTATGAAGGCAGTCAACACCTACTGCCCACTCGGCTAGGTGATGCGCTGGGTGTAGCCAACGACGTAGCAAGAAGTTCCGGCATCGAGTTTGGCCCTGATAGTCAGCGCGCTTGTAGGATGATACAAAGCAGCGCCCTGCACCAGCGGAACAGTGCTCAGAGTGAGTAGAGTGTAGCGAAGGTCGCTACCCGCAACTCCCCACTCGACAAAAAGCGATTGGGCTAGAACACTAGAGTTGGAAGCCCAGAGCCATACCTGCTCAGTTGCACCCGCGGCAACCGTGTGCAACGTGGTGTAGGAGGTAGTAACCGAAATGGGTTTCCCGTCCGTGCTCCCGGACAGAATCGTCGTACTCCGTATATCCCCAGAGGTACGAACCCAGAGCCTCCCCTGCGCATCCCCACGCGCAGGAAACCCATCGTTGTCAACCTCGGAGAGCGCACCCGGAGCTGTGATCTTCCGAAGCCACAAGGAAAAGACATTACTGGTCATACTGTGCCTCTACATTTCCAAACGAGAGACCCCTTTCTCTTTCACCACCGTCCACACCTTATCACAGTACCCACGAAATACAGGATTCTGCGTTGTCAAGAAGCAGGTGCTTACCCTCTCCATCTTCTCAGCCACAAGATCCATCAGACGGCGGATCCCAGCAGCATCTACGAACACAGCAGGCTCATCCAGCACTAGCACATTGCTCTGGTAGCTCGTCTGTGCCGTGGCCAGATCATGCAATGCGAAAGCAACAGCGATGTCAATGCGATCCTTCTCGCCACCACTCGCTGACCCATAGCTCCCGCCACGAGTTGTCACCCCCAAATTGATCTTCCCACTCTCGTCCTGAAGTAGCTGCGCAGTGATCTCGCCCTCAGTAAGCACCTCACAATAGTGATGAATCCGAGCATTGAGGTAGGACAAGCTAGCCCCCAACACTTTGGCGCGAATGTCCTGAAAACCCGTGACCCAGAACTCCATGGCCTGCACCTGCTTCTGTGTAGCCACCAGGTCACCCCCCAACGCAGCCTTCTGCTTCTGGAGTGCTGTTTGTGTCGCCGCCAGCTCCTCGACAACCCGGTCATCCGGGGTAGGCTCTGCTAACGATTGCAGATACTGCTCGACATTACCTCTAGAAGTGGTAAGAGTTTGCTCCTCCCGGGTGAGCAACGTAAGCTCCTTCCCAAGCACATCAATGCGTGATCTATAGGTTGTAGCCGCTTGCCGCGCCCGGTCCGCAGTGGTCTCCGCGGATAGTCGTATAGCCCCCTTCTCGCGCGCACCCCGGTCGGCCACCTCACGAGATCGTGTGCGCTCATCACGGAGTGCCACCAAAGCAGCTTCGTCGAGTGAGGAATTGCACACGTAGCAACGTCCACCAGAAACGTGCGTCAGATTGGCCAGAGCCTGATCCGCGGCATGTACCATTCCACACGCAGAAGCATAGGTAGCCTCATGCTGCTTCAGCGTAGCAACAGCCTTATCAGCCACATCGAGCAGACGTGCATGCACCTGCGTTAGCTCCACATGCTGTTGCCTCTTGCTCGCGCTATCAGCTTGGACACGCAAAATCTGCGCATCCATGGATTGGCGCTTGCTCTTCGTAGCCTCCACGAGGCTCGCGCGCTTCGCCTGTGCCTGCGCGGCCTCGCTCCGCGCACAGACCAACCGGGGCTCCAAGTCATTGAGCTGACGCATCACTTCCTGGAAGCGCCCGCCCTGGCCCTCCTGCACCATCTTCAGCTCCTGAAGAGCCTTGCGTGCAGCCTTACGCGCGTGCTCAAAAACTTCCAGACGCGCTATGGACTCCAAGACCTCCTTACGAGTTTGGTCCGTGAGCTGGCTGAAACGGTAGAGCAGCCCCTGGCCCAGCACCGTGGTGTAGAGAAATGTCTGCCTGTCCACACCAAGAATCTGGCCCAACAGCTTCTCCGTTGCGGCCACAGTGGTACGGGACACATCCTGTCCATCTACCAAAATTGACAGGCTGCTGCGACCCTCTGAGTGCTTTCTGTACCGCGTAACAGCAAGCTGCTTACCCTCCGCAGAGAGCTGCGTGCAAACAGAGCACTCACGACCATCTGGTTGTGGGAGTACTCCATCGGCAAACAAGCCCTTTGTAGTCACCCCAAAGAGGCACCAGGTCAAAGCCTCCGTAAACAGGTTGGACTTGCCAGCCCCATTGCTGCTCGCACAATCTACATCCCGATTGTCCCCGTTGACCAGCACAAGTCCCTGGTCTTCAAGAGAGTAAAAAGCGTCCCCTACGCTAAGAAAGTTCTTAGCGTGCAGCGACAGAAACCTCATTGCACTTCAGAAAATCGGAACGGTGCCAGCAGATGCGTTCGCCACACCTATCTGCATCTGCGAGAAGTCCCCAGACAGCCCACCATGATAGTGGAGCACCCAGAGCTTGGACTCCGCATCCCACAGAATACTCGGGCCACCGATCTCCACACTATCCCACCCCCCAGTTCCAGACCCCCGGGTCAGGATGGGATTTCCAGGGTACTTGACAACGGTGACCCCACCATCACCAGTCCAGGCCAGACCCAGACCACTGGGGGTACTTCCGGAGCCCCCGGCGTAAGCGATGAGCGTGCCCGCTACCGGATGGGGAGTCGCGTGGACGTGGGACACGATCTGGGAATCCCACGAGCCTGCGGCTCCCCGTGGAATCACCGGCTTGGCGGAGACTCCTTGCCAAAGACCTGCCCCAACCCGCTTCATCAAGCCCACACGGAATCCCCATGCTCCCGGTGAGCTGCTGCCGGAGTCACCGTACCATACAGACTGCCCAGCGTAGAGCGCTCGTACCTCGGTGCCATAAGTGAACAGCGCGGGCTCCATCGGCCCCCCACGGAGGCGCATCTGGCCCTCTACATCCTGCGAATAGTAGCCCTCCCACGGATACTCCGCAGTGCGCGCAACCCCCTGATAGACGAAGGGACCAGAAGGAGAATCCCCAAGGAACTCCACTATTGAATCCATACGACCCAGACCAGCAGGGCACGGGCCGGGCCAACGCAGAGCCAGGAGTAGTACACGCGCATCGGGTAGCACAAGAACACTAGGGGTCTCCCAATGCTGTGACCTCCCTGTCGGATCCGATCCAGCGCTACCGGAGAGCACAATCTCTGTAGCCATCGCCAGCCAGCCGTCCTCTGCACGCAGAGAAGTCATGTGCTCGATGGATTGGATTTTTCCACGAGTGCGAGAGTACCACATGTGCCACACTCCAGACACACGCAGTACGCAGGGATCACTGAGAGTTCCCGTAGGCCCGCTCCTGATAGGACCAGCCTTGGAAAACGCTGCGGGCCACTTCGGAACCTCAGGAGATGCAGCAGGAGAGATAGGCGTTGCAGAGACACTACCAATAGGTGCAAGTTGCGGCATTTTCAAGCTCCAGACTCCTCAATCAGTTTCAATCCCAAATCGAGAAGCACTTCACGGGGCAAGCACGGATTTGCGTAATCTGCTACGTAGGATTCGACAGTCGCACGAACATCGAACCCTGGAGTAGCCATAGGCATAGAGGAAGAGGACGAGGTAGCCGAGGGAACTCCGGAGACCCTTAGGGACTCCACCGCATCTTGAAGTGCAGCCAGCTTGGGGCGTAGCTCCTCATAGGCTTCTACCGAGGAGACAACAACACGTAGCTTGAGGCGTTTGCTCAGGGATGTAGCACTAGCTGCACCAAACGAAGGCAAATCCTCGGCCTTCACAGTGTGATAGATAGGACCATGCGGGTTCTCCAGTCTACCATACCACCAGCCTGGACACGCTACTCTACTCGTTCCCACGTCCTCCGTGTCCGCGAGCAGCAGCACTCCTCGGGGCTCCTCCACAATGCTATCCGAGTAGTTGTGATAGCAGGGGCTCCCCACCAAAAGAACAGGGCAGCCGTTTAGAGAGGGATAATAGACAGGGTGATGATAGTGTCCGTTCACCACCAGCTTGAAGCCCTCTGCAATCCGACCGCGGGTACCACGAGGGGTATCCCCAGGTTTGTAGGGCACATCCTTCAGCTCCCAGTGGGAGATCAGGATAGGAAGATCACTGCATTTCTCGCGCGCTCTCAGACAAGCAACCTGTAGCGCAGAGGTGTAGTCCTCCAATTGCTTTGGGGCCGTAGGGGGGTAGGGAGCGAAGACAAAACGTCCGCAAGATGAGCACGATGGGGTGTCCATGACAGAAACCCGTGTGTGCCCCCGAAAAATACTGAGAACCGTCTGCTTCCCGTCGCTCGATGCCTGATCGTGATTTCCAGGAATCACCACGAAATCTGCACACTCTGGAAGCCTGCTGATGATCTCACTGAATCCTCGTGTTAGCGCCTCCAGCGTTTCGATGTCGATGTAGTCATGCGTGTGGTTGGCATCCCCGCCAAAGACCACCAAGTCTGGCGTCGTGCGTTCGATTTCATCCGCGATCCAGCGACAAGTCTCTAGCAGATAACTAGAGCGCGTGTGAAAGAAATGCAGATCGCTGAAGACCAGAACCTTCACGCTGTTGTCTCCTTCTCCGTCGCTCGAAGCATCTGAACGATATCGGCCGCAAGTGCGGGACGTTCCATCTCCACAAGCTGCACGTATCGACGCATCGCATTGCGCGCCGCCATGTCATGCGTCAGGTCCAACACAAAGAGCACACAGCCGAAGTGCCTGCCCCCTGGTTCGTCAGTGCCATCGGTTCGTCGGACATCGTACTTCTTGTGCCATCCCTCGATCATCACCCACGCCCCTTGCTAGTCCAAGTAGTAATCCCCAGGAACTGCTGCGCGCGCTCTTGATCGAGACGTATCCGAATCGTATCCCCCAGCATCGAGGTCTCCCATTGGCGCAGACCCTCCCACTCCTTCAGCAGATAGGTGGTCTTGCCGCAGCCTGGGAAGAACACTCGAATGTCCCTCTCACGAATCTCCAACAGCTTGCAATCCAGCTCAGTCAGTTGTGTGCGGCGAATCGTCATCTTCTTTCACTCCACCATCAGGATGTTGGGCCTCGAAGTGCAAGCCAAATGTGGTAATGCCCCCGGGTGCAAAAGCACAAATAGCTATACCTTTGGCTAAGGCATTGAAAACATCTGCGGTTTCACCCTTCTTACTGCGAAACATGAGGCGATCTCCCTTCTCAGCCACAAGCTGCGCCAGATCACTCGTCTGAGACTGAAGAGTAGCTAGCGACTCCTGCCTTAGCCGAGCTATCCATAGGGGCACCGCGGCACTAAGAGCCGTCTTCAACAAGGTTGGATCCGGGAACTCCATACTAGGCGGGGTCGTCATTTCGGATTGCGATACATCGAGGCGGACCTGGCGTAGTCGCCCGACGACAGGAGGAACCTACACAGCGTTTCCCGGCGACCGACCGGCAGACGCAAGTGTCGCCTTGTGGTCACGAATGCGAGCGATCGCATGCGAGAGAGCAACCGGAACGCTGCCATCGAAGTTCTCCACGCCCCGAATCCTGGCCGAGCCGAACATCGCCGAGTATGCGATCCGTCCGGCCTCGTTGATTGCAACCGTCAGGATCCACCGCGGCGATGCCGCCCATTCGAGCAAGACTTCCCCCTGAGGGTCGATCTGGATGTCCGCGTCGCTGGCGAGCCTTGACAAGGACCTGACCAAGGCCCAGGCGTAGGACACCGCTCCTCGGGATGGCGCGACTGCCCCATGACCATCCCAGCCAGCCGACGCGGCCTCCGCGACGGCACGACCACTGGCGTACCCGAGCGCAACGCTTGGATCCGGGAACTCCATACTAGGCGGGGTCGTCATTTCGGATTGCGATACATCGAGGCG
>CAYIHQ010000002.1:0-113147 GCA_964362905.1 uncultured Ignavibacteriaceae bacterium
AAAGAACTACACTTTCACCCAAGTAGCTGTTATTACTACTGTTTTTACTAAAAATACTACTAAAATATCTAGAAATACCAGTTAAATAGCTAGAATCACTAGTAAATCCACATTTTGTAGCTATTTTATAACTAATTATTACACCAAATGGTAGTAAAATTGCTATTACTACAAGTAAAAGGGAAAAAAGTATACGCAAAAAGGTCCTTTTAGGCATATTTAACCTTTCTATTTCCCGATATGAGACATTCAATACGATACATTCAATATGAGACATTCATTATGAGACAGGCATAGACCTTGCACTAGCAATAAGTATACCAGCTCATAGTGAGGCATTCAAAATGATACTAGTATGGTTATTGCTATATGCAATACTAGTACTAGTTCTTAGAGTGTGGCGGCAAACGAGCACGCCCTAGAAGGACTAGGTGCAAGATAAGGTCCAATTATTAGAATTCTCAAAATGATACTAAGATCAAGTGTTGCAAGAATTGGGCTTGTATCACATTGAAGCACAATCCGGATTTATTCTCATTATGAAGCGTATAACTTATCTAATTCGTATATAAGTTTTACACAATATAACTATATGATCTTATTGAATAAATTGTAATACAGCTTATAATGTCTATAAGTTCTACAATTTCCAATATCGATACAACTTGTAACTATAAGAAATTACACAGTATTCTCATTGTGATACTAGCACCTATATTGCAATTACAAGTAGTACAGCTAACAATTAAGTTAGCATAACAAGGAGTACGTATGATAGACAAAGTAATAGTATCAAAGGATAGGACACAAGCTATAATCTATTTCATCAACAAGTCATGCTTAACAGTATATCATGACAAAGGACTAGTACTAGATCTTGTAGCATGGTTTATGTTGCCCGTGGGCAATACTAATCATGACATAACATGGGATGGACTACTAGCTTCTGACGAGAATACTGATATTAACATGCAATTAACTGGAAAGGTAGCCTAATATGCTAAAACAATATAAACATGAATTACTAATGGCATTATTTTTAATTTCAGTAATACTTGCAGGTACTTATGTTATGTACCAAATTAATACAATTAACTATTATGAGGTGATCTATGGACTTAAGTAATATTAAATACACTCCTATATTATTAGGCATTCAAAATGACCGAATCAATTGGGCTATACTAGTAAATGATCAGGAATTCAGTTATTTTCAAGGTCTAGGTTATCTTGCGGCTAAAGTCGATAAGAACGACTCTAGATCATTATGGAACGGCGTAGACCTAACTAAACTAACAAAGGAAGCCAAAATAAAAGCTTGTAGAGCAGTCTTGCCCTATAGTAAACGACTAACGGTAAATGACTTTGAATGGACTAATGTACTCTATGTTAAAAATCCTAAGATTGAAGACTTGCTAGATTGTCTCTTCTTAGATGCACAATCCCATGAATCTAGTTTTGAGTCGTGGTGCGACGAATTAGGCTATGACCAAGACTCAATTAAAGCAAAAAAGACTTATGACCTTTGCATAGAAGGTTATTTCAAGCTCAAAAAAGCATTAGGCAAAGATTACGAAGCTATAAAACTACATATAGAATCTCTAAACGTATAACAAGAGGTGTAAAATGAATATACTCACACAAAACAGTAAAATGAAGAAGTCTTCTAAAAATGGCATAGATGTCTACAACTTTGGCATTCCAGCATTTCAGTCTAAAACTGGACTTAGGACTTGCCCTAATGCTGGTAGTTGCGCAAGCGGATGTTATGCTAAAAGTGGAACATATAATTTTAATAATGTTATCAAAGCTTATGAAGACAGACTGCAATTGACTCAAGACAAAGACTTCATAGAGATCATGAGCGCAGAGATTAACCTTAAGTACTTGAAATCTAAGACAAAAGGAAATAAATGTCTTATAAGAATTCACGACTCTGGCGACTTCTATAGCAAAGACTATGCTAGAGCATGGATAAGGATTATCGAAAATAATCCTAATGTTGAATTTTATGCGTACACTAAAATGGTACAATTGTTTGAGGACTATATAGCAATATTGCCTAAAAACTTTAAGGTCATATATAGTTTTGGCGGCAAACAAGACGCCCAGATCGACATTAATAAGCATTATCACTCCAAAGTATTCGATTCTGTGGAAGCATTACAAGCCCAAGGTTATACCGACGCCACAAACGACGACCTTATTGCAGCTTTAGGAACTGACAAAAAGATAGGGCTTGTATATCACGGCATCAAAAAGTATGCCAATACTAATTGGAACAAAGTTGCTTAACAATACATATAGGCATGAGTATTGCAATATACTGCAATACTTGTGCTATCTCTGTTTGATACATAATCCGGATCGTGCAGGTAGTTATGTATCACAACGATATGTATAACTTGTAACAATTGTATATAAGTTTTTCATATACTTAAGTTACTAGTATTACTAGTTATTATTAAATATATCATTATGGTATACACAAGTTCTACAGTTTCCTATTATGAGACCGGAGTGTAATCACATAGTTACCTATGGCACCATCTATGCATTAGTTATTAGTATCAACAACCAACAAGGAGCGTAACATGAAAACAGTAACGGTAGACCAAGTGATAGTACTACTTCTGGGTACAACAGGTCTAATTTTCGTTCTATCTATTTTATGCAAGGTAGTGTAACATGAAAAAACAAGTACTCATAATAAAAAGTAGTTACATAAATGATATACAGATAGCTAAACTAGAATTATTAGGTTATAAAGTAATAATAATTTTAAAATAAACCGTAGTATTATACTACATAACAAAGGAGACAATACATGTTCCAATTTAAGAAAACAGACTTCGTGTCTACTAGAGTCAAGACTATCATCAATTCTCATGTTGAGAGTCGTGGCACCATATGGCTACTTAGTCTAGGTTATCAGGAATGCAATGACTATGCTGAATTGGTCCGTACCACAGTGAGTCAATGCAGTGGCTTTGAGCATATCAGGTTCGAAACTGTAGCTCGATATATAAGAGCAACTAAGAATGCTCTTAGGAACTCGCAACTGTAGCTCGATATATAAGGGCAACTAAGAATGCCCTCAGAAACCAGCAACCTGCCCAACCTAAGTAATATCAATATGATACTGGGGCCATATAGGCCCTAGTCTCTAAACAATACATAGTATTAATTATAACATAGGAGTACTTGTGCGAAAACCTAATTTTGAATTACAGAAAATTAAATTACAGCAGAAACAATTACAGCTGGCGCAGATATCTAAACAATTGGAATTATTGAATTCTCAAGTTAGGACAGTAACGGATAGATTAGAAGCTAAACAAGGAGAAGTTACTTTCATTGAAGATCTTCTGAATAGTGCAGTATCTCCTGCAGTATCAGAATGATACAGTACTAATTCTGTACTGGCCCTTGTATTGCAATGATACAAGGGTTTTTATTGTTAATAGTTGTATTACTATATGTTTCTTTGGTATTAAAATTGCATATATAATATTTGGCATTGAAATTGCATGAAGGGGATACGGTGAAAGTGATCACCTCCCCTTATACCCCTCCAGAGGGATCTAGACCCGTTCTAAAATTTAAAAAAAAATTAAAAACGACCATTAGCGATTATAAGCCCTTTAACGAGAGTTTGGCCTAGTTAACCCTTAGATAGCCACTTGTCTTAACAAACCCAGCCACGGCCCTGCTAGGGCCTTTAAAAGGGCATTGGCAGGTAATCTGTAAGGGCCCACCTCAGGCACAGATTAAACTCACTTATATTGAATCTAAAAATTTTAAAAAATTCTAAAATCAGTTACTAAAGGTTCACCATCAGTACCCCAACCACAGATAATACCTTCTCCAAGAAATCTAGGTCTTTTAAAAAAATCTTCGCTATAACCCATAGGATATACTTCAAATCCATTAACAATCTCAAATACTGATAAACCTTTTAGTTTAGGGTATGATTTATATGGGGGAGCCAAGGTTTTATTACAAACAGATAAACCATCTTTAGGAGGAATACCATATCTAGAAAATTTAATAGATTCACCTATTCTATCCAATCTTTTATTATGTGTATTTAAGTAATTTTCCCAAAAGATATTTCCCGGTGATTTACCTCTTTTTTTGAGAATTTCTTGTCTTTCATAATCACTCAATATTTTCATACTTATAGTATCGCACTTCTAAAAAGGATCTTACCTATCTTACTATGGTAAATATCTGGATTTATTAGATATTTAACATCTTCTGTAGGATATCTTCTAATCATACCATTAGTAATAATACAAGGATAAGGCTTATCACATAATCTTATAGCAGGATGGAACATAACTATATTACCAGTTCTCACATCAATCTTTTTTATGAATTTGACCATATAACACCTTTAAAGTAGGATTATCGTATATATTGCCTATATATACTAAATAAGGTAATTTATCGAAAAACTGAGCACCATAGTTAATAAAAGTCAAATTTCCCCTTAATGTTTCTAATATGTAAATACCTTTAGTAGAATTTACATAAGGTCCAGTGTAGTCACTAATAAGTACTATTCCTTGTTTATCATATATTTCAGCATTAGGATCATTATACTTTGTTATGTGAATTATATCTCCTACTTTAAATCTTACATCTACCATATAAAAGCTTTCCGTTCTTAATTAGCTTAAGATCTTTTTCCTTAACCAATTCAACATCTTGGTCGTCTAGAAACTGTACCCAGTACAATTTTACTTCCTCTTGAAATATAACTGGAGGTATAAAAACCCGGCACGGTCTTTCTTTAAAGAGAAGTATTTCTTGCTGTAATTCATAACCGTTAACTATATATTTCTTCATGATAATGCTTCTACTGTTCTTTTGTCTAATTTTGACTTATTTATTTTTATTAAAACTAAGTCTTTGATTTTTAATAGCATTATTAATTTTTAGCATAGTAACCCTAAAAATGCAAGCAATTTATTTTAGGCTTAATAAGTTGACTTAGTATATACATATACACTTGTATGTATATATATTATAAAGTGCAATATAACACAGAATTTAAGAGCTTCTTATAAAAGCTCTTAAATTCTAAGTATAGTATATATATATTATATACTATTCTTTATTGATTAGAATAAACTTCCTTAATCCCCTACCCCTTAATGGTTTCTTGTTGACTTGTTTGTTTAGTTGTGGTACACCTATTGCATGGAGGTGCTCTTTGAATTTTGATAGTATTATATCTGACGAAATAGATAATCAGTTATTAGGAGATCCTTGGTTAAAAAAGTCGCCGTACAAAAATCAAGCTACAGGAGAGATTAAATATATGGACACCTATGACTTGTATCTAGTAGCTAAAAGTCTTTATTTCGCAAATATTGGTAAATTATGGCAATCTATTCCAGATTCGTTACCTTTAAGGTTGTTATATGGCCCGAAAGATTAGTAAATATTATGTTGGTATGCTACTTAGGCATAAAAAACATGGTTTCACTGTTAAACTTTTAGACAAGCATCGTACTACAAACTGGGTATTCGAAGTAGTTGCAGGAGAACTCCAGGAAAAGCTTAGGCCAGGTTTTGTTTTTGATGAATATCTAATCACATATCGTGTGTATAGCTATGCTACTATTCGTAATAGTTTTGAACCTTTAACTGATAGTACTGTAGGAAGGCTGTTATATGGCACCCAAAAGTTCTAAACTACCGTATAGAGTAGGGGATAGAGTTCGCCACAAACATGGAGCAGAATATGAGATTATGATCATTTCTGATCTTTTTTATTCAAACGGTTGTTATAAACTTAGAAATTTAACTAATGGTTGTTTGGATAATTCGTGTTGGGTTATGAGTGGTGTGCTTAATAGAGACTATGAACCTTGCAGTCCTGCCATTAAGATGTTGTTCGGTCGAGGTAGCGCAGCTACAAGCCCTCCTTCAGCGAATGGACCAGTGGTAATTCGGGGAGGTCTCGATGGCGATTGACTATCAGGTGGGAGATGTTATTAAACCAAAAAATCAATACTTCATGTATTTGAATCCCTGCCTAGTTTTAGATATTACGGAAAAAGGAGTTGTTTGCATAATAGTAGGACAACCAGTAAGCACAAAGTTTGAAATACCGAATTCACAAATGCACCTTATGACTAAAGATGATACAGGAACTGTTCTATATGGCAATAAAGAGAAATAGCATAGTAAGACGTATAAGCACCAGTGAAGTATTTGAAGTTGTTGATATAGTTGGGAAATTACTACTGTGTGATCCTATTAATCTACCTTCTTTAAAAGGACTTAAAGTTCCTTTAACAGAAGATGAAATAGAGGTTATTATGGACGAAGATACTGATGTATTTAATTTATTATTTAGGAGTGACACTGATGGTGAAGGGTCTTGATGTTCCAGAAAGTAAAGTTACAAAGTTATTATATGGACAAAGCTAATAAATTCCTAAAAGGTGATTATGTACTGGTAGAAGTAGGATCTCCTCTAATAGAGGTTGATATATGGGTAGGTTATATAGCTCATGTGGGCAAAACCTGTTATGCCATTGAAAATTTAAGTATTGGGGCTAATTTTGTAACTAAGTTACCGTTTTTATTTGATAATATGCTAATAAAAATAGAGCCTTCTAACCTAAAAAACACAATAAAAGCAGTTAAATTGCTGTACAATAAGTTGACTTAGTATATACATATATATTATATATAGCTATCCTGCAACCTATTTCACCAGGACAATAGATACTTTATATGAAAATACGCTTTATAGAATATCACAACGACATCTATGTAGTCATAGGGATTACTTATGATTCTAGACATAACTATCCTGAGTGCTTTGTAGCGACTCCTCTTAAAGACTTGAACCCGTCAATCTTTAGATCTATTTTGCAATTATATACTTTAAATATCCCATTTGTTGATGCTAAAGAGATAACTGACAAAAACAGACTTATATCATTGATGGTGTTATATGGTAGGTAGCAACTTTAGTCCAGGCGATTATGTTAAGTACAGAAATGCTATTTATATAGTGAAAACAATTATTTATATGAATCCAAATGTACTAAATGATCCATTTGTGTGTGGTTTAGTTTCTGTAGGAAACTCTAATAATCATGAACAACTATTAGTTAGAGAAGGTTTGCTGATTAAAGTAAACCCTCCAATTAATGAGAAGGCTACAAAGGCCGTAAAGGTACTATATGATAATTAAGGTCGGGGATTACTTAATAACTAAGGAAAATCAATTATTTAGGATAATCGATGTGCATACAGATAGTAAATGTACATACTATGACATAAAAAGTATGCAGGCAGAAGAAGTTGCAAGTAGTAGCTACGAATGGGGTCAAGATTCTGTCTGGTTAAGTCGGAAAATGCCAAAAACCATCAGATCAGTACCGAGAAATGTGCTAAAACACATGGGTAAAGTAATCCCAGAAGAGAAAATTACAAGAAGTGTAAAGATTTTATATGGTAAAACATTGACTTAGTATATACATATAATATATTAATGTGAGGAACCTGATGTCTAAACTTAAAAATAAGAAGAAACCAGACAAACTCACAGACGAGCACAGTTCTAAGTTATTGGAAGACTTAGATAATTTTGATAACGGATTCTTTTCAGCTTTAGCTGAAACCAGTAAATATGAAATTATATCGACAACAATGGATGATGGCGAAGTACTTACCAAAGAACAGTACGCATTGGTTAAGACCGAATGCTCACGTTTAGGATTGAAAGTACTTTATCAAATTCATTTTAAAAACGGTAACTCCATATTTATGAATCCAGAGAATTTAAAGACAGGATATATTCACGAAGGAATGCACTAAGTAAGTCAAATGTTTCATTCAACCTTATTAATTGTTTTATTTAACAAAAAAGGAAACTAGGAACTTTTACTATAACATTCCATGATATATCCTATCTTATTTTGAGGAGAAAATATGGTAGGAAAAATTAAGTATACTTGCAAAAATTGTGGGTGGACTACATCTATTAGAGAAGAGTGGGCCGACTTGAGGCCAAAACGTTGTATGAATAAAAAATGTAATACTAGCTTTCATCGCTCCCCAGATTCACTAATAGTAGAGTTACCACAAAAAATTGAGAATGTTGTTCAAAAACAACCTCTCAAAAAAGTTAAGAAACAAGATGAAATAGAATCTGATAATAAAGAGAGTTAAATATGGGCGATAAAGAAGATAAAAATTCTCCAGATAAAAGGCTTAATGCCTCTGCAGAGCATCTAAGAGCTTATAAAGAAGAAGCCGGGCTTAAATCTACTGCTCAGTTAGAAGCGTATAGAGCTATCAAGAAATTATCTCCAGAAGGTTCCATGTGGACCTTAACTCAACAATTATTACAAGAAGTCATGGCAGGACATACAGTTATTAATCCTGAGAGTTTGCCGCCATTAACGCAAATGGTAGAAGAACTCAAAAACGAGATTGAGAAGAGATATGCGGACGAGCTAGAACTCAAAAAACTACTTTTAGATAGCATCCCTACAATGAGATCTGTAAGAGAGTGGGTTAAGAAAGAGGGATGGGATGAAGCTATTTGGGGATATGTTAGAGCTGAAGGACTTTTTACTGCATCTAAAAGAGCACAAATGATTGAGTCTCTACGAACTCGTGGATTAGATAGATCAGATGTTGCAGCAAAAATATGGCTCACCCTTTCTGGAGATTATTCAGAAAAGATGGAAGTTGATAATAAATCTGTAGATATGTACCGAGAGATTAATAATATTTTGCACGGCAAGAAAAAGCAAGAATAGGTACTCTGAGAAGAGCGATAAGTATGCCAGAGATTCAATATAATACAGAAGGTAAACCTCTTAGAATTCATGAACTGGATATAGAAGGATTAGCTGAATATTTATATAAAAATAAAATTAGAACTACTCAGGGTAAACTAATTCAACCTTTACATTCAGGACATTTGAGCGTAGTTTCCGATCCAGCTAGATTTAAAGTCTTAGCTTGCGGAAGACGCTGGGGTAAAACTTTGCTGACCTCACTTACAGCCCTCGCTGTATTAATGCAGATGAATCGTAGAGTATGGATTGTAGCCCCTGATTACAGTTTATGTGAAAAAGTATTTAGAGAACTTTATCATATTCTTGTTGTTCAATTAAAGATTATTCGTCCTGGTAAACCTGGAGGCGGAAGAGCTAGAAATCAAAAAGGAGACTATTATTTAGAAACTCCTTGGGGTTCTGTTCTTGAAGCCAAATCTATGGAAAATCCAGATTCGTTAGCTGGAGAAGCTAATGACCTAGTTATTATTGATGAGGCCGCACTAAACCAATCCTTAGAGGATATTTGGATGCAGATGTTGCAACCGACTCTTATGGATAAATCTGGCAGTGCTATTTTTATTAGCACTCCTCGTGGTAAGAACGGTTTTTACAAATTATTCCTATATGGTCAAACTGGTAGAAAACAAAGAGAAGGTAAAATAGCTATTAGTTTTGATGAAGAAGCTGGCGTATCTAATGATATGCAAGATTGGAGTTCTTTTCAAAAAAGTAGTTATGATAATCCTTTATTAGCATCCAATGCTCAAACTTCTAAAGAAGAGATCGACTCTGCTTATCGACGTGCGGCGCTATCTGGTAAACTTCTTAAATTCAAACAAGAATATCTTGCAGATTTTGAAGCTGTTTCTGATAGTTGTTTTCCTGGTTTTTTGGTAGACCCAACCGATAACAGCCCATTTCCACATGTAATAGATTATATTTGGCATCCTGATGAAGGGCCAGTATACGCTGCTTGCGATCATAACTTTGCAAAGCCCGCAAGTACTATTTTTGCTCAAGTAAATAAATATGGTGATGTAGTTATATTCGATGAGAAATTTACTCCGCATACAACAAGTTACATGCAGGGACAACAAATTCTAGACAAGCAAAAAGAGCTAACAACTCAAGCAATCAGGATTTGGAAGAATGAAGTAGCTGAACTAGGAGTTAAGCGTCATATAAAATTTGAAGCTATCGTAGCTGATATATCGGGAGACCAAGTTCAACTTAACGGTAGAACTTGTTGGGACGATTTGGAATCTATATTAGGTAGACGACCTACAGGGCTTAAACAAGATAGAGAAACAGGAGCCAATATGATTAGACTGTGGATGAATTTTCCACAATTCGATCATAAAGGAAGTCCTTTATTTGATGAAAATAAACAGCAAGTAAAGAGACCTAAACTATTTATTACTAGAAATTGCGTAAATACTATTTATGCTATAAGTACAGCAGTATTCAAAAAAGGTAAAAATGGAGTTCTTAAAGAGGATTATGATGAGTCACCAGAAGGTTATGAAGGTCTTATAGATGCTTTACGATATCTCATGGTTCATTTATTCCACGATAAAGGAAATCATTTCACAGTTGTTAAGGGAGTTAACTAATGGCAGTAACAAAAATTCAAGCTAGAAGAGTCAGGCAACCCGTACTAAATGGAGATCTGGCAATTTCTGAAGCTTTAGATGCAACTACTACTGTTGATATCGTTACATTAAGCTCAGTGGCCGAAAAAGTCACTATTCAGTCAGATGGGACCTTAGCTGGTACGGTTGAATTTTCTATAAATGGTATAACTTTTTATGGATCAACTGCTTTTACTGCAGGCGTCCCACTTACTTATAGTACTCATTTAGCTAGGGTAATTAAAGTTACTCGTACTGGCGGTGCCGGAAGAGCACACATGGTAGCACGATAATGGAGACTATTATCTGTAGAAAAAATAAATTATTCTGTATAGATAAAGCAAAACTCAGCCAAAAAGCTCGCAAAGACGAAATTATTAACGCTTTGTATGCAGCTATTTATATAGAATTTTCTGGGGCTAATTACAATGATGATTATAAGAACTTAAATTCTTTAGAACGACTCGTTAAAATTAATGAGTACGCTAATAGATGGCTAAGTGAAAGAGGATTAGTATAATGAAGAAACAGAATCAGAAAAATATTGGAACTTCGATGTTCGGAGATATGGTTCAGAATCACAAGATGAAAGAAGTCGGTCCTCCAGAAGGAGCTAATAGGAATTTATTGGACGGAAAAAAACCAATGAATATTAAAGAGGCTACTGTTAACTGGTTTAAAGCGGCCAAGGAACAAAATCCAAGTTCGGGATTTTTGGAAGTACCTTCCGAAGGATTAAAACCAACTGCAGCATTCGATAGAGAAATGTTACACAAAGGTAAAAAGAAATAAGGAGAAAGAATGAAAGCTTATAAACATAAAGGTATGAAAGCTCCTCGTCCGGGATCTTATAGTATGGATGAAAGTAAAATTGTAAAAGAAGCGCCAAAAACAAAGCCTTCTATGAAACACGCTGAGCCTTCTTTCCCTAAAGAAGAAGGTATGCAGTCAATGGCACCTTCACACAAAAAGAAAGCACTTCCTACTAAGGATGCTCCAGAAGGAGTAAAAGGTGTTAATGAAGGTTCTAAACATGAACTACCAAAAGGTGGTTGTATTGGGGAATCTGAGGTTTAGAATTTTATAAATTTTTAATTGACTAGAAGAGCTAGTCACCTATTATCTAGAGGATAAAGGAGGTAGTTATTTCTTTTAATCTAGGCATCGCCAATCATCCTATTAGTCGATTAGGTGGATTAAGTTCTGTTGGCGTGTATCTTTACGAAGATATTTATTATCGACAATGGATAACAGAAATTGCACTAGCTTTTTATGAAGGTCGTCAAGACGAATTTGTGTGGCTTGATTTAGTTAGACAATTTCGTAATCCAGAAAAACAGCAGATCCTTCCTATGAATCTTACAAAAGAAATCATAGATGAAGTTTCTATTTTATATCAAGAAGCACCAATTTATCAAGTAGTTGATGAATCAGGTAAACTTCTTAAAAATGATCAAGAACTTTGGAAACAAATTCAAAACGACTCTCGTTATCTTATGATAATGGATAAACTAGACAGATGGACTAGATTACTAGGAACTGTATTAGTTAAAGTGAGTTTTGTAGATCCTGAAAGTGGACAATTAGTAAAAGAAAATGCAGGCGGTAAAGTACAGCTAGATGTCATGCATGGTGGTGTTTATGATATACGTCATGGTGCTTCACCTTATTACATTACAGAACTTTTAATTGGTTTTGGTACAAAATTTGGTGGATGGCAACATGAGAGTGGTATGATGGCTGGTGGTGGCGTAGCAGCCACAATTCCTAGTCCTTCTAGCTATGGAGTTGCTGATGCCAGAGCAAAAGCTGGATTCCATTACAATGAAGTAGGAAGTATTAACGACATTGGTAAGGTCAACAGAATTTACTGGAGCCCGAATACTCATGTTATAACTGACGATAAAAATAATGGTTATAAAGTAGATAATCCTTACGGAATTATACCTGCAGTGCCATTTTTCAATAGCGATCCTGCCCATTACTATTTTCTGCCCATAAACGAACCTCTTATTTATGCTAATCATGCATTAAATATGAGAATTACAGATCTAAATCATATTGCTAAATTCCAATCTTTTGGAGTTCCTGTTGTTAAGGGAGTTGAACGACCGACTTCAATACGACAAGGAAGACCAGTTGATGATTATAATCAACTTAAGGGTGGAGCAGCTCAATCACGATTTGGAGGATTGGGTGGAGTAAGCGGTATAGGGGCTTCAGGTCAGTATAGAACATTTGATTCAGGATTTGGCATTTTCAAAGATGGGAATGCTGATGCTAATATGTTAGGTATGAGTCTAGGACCTGATACAGCAGTTGCTGTAGGTGAAAAAGGAGATTTTAAATTTGCACACCCATCAGCAGACATTACTGGTTTAGTCAGAACAATTCACTCCATTACAGATATGGTAAGAATTACTCACGGACTAAGAGCTAAGTATGAACAGCAATTACCAAGTTCTGGTTTTGCTACAATGATGGAAAAGATGGGCGTTATTGAAGATAATGTTCGCCGATCAAGAATTTTCAAAGAGAGAGAACAACAACTTTTTGGTATAATCAAAAAGCTTTGGAATACTCACCACAATAAAGGTGGCGATAAAAAGTTCTCAGAAGATGCACGATTAGAAATAACATACAAAACTCCAGATTTTTCAGTAGATCCAAAAACGAAAAAAGAAGATCTTTTAATGGAATCAAAACTTTTGGACACAGAAGATTCTCATATTATCGGGAAACTTTATCCACATATGAGTGAGATTGAAATTAAAAATCTAATTAAAAAACGTAGGAAGGATAGACAAGAAAAGGCAGAATTTGATACTGAATTGCAAGTGCAGACTGGCTTAACCATGCAGGAAAATGGACTTGGACCTGAAGGCGTACCGCCAGAACAAGATGGACTAGATGATGTTCCAGCACCTAAAATTGATAATAGGGCTAAACATTCTGAAGAAAGTTCTAAGCAACCAGGAAAAAATTCTGATCCTAGGAAGAAGAAAAAGCCTTCAACTGAGGAGAAGTAATGCATCAAAAAGAGGAGAAAAAACAGATATATGAAGTATGGATTGTCAAATATACTGATGAACCTATTTCTATTCTAACCACAGATAAGTATGATGAGTCATATGAACGGTGGAAAATTTTAACAGATATTTGGGTTGCGGCACTAAAAGATAAGACTCCGTTTATTATAACAAGTCCTATCGTTACTGCTTTTGATCCAGGTACTGTTAAAGAAATTACAGTAAGACCAACTATAAAAATAGCTGAGTCTAAATATGAAAATCCTTATCAGCAGAAAATGATGAAAGAGGGTTTAAGTAAAGCATTAAAAACCACGAGTAATATTATAAATCCAGATTTGCTGGACGAAGGTTACTCATAATCTATCTAGAAGAGCTAGTTAGGAGAAAAAATGTCAGATTTGTTAAACACATTAGGGAAAAAATCAAATTCAGTAGAAGGGGCTGGTAAAGCATCGGAACCACAACCAGTCTCAGCAAGCGCCAATACCGCAATCCAAGAACATGGACGAGGTGACGATTTACTTGCTAAGATCGGTGGTAAAGAGCCTCAAGTCGCCGAAAAACTTGGGGCTTCTAGTGCTGAATCGGGTCATTCCCAAAAATCAGCTTCTGGTACGGAAGAGCCTACTGGAGGACAAAACACAGACTGGACAACAGATAGTGCTTTAAAAGAAGTTAAAAAACTTCGTGAAGAAAATAAAGCTTATCGTCTAAAATATCAACAAGAGGTAGAAAAACTTAGTTTAGAGTCAGACGCTCGCCTTGAACAACAAAAACGAGAGGTAGAGGCTCTCAGATTGGCGAAGCAAGAACTGGATAGAATTAAAGCCGAACAAGAAGATAAAAAACGAGATCTTTCAGAAAAATTAGCACATAGAGAAACACGACTTGCAGAAATGCAATCAACTATAGAGGCTAAAGAACAAGAATGGTCACGGAAACTTTCTGAGCAAGAAAGTGTTGTTCGTCAATATAGAGCAGAGCGAGAAGCTGAAGCTCAAGTTTATCGATCAAAAGTTGATGAAGAACTTTCAAAAATTCCTGTTAAATTTCAGGACTATGCTAAATTATTAGTTAAGGGTGCTGGAGATTCCAGAGAGGCTCTAGTTGCATTATCAGAGGCAAAACTTAAAGGTATGTTTGACGATAAAACTGTTATCGTTAATCACAGCGTACCTAATGCGCATGATGGGGCACGAGCAAGCAAGGAACGACTTGAAGAAGCTGAACGCCAACGTAGGGTGGGTATGAACTCTTCCCAAAAAATTGGCGAAGCTCTTAAGCAGATTAAATCAGGCACTCCTAATAATGTTTTCAGAACAAAATAAAAGGAGAAATTTTTAAATGGCTCAAGTAATTACTCTTTCAGATGCTGCCACACTATCTAACAATTTGTTAGTAGAAGGCATTGTAGCTGATATTATCACTGTTGACGAGTGGTTTAAGCACCTTCCCTTCGTAGTTTTCGAAGGTCTTGCATATACTTTTACTCGTGAGAAGCGACTTGCTAAAGCTGATTTTGCTCAGCCTGGTAGCAACCTTAATCAGGCAAAATACCAAGATGGAGCATCTTTTGATCCAGTAAATGTTAATCTTTCAGCTATTATCGCTGATATTATTATCGATGGTCAGATCGAAGATCAGTTTTCTGAGACTAACGATCAACTACAAGTGCAGATCTCTGCAAAAGCTAAACAAATTGCTCGTATCTATATGAATGCAGTTGTTAATGCTAAACGTTTGAGTGGCGCACTCACTCAGGCAAACAACGGCCCTATCGGTATTGCTGATCGATTCAATGGAATGAAGTCTATTCTTGATGCAGAATCAGGTAATGTCGATGATGTTAACCACCCATTTTATAATGCTGGTAGCCCAACACAAACTGAGGCTTTAATTGAGGATGATCCTTCTTCTGCCCGTCTTGGTTTACCTGGCCGAGTTTGCACTCTTGAAGATCTCGATGCTATGGTTGATCGTGTTACTGGTGCAAAGATTGATTTCATGATGATGAATTCTCGTGAAATTCGTACTCTTAGGACACTATTACGTAACACTGGCGGCGGCACTGATGCTTATATGATTCAGCAACAAGGTCTTGGTTCTTCTAAGCCCCAGTTGATGTATCAGGATATCCCTGTTTTTAGAAATGACTTTATTTCTAAATCAGATCCTGTTAACTCAGTAACTCTTTCAGTTTCTTCTATTACTGATGCAGACACTATAGTTCTTTCTGCAGACCCAGCACTTACTGTGGGTTCAGGTAATGCGAAGCATCTTTTGATTCGTGGTCTCGACAATATTATGTATCGCTTTCCAGTTGTTACAAATACTACTGGAACTCTAGATGTTACTGTTTCTGGCACATTCTTTGATCCAGAATCAAACATGGTTCATAGTCGTGTTGCTCTTAACGGCGGTAACTTTACTGGCGTTACTTCTGCAATGGTGTCCGAACGCATCGATGGTTCCAGCGTTTATTGTGGAGCTTGGGGAGAATTAAAAGGTATCGTAGGTTTCACTTCATCTAACAACGCAGGTTTAAAACTTGAGTATGTTGGTCCTCGTGAAAACGAAAATGCTTATCAGTATCGTATGAAATGGTACTGCGGTTTCGACCTTTACAATCGTTTGAGCCTTGCTCGGATGAAAGATGTACTAGGTCTTGGCAACTAATAGTTAGTTGTATTCGAGAGGGAGTCATTTTTGGCTCCCTCTTCTTTTTTCTAAAATATTAACTTTGGAAGAGCCAAGGGAGAAATAATGTCAGTTTGGTTAACTAAATCTTCTGGTATAGATCGGAAGTACATCGTTCTTAAACATACACTCAGAGGAGTTAATTATGTTATGAACGGTATTAAATTTCGGAATGGTTATGCAGTAATTGAAAAAGATAGCAAGACTTATATCGATTTAAAAAAGATTCCAGTTCTTCGAGCGGCTGTGGAATTTCCTTTAATTTTCCTACGCAAATTATCTTTTATTACAAGACCCTTAGATGTAAAACTTGTTTATGGTGCTGATGTCTATGTTCAGTATTTAAAACAATTAGACTCAGAACTTGTAAAAGAGAAAGAAATTGTTGAGATTAATGCTAAAATCAAAAAAGCAGAGGCAGAAATTAAACATATTGAAGAGAAAAATTGTAGCTGTAGAACAGAAGTATCGGGTAATAAGAACTTATGTAAGGAAAAAGCTTTAGATCAAAGTCCTAGTGGTTATTGTTTAAAACATATTCTTGAGGAACCTAGACTACAAGAATTAGGTATAGAAGTTCCTAGATTTATAGAAAAATCAAAAAAACATGCTTTTAAAGAAGAGATAGCTGCGAAATTAAAAAAGTTGAAAAAAGAAGGTAAATTCTAATGGAAAAGAAGACTCCAAAACTTACGATTATACAAGGTGGGAAAAAGGAGTCTATAAGCACTTTACCTATAGATATTATTTTATCTATGATAACAATAATACTTATAATATTAATACTATTTGAAGCGGTATAATTATGAGTACAAAAAGTAATAGATCTGCAGGAACTCAACATAATCTTAGAGGCATCGCACAAGGTAATACATTAGTAGGACCTAAATCAGGCTTGCCGATAGATGAAGTTGTAGACGGGGATGGAGTACGACGTTTAGCCGTAGATGCCAATGTTAGTATAGGAAGCGCAACAATAAATGTAGATATCGACTATCTTGATGGTGATTCTACAGCAATAGGAGACCCTAATACTAGTACCCTGTTAAAAATAAATACCGACGGCTCTATTGATGCAAATGTAAAAGTAAATGCTACAGATGGCGATAATATAGCTATAAGCGATGGTACGGATACCTTAGCTGTAAACTCTGATGGCAGTATTAACATAGCGCCACTAACAACCCCAAATATAGCAAATGTGACAACTATTTTAGCTGATACTGAATATTTTTATACATTTCCTGCCAACACTAGAAAATTCTTTCTGAAGTGCAGAGGAAATGCAAAATTGCAAATATCATATATTTTGGGACAAACTGGAATAAATTACATAACTACTTTTCCAGGGAATAAACACGAGGAGATCGACCTGAAAGTAACTGGTTTCTCAATATATTTCCAATCTAACAAGGCTGGAGAAGTTGTAGAGATTCGCAGTTGGAGTTAACTACATTTTATAAGGAGTGTAAACATGAAGGATAGACTTATATTCGACACCTCAAGTGCTACAACTATGGCAGATACCGATAGTGTAGGAGCATATTTAAGAGCCAGCGACGGAACATTATTAACTCACACAGATGTTGGAGGCAAGAAAGCCTTAGATGTCAGAGTTGCTGAAGGTATTAATGTAGAGGTTGACTTAAGCCATGCAGATGATTCTGTTAAAGTCGGAGATGGGACAGATTTTCTAGCAGTTAATACAGATGGTTCAATCAATATTACGGACAATGGTGGATCTCTAACTGTAGATGCAGTGAATTTAGACATTAGAGATTTGGCTTTTGCAACGGATAGTGTTACTGCTTACCAAGGTACTTCTCCATGGGTAATTGGTGATGGCGGATCTAGTATTTCTGTTGATGATAACGGAGCCACATTGTCAATTGACGATGGTGGTGGAAGTATTACAGTTGACGGAACATTGGCAGTAACTCAGAGTACTTCCCCCTGGGTAGTAAATGATGCCGCTCTATCTGTTACAGCAATTGCAAATGCTGCAGAAACTTTAGATCTTGCAGATACGGCTCAGAATATTATCGTTTCTCCTCTTTCTAATAGAAAATATTTATGGATTTATAATAACGATAATCAAAAAATGTATATCGGTTCTTCTGGAGTTACTTCTGCTAATGGATTCCCAGTCTCCCCGTCCTCTTATCTAGAACTTAGAGCTGGGGCAGCAGTGGACATAGAATTTGTCAGCGCAAAACTAAATCACGCAATTAGAACACTTGAGTTGAGTTAATTATTTTTTAAAATCTACAACACGAGGGGCATTTAGATGTCCCTCTTTTTTAGGAAAGTTATGAGTCTAAATTCCCTTACTGAAGAAGATAAGCAAAAATTTATAGAGTTTCTTAATATGATTGCTAAACATGCTAAGTTTGAATTAAATACTACAGAATTAATACAGTATTTTAAAATACTTTCGCATATGCAACAAAAGCTACTTCCTAAAATTGATGCTAATATTCTCGAAATTAAAAGAGTTATAGAGTCAAAAGAACAAACTGAACAGGAATAATTTATGTCTTATCAAGCTTTAGATGGACCTTCAGCTCAAGTAAAATTAACTTCAGTAGGAACATCTACAGTAGTTGAAGTAAAAGTCGGAGCAAATCCTTTGGCAGAAAGACAAGTTATTACTATGCAGCCTACGGGCAAGATGAAAGTATATTTCAGTGATGGCTCTGTACCTTCTGCAGCGACAGTTTTAGCAGATGGTTTCGATCATTTTAAAGATGCTAAAGAAAGTTATGAAGTCGGAGAAAAACAGAAAGTATATATATTAGCAGATACTGGGACAATAGATGTAATTATTTGTGAGAGAGCTTAATATGTCAAGAGATCAATTTGTTCCTGTAGCAAGAGGGGTTCCATTTGATAATAGCACAAATGGATTTACTTCGGACGATGTTCAGGCCGCAATTGAAGAGGTAAATCAGTCAGTTATTACATCAGCTAGCCCAGGTTTTTCTTTCGGAAGAAGTGGAGCAGTGGTTGCTGGAGCATATTTACAGAATGAAACTGTACCCTCAAATATTTCAGGTAGATGGGTATACATTAATAGTGCTATTGTAAAAAGAGTTTTCGTATCTAATGAAGATACGACTACCTATAAAGTGGAAGTATTATACCACGATGGAAACGAAGTAAATTTAACATCATTAGGAACAGTTACAGTCACATCAGCAAAAGGTGGATTTTTTAATGTAAATTGGTCCGTACCAACAAATAAACAAATTGCAACAAGATTAGCAACCGATTCTCCAAATTCAGCTAAAAATATTGTATGTGGATTAGAATTATCTGGGACAAATTAATTTATGGCTAAAATTTTAAAGAATAATACAATATCTAATATCGCAATAACAGATACAGGCATTACTATAAATGCTTCTTCTCAGTACACAATACCTGCACAGGATTACAATCTGTGGGCAGCATCTTCTAATATTATTACAAAAATTGGTTCTGGGGATATAATTGTAAATGACGGATCAGTTGATCTATCTATTTCAGATGGAACAGATGTAATAAAAGGACTTCATCCAAAGCGAATAGAGATATTATCAGGAGATAATACAAATTCTGTTGGTACTCAGACATACGATAGTAAAAAATTTATTAATACTATTGCTGCAAATCAAGTTATTAATTCTTCTGTCAATAGTTCAACTTCTAACTTAGCGTCTGGGGCAACATTTACTGGGACTTCAGAACAAATCTTATATTCTGCGTCTGCCCAAATTTCTTTAAAATCAGATCAAGATTGTTATTTAGAATTCCAACAATCTCCAGATGGGACAAATTGGGATATATCCGATGGGCATACAATTTATGCGAATGTTGGAGATAGCCGAACTTTTCAAATAACACATTTATATGTTAGGGTCAAAGTTAAAAATCTTGGGACAAGCACTACAACTTATTTAAGACTCAGTACTATATATACTGCCCAAATGGAAGCTCTACCTAGATCTCTGAGTGCCGAAGGCAGACTCAAGGCAGAAGTAACTTATCATTCTGATCTAAATTCGCCATTAGGTAGACTTAGAAGCACAGAGCACCGTACCTTTTTCGAATTTTCTCATAAAAGAGGAAAAACTGCTAGCGATCTTATATTTGATGAACAAGTTGCTTCTGGGGGTAATACCACTGATGTAACAAATCAAGCCTCCATTGAAATGAATACAACTTCCACAATTGGATCAAAAGTTATTAGATCCACATTTAGGTATTTTCCTTATTTTCCCGGAAGAGGAACAAGCATTTTGTTTACTGGAAATTTTAATGGGGCCACAACGGGAGTAAGAAAACGCTATGGCTATTTTGATGATAAAGACGGGATGTATTTTGAATTGAACGGATCATCTTTTAATGTTGTCAGGCGAAGTTATGTTACTGGAAGTCCTGTTAATGATGTAGTTACGCAATCAAATTGGAATACAGACAAATTGGACGGAACAGGACCAAGTGGGGAAGTATTTAATTTAAGCGGACAAACGATATTCTTTATTGAATTATTATGGTTAGGTTCTGGCCCAGTATTTATGGGATGCTATATTGGCAATAAAAAGATATATGTGCATAAATTTCAGGCAAGCAATACATTATCTACAGTATGGGCAACAACTGCATCACTACCAATGAGAGCCGAGATTGAAAATCTATCAGGAAATGCAGCAAGTTCTTTGAGATTAACATGTATGAGTGTTCTATATGAAGGATCAATCGAACCAGAATCAGGACTAGATCATTTTCATATATCTTCAGATTTAGATGAGAAAACTATTACAACGGATACTCCAGTTTGGTCAATTAGACTAAATCCCAACACGAATAGATCAATGATAATTCCAGTTCTAATGAACATCATTATGACTTCAGGAACAAAAGTAATTTATTGGAAGTTTATGAAAAATGCAGCGTTAACTGGAGCATCTTGGAGTAATGGGGGAGTTTTTGGGCAATTAGACACATCTACTACCGCCTATAGTGGAGGGGATGAAATTATGGATGGGTATGTTAATATTGGCGGATCTACCACAATATCCCAAAGTGTTTTTTTAAATGATCAAGAAGCTTTTATTGGCAGAAAAATAGACGGAACATCTGAAACATTGACATTAGTCGCCTCCACTTCTGGAGGTACGGCTAAATTTGTCTGGGATGCTAAAATCAGAGAATATTTGTTATGAGTGTTACAAAACAAACCAATTGGACCAATTTCAAACAATATGTTATAGATAGAAATTTATCAATACAATATGTAAATGATGATTCCGATATTTATGAACTTTGTGCTATTGATGGCGGTTTTGTTGTTCTATGTATTGTTAAAAAAGATAATCCTAGAAATAATGATCAAATTGATTTTGAGGATAATTATCAGACAAATTGCAATAAGCCCAATAATAGAATTACTGGAGGAACAAATAGGACTCTCATAGGAAATGAGGGGGATAAATTAAAGACCGCCACTACTATATCTAGCATCTCTACAGGAGCCCTAAGCCAATATCCTAATAAATTAAGACATTTGGATATAAGTGTTGCTAACGGTGGAATAGCTAGGGGCACATCAATTACAGATTCTGCATGGGTTGATATATTCTCGTATAGTGGATCTGGTTCTATGATATCTTTCTTTATTAACTTAGAATTTAATGCTGATTGGCTTATACGATTAGTGATTGACGGAGAAGATGTTTTTGGCGCAAATGGGACAGTATCAAATGATTTTATTTCTACGTCCATATACAATGTGTCAGGAACTGACTATGATGCGCTAATCAATACGCTAGGATTTTATTTTAAATCTAATGGAAACTTTGTTTGGGCAAGTCCATTAAATACTGCCACTCGGTATAATTCTTCTATTGCCATTAAATTGAAAAGAATTTCTGGAAGTCCAGCTAAGAAATTTCAGGCAGGAATTGTCACCCTAACTAAAGAGACGTAATATGAAAGTTCAATGGTCAGATTTAAAATCATTTGTGAACGCAAGAACCTTATCGATACAATGGGTAGAATTTACTGACAAATATTATTTATTAGCGATAGATGGAGGATTCCAATTAGAGTGCGAATTGTTAAAAAGCCCGTCTGATACAACAGATCTGAATGATTTTGTTAATAATTTTAAAGCATTAGGCAATAAAAGATTAGATCCTCGTGATAGTGACGGCTCTACTCTAAACAGAACTAAAATTACTACAACTGGCTGGCATTATCAAGCACACGGATTGGAATTTGAAACTAGTAAATTAAGTAGTTTGTACTCTAAAAAAGCAGATAATACTGAATATAATTTCTCAACTATAAAGTTCTATAAAGATGTTAGTGGTACTGAAGTAGAAATAACTGGAGATGATCTCAACCAAACTTTCTTAGATACAAATTGCATAAAAACTGTTGTTGATTGGGAGCCCACACACGATATCGAGTTAATAGGAGGCTCACTAAAACAAAAATCTCTACCAACCCAAGATGTCCATATGTGGATCGTGGGAGTTCCTGATGTTTCTGAAGCCTACGGAGGAAGTAAGCCATTTGTAACTAATGTAGATTTAGCATATATAGGTTTAGAAGACGGAATAAATGTTGATGGGAGAGTCCCTAAATATATGGCCTACAGCGCCACATACCACACCACAAAATTAAGATTGATTTTTAGGCATTTAGCAGGATTTAAACACAAATTACATTTTGTTTTTGAATTATTTAAGGCATAAGTATGATACAAGTAATTTTTACGAGAAGTAGTAGCTTTTTAAGTAAAATCATAAGATTTTTGTCTAAAGAACCTGTATCACATGTAGCAATTGTATTTGATAATAAAATCGTATTCCACAGCAATTTATATGGCACACATCCAGATTGGTATAGTACTTTTATTAGAGATAATGAAATAATTTTTATATTAGATTATAAATATACTTTAGAACAAGAAGAAGAAATTTACTTAAAAATACCACAATATGATAGCCGTTGGTATGATTTTGGAGGTTTATTTTATTTCTTATGGCGAGGTATTTTGTATAGATTATTTAATGTTCCCATTCCAAAAGATAATTTATTTGGGAAAAAAGATCAGTTTCTTTGCACAGAATTAGCTAAAATAATTGATCCCACATTAGAGAATTTAGATATGATTACTCCTTATAGAGTATATATACAATTAAAAGAAAAGCTATAATTATATGGCTAAACATAATAACAATAATAGACAGTCATTTCTACAACAAAAATTATATATTCTTGTTTTAGTAAACATAATTTTAACATTAGGAGTATATTTCATATTATTAAGGACTTAAAATGAAAGAATTTTTGCTCAAAACTTTGATAGCTATAGGAGCTGCCTTAGCCCCAATAAAGATGGTAATGATTACCGTGGGGTTTTTAATTCTGGCTGATTTAATCACAGGAATATGGGCAGCCCACAAACGGGGAGAAAAGATAAGTTCGGCAGTTATGCGTAGAACGATCTCAAAAATGTTCGCATATCAGATGTCTGTAGTTGGTGGATTTCTACTAGAAACTTACATTTTGGGTGGATCTATTCCAGTGTCAAAAATAGTTGCTGGCGTTATAGGTATGGTAGAGTTCAAGTCTGTACTTGAGAACTCTAATGTAATTGTTGGGGACGATGTGTTTGCCATGATCTTAAAGAAATTAGGATCGGAAAATGATAAATCCAAAAAGGAATAATTATGTCTAGAGTTATATCAAGCGTAGCTGGTACAAGAACTGAACCTAAGGATAGTTATATCTTTGTGCGAGGAACTACTGCCACATTTAAAATTATATTTACTAATGAAGGTAGACCTATTCAAGTAGATACGGCAACCGTACCGCAAATGAAGGTACTACAACCAGCATTTTTGAATAGCGGCAATACCCCAGTTCCCGAGGTTTATGCAACTATTAATGGAACTTTAGTATCAGGACAAGACTTCGAATATCAATTTGTTTGGGATATTCCAGCAAGCATGGTTCCTTTAGATAATTATATCGCTAGTTACCAAGGAATATTAGGAAGTCAGTCTTTTAATTTCGGAGATGAGTTTTTTACTATAGTTCCTGCGGCAGGTATGATAGGCACATTAAGCCCAATGTATGCAACAGTTGATGATGTACGTCTCAAAAAATTTAATATAGACACTTATTTACCTGAAGCTTATAGAAAAGATCTCACTACAAGAAATATGCTTATTGAGGATCATCTAAGAGATGCTTCTGCCAGATTAAGAGAAGAACTAAATCTTAATCAAATTAGAGGCAATACTAGTAATAATAGATTATTTTGCATTTACTATACGGTGTATACTATACTTCTTGCGGGTAGGGGAGAAGACGGATCAGCAGTTAGCGATCAAAATATATTATTCTGGAGGAATGAATGTGAAAGGATTTTAGCTGTTGAGAAGCGACGTGGTGTACTAAATGGAATCCCGATGGGAAGAGGTTAGGATGCTGTTTTCCGAAGATGATATTAATTTTATTAAACTACATTATACTTCTCATGGAGCAAAATATTGTGCTAATAAACTCAATAAAAAATCTTCTCAAATTAGTAAAAAAGCCAATAGATTAGGATTAAGTGCTAATAGAAAATTGATGGTGCAAAATAATCCAGAACTATTAAAACATCTAAGAAATCATGCTCACAAAATTCTAAAACCTATAAATGAGAATAATAAAATTTCTTTAAATATAGAAGAACTAGAAAATTTATATACTAGTGGAAGAACTTTAGAAGAAATAGCCAAAATATATAATTGTTCAGATTGTACTATAAGTAAATTTTTAAAGAATATCGCTAAAAGAAAATGTACAGATTATAAATCGCATAAATGTTATAATCAAATTGGTTCTCTTAATCCTGCCTGGAAAGGTGGAATTAAGGATATTTATAATCGTTTCAGAGATTTGTCTGAATATTATAATTGGAGAAAAGAAGTTTTAAATAGAGATGGAAACAAATGTACTTCTTGTAATAATACAGAAAAACTGCATTCTCATCATATTAAGACTTTGAAAACTCTTATTTGGGAATATTCTATAAAAGTTAATAAACTACTAAAAGAACTTACTCGTGAAGACTTAACTAATTCTTATTTTTATGATTTATCTAATGGCTCAACTTTATGCGAGGATTGTCATAAAAAATGGCATAAAGAAAATGGTAGATAATTATGTCTCTAAAAATCACTGTTAAAAATTTAGACAAAGTAACTAAGCTTTTCGCTGAGATGAAATCTAAGATAAAACCTGAAGTTATTAATAAAAGTCTTGATAAGATTTTAGCAGATGATTTAGCCAAACTTAAAACTAAACTACTTACCTCAGTAAATAATGAACTTAAATCTAAAGTTTCATTACAAGAAAAAGAAGGTAAAGTAGAAGAAGTTTTGATGAAGAAATCAGATCAGGAAATATTGAAGCATCTTACTGGAGTTGACTTAGCTTCCATTAGTAAGACTAGAGATTTCAATACTTTAGCGGACGGTAAATTAGCAGTAGTTTCAAATAAGACTTTACAAAAAGCTAATATAGACCGTTTAAATAGTCATACAACTAGTAAGATGTCGTCTGGAGTTAATTTAAGACTTCCTATGTCGGAAGCCGATACTTTCGATAATCAGTATAGTCAAGCTATCAATTACTACAATGGAGCTATATTTGCAATTGTAGATAACACTGGTAAAGTAAATTACTACAAAAACCCAGGTATTGATATGACTCAATACATTAAGGTGGTTTGTAGTAGGGATGCGGGGCCTACAGATAGGTCTAAAGATCGCTGGGACAAGCATAGAGACAAGAGAGGATTCGCCGATTGGACATTGCTCCAAGATGGTCTAGATAGAGTTAAAAGGGATTTTATAAATCTAACAGATGCTATAGAAAAGGTCAAAGAGGGCGAACACGAAGACGCTAAGAACATACTGAATAAAGTAGCCCAAAAATCTAATGCGGCTTCAAATATAACTGAAAAGATAAATGACCTTAAAGACAGAAATAAGTTAGATCCTAGCGTAGAATCCTATAACAATATGATAAGACTTCTGAAGAATCTTCAAATAGAGAAGTCTATAAGAAATGATAGAACTTTCTATACATTAATATCTGTTTATGATGAAAATACTATGGATTATCAAAAGTTTCAAGAACGTCTAGTTAATGAAATAAAGCTCTGGAAGATAACTAATGAACAGCGTTGGATAGAGCAAGTATTAAAATCTATTTTAGGACTAGCTAATAAATTGTTGAGGTAACTATGTCAGTAACTATATTTAAGGATGTAGAAGAGGCTTTAGCTAGAGAAGTTAGGCGTATTACAACCCACGATTCTAGAACTTTAGATAAAACAATACTTAGAGAAACTTACGATCCAATTTCAGGAGAAATAATAACGACTCCAGTAGAGCCAGAATTTTACGATTCTAGTGCTGATGCTGGCATAGTGGAATATCCACATTTTTTCATTCGGTTAATGAAAACTAGAGAAGATAGATTTACGGGTAGAGTTGTTCCGCAATATGGAAAATGGCTCATAGATCCTGTAGTATTTTCTCCAAAAGCATTTAAAATTATTTTCGCAGAAGAAGCTTTAATTAGCAGTCTAGGAAACAACTTAACTACTGGCGGATACCAGATTAGAAAAGTTTTACCAGGACACTTAATTCGGCTTTTAGAAGGTAATAATGTAGGTACATATGCGGTCACTTCTGTTGTAGTAGGATTGCTAGGTACACATACTATAACTGTTTCTAATACATTAGCCACTAACTTACCAGCATTTGTATTCTCAACAGGAACTAGAGAAGTAGTCTTTAGTTCCGCAGTTGATATTTCCACTGTTAAAATTGGTGATCAGTTTACAGATTCAGTAAGTAATACTTATAATGTAGTCACGATCAGTGCTGCACAAGGCAAATTTACTATAGATGGTGTTTCCACTCCAAATATTTCGGCAGGCAGTGTATTCACCAGAACAGGTAATGTATTCCAAAGTACAGACCTAAGTCCAGTCAGATATATAGTAATGGACCCTAATCAGCCTATTTCTACGACTTCAGGAGCGTCTGCTTCATCATCTTATGTGGGAATCAGTCCTTCAATACCGATAGATGCGTATTATTTAGTTAGGATAGATTCCAAAACTAGACAAAATCACATCGACACTTTAAATAGGGTATGGGAAGAATTTAATCCCCCTAGAACTGCGCTACCTGTAATAGTCAGGTCGGCTTTAAGCGCAGATCAATTATTAACAGCAGATGTAACCACTGGAGGCAGCAACACGATTCAAGTAGCTGACAACAGTAATTATAATGTAGGCGATAAAGTCTACATATTTGATAATCTTTTTCCAAGCAAACGACCCGATGGAGTAGGATTCCAAAGACCATTTGAATCAATAGTTACAAATAAAATATCTACTAATCAGATAGTGCTACAAAATGTAGTACCTGACACTTTTAAATTTGCTAATTGTGCCAGAATAGTAAGTAATGCAAAATTAAATCTCTATATGTTTCATTTTGTTGATCATGTCACTAAAGATGTCGAGGGTTCCCAATACTGGGTACATGAATTCACATTTTGGGTACAACTTTGGGTTGACAGACTTGAAGAAGCTAGAGATATTACTGCGATTACTGATATTGCATCTGATATAGAAAATATTGATACCTCAACTATTTTATCCGATGAATAAAGGGAGAAAAATAAATGTCTTTACTTAATACGAACATCGGCCCAGAACGAGTACAGGTTTTTGAACAACCTCTCGGAGTGGCGCAGGTGCCTGGAGCTTCAACGTCGATTACGGCGTTTTTGATTAGCTCTTCTTTTCTCGGCGCTCCCGTTAATACTCCTTCTAGAGTTACTACTTTAGAAGACTTTGAAGCTTTGTTTGGTGGTCCAGACGATATTCTGTACGATGCATATTATGCCGTCCAGGGTTATTTCGACAACGGCGGCTCTGGAAAGACTGCTATTATTGTCCACGTAGGAACTACACCGACTTCAGCAGACTTCATTGGTAGCTCAAGCGCAGGAACTGGACTAAGAGCTTTAGACGTAGTAGATGATGTAAATCTAGTATGTGCTCCTGGTCTGCCAATTGAAATAGCCTACCTAGTTCAACCAGCCGTTATTGACTATAGCGAAACTGTCAGAACAGAATTCGGCGCAACTCTTTCGACTGTATTTTCTTTGTTAGCAGTTCCACGTAATATTTCTAAAGCTAATACAGATGTTCAGTTAATTTCTACTACTATTACTTCAATTGCTGGCAACGTTCTTACTTTGCCTTCTTTGAATTTATCAGCAGTAAAACCTGGAATGATTGTTAAAAAAGCTGGTGCTTTTGAGGCAGTTATTACAGCGGTAGATGATACATTAGATAAAGTTACTGTACTTTCTTTAGGTACTTTAGCTGCTTCAGATGCTATCACATTAAACATACCATCGGCGGTTACTTACAAAGAGAAAGTTATTAGTAATCCTTCTCGTGTAGCTTCTTGGTATTTTAATAATCCTGTGGTATTAGATCGTAGTACTACAGCAAGCCCCGGTGATATTCTATCAATTGACCCTTGTGGGCATGTTGCTGGAGTTATGGGTCGTATTGATGCAAATATTGCTATTGGAGGAGTATCACATGCTCCTGCTGGTATGCAGTTTGCTGGTTTGGCCGGAATCGTTGGATTGGCTCTTTCTATATCAGAAAGAATTGATGCAGAACCTCTCCGTAAAAATTATATTAACAGAATTCAGGCGTTTCCTGGAGCTGGCAATGTAATTTTCGGCGGTTATACTGCGGAATCAGGCACTACTCCGATTTACACCGCTGACGAACAGCTTATCCAAGTTATGCGTTCAGTGCAATATATTAAATCGTCTCTAGAGATAGGATTACGAAGCTTCCTATGGGAGAACTTCTCTCCAAATACACAACAAGAAGTTGCTAGAGCCATAGAGTCTTTCATGAGAAATAATATTCATTTGTTTCCTGCTGGACTTCAAGAATCACAACAATTCAAAGTTATTAGCGTAGAACCCACACAAAATGATTTGGATCTCGGATTACTAAAAGTTCGAGTACAAGTTAAACCAAATAAAGCTGTACGGTTTATCGAAGTAGCACTTGAATTTCCATTACCAACGGCCTAATTAAGGAGAAATAGTATATGGCAAGAAGTGCAAGCGTTGATCCATTAGAGCGTTTTCGATTTGAAGTTAGTTGGAGTGCCGATGGAGACTCAGAAGGTACTGCTTTAGTACGTTTGGGTTTTCATGACATTCAAATGCCTAAGAGATCGACTACTAAAATTAGTTATCGTGAAGGTATTGATCCAGATATCAATCAATTAGCTGCTGGTCTTAGCACAATGGAAGACATTGTTATGAGCCGTGGTGTGATTATTACGGATGAGAATGGTGAATTTTATAAATGGATGAGTTCTATTCACAGACCTACCGCTGGTCATGTTGGGCGTAATGCTCTCAGTGCTCGTGGAAAAGCTGCTTTAAATAAATATAAAAAAGAAGTAGTCATTAAACTACTTGACCGTGAAGGCGGAGTGGCCCGTCAATGGGTACTTTATAATGCGTTTCCTATGAACTTCGTACCTGCTTCAGATTTGAATGCTGGTGAAGATGGCGATAAGGCAATGGAACAATTGACTTTAGCTTATGAAGATTTTAAGGAATTGGCAGCAGATGGTTCTGGGGAAAAATCGACATCTGGCGGTTATTAATTTTTTTTAGAGGGGGCTTAGTTGCCCCCTTCTTCTTTTACTGTGAGGGACTATGGCTAGATCAAGTACAGAAGATCCAATTGAAAAATTTAGATTTCGTGTAACTGTAATAGCAGTTAGTCCAACATTAGTTGGTGCGGTTGAGTCTATTGCAGCTATTGCTGCCAGTCAATTGCAAGGAGATATAGGAAAATTCGCCAAGCAACTTAGAGTTATGACTCGATTAGGTTTTAGTGAGATAGTTTTACCGAGACAAACAATAACAGAAATAGCCTATAGAGAAAATACTGATGCTTACAGATTTACAAAAGTTCCTGGATTAGTTAGATATGATCCAGTAATTCTGCGTCGTGGAGTTACGGCCAGTAGAGATTTATATGATTGGTTAAGGCAAGTAAATGACGAATTAGCTTTACTTGTCGTAGCTGGAGAATTGTCTAAAGATGTTAAAAAAGGCCCTGCTCAAAGTGAGAATTTCAGAAAAGATGTGATCATCGAAGTTCTGGATAGAGAAGGAAAACCTATTAAAGGTTGGTACTTATTTAATTCATGGCCAATTTCTTATAAACCTGGAAATGACTTAGATTCTAAGACAGAAGAAAAGTTAGTAGAAGAAATGACATTAACTTACGAAGTCTTTTTAGAATTGGAAGGCGGTTTAGAAGGTTTTGCTAAAGAAGTAGCTAAAGGTGCGACAGAAGAACTTATTGACATTTATGCTAAAAAACTCCCATTTTCGAGGTAATGTATGGCTAGACCCTCAAGTAAGGATGCTCTCGACAAATTTAGGTGGATGGTTGAAATAGAAGGCTTTACAAGAATGGGATTTTCGTCCTGTGAAGTCCCTTCAGTTTCAATAAATACTCAGAAATATGCCGAAGGCGGAAATCATTTGTTCCCGAAACAGATAGTAGATTCTTTTGAATATAAACCAATAGCTCTGCAAAGAGGAGTAACTTCAGATTTGAACTTCCATAAATGGATTAAAAATTATTTCGAATATGTTCACGGTTCTAGCGGTTCTGTTCAATCTTCAGAATATAGAAGAGATGTAATAATTAATCATTTAGATAGACAAGGTAGAATTGTAAAAAGATATCTGCTTTATAATGCTTTTCCAATAGAATATAAGCCAGCATCAGATTTTGCTTCTGATGCAGATGATACACTAAGCATGGAACGTTTAGTGTTGACTTACGAAAGTTTTAAGGTAGAAGTTGGCGCTGGAGGTGATGACACAAATCCTCTTGATCCTACAGATATTCTTAAGCGGCTTGTTAGAAAATTTTAATGTAAGTAGAGGAGAAATATATGGTAATTAGATTACCTAATGGTTTAATTGACGGCTGTGATCATTTTACCCATGCTAGGATAGATGAAATACGGGGCAAACAACAAAACTATTTGTCCAATAAGGATTTAGTAGTTGGTAATATAGGACATATTCCTAAAATATTAGAAGATTTAATTTTATCTCTAGAAACAGAATCGGGTATGGCTTGGAAAGGTAATATCGGAGAAGCTATATACAAATTATCTGCGGGAGATTTAGAAACTATTTTAGTTAAAATTAGAGAAAATACTTATGGCCCTAAATACTACCATGAAGCTAAATGTAGTCATTGTGAAGCTATTAATAAAGATTTACGATTAGATTTAGATAAATTAGAATTAAAAATAATGCCGCTAAGTGATATATTAGATAGTTCGAAAAGAGTTACAATATTACCCAAAGCTGGGTTAGAAGTAGAATTAAAACCATTATATTTAAAAGATTTATTTGATGCTGTAAAGTTTGCTGATGGTAAACATGATGAATTAGTGACGAGTGCTTTAGCGATGTCTACAAAAAGACTCGGAAACAAAACTAAAGTTACTGCGAAAGATTTAGAAGATATTTCAATGTCTGATATAATGCATCTAAATGATTTTGTGGAAAAAATTATATTAGAAGGGAATATTGATACTAATATTATTACGGAATGTACTAAATGCAAAAAAGAATTTTCTTATAAAGTTAATGTTTATGATCCACTTTTTTTCTCCCCTACCAAGGTATCCAAGAATACTTCTACATAAGCCATGACTACGATCTCTTGGGGGATTATGCTTTCTTTGGTCAGGCATGGCAATGGCCTCCTAGCGAAGTAGATAGGTTAACTTGGATGCAAAGAAAGACGCTAAAACAAGCGTATAAAGATAATATAGAAACTAAACTAACCAAAAAATAGAGTATATATGGCAAGAACTAACATTGAAGTTATTATTACTGTCAGAGATGGAGCTTCTAAACCTCTTGAGAATGTTCAAAAGAGACTTAGTGGCGTTGGCACCGCTGCAAAAAATGTAAGTGCTGACATAGATAGATTCAATAAAACAATGTTTAGTGCTTTTGCTTTTGCTGGACTATTCGCTAAAGTTTTCTCAAGTTTAAAATCAGCAATGGATATAGGCGCTCCATTAGACAGGATGACTGTCCAATTTGAACGAACATTAGGTACTAGAGGACAATTTTTGAGTGTTCTACGAGGAGCAACCAATAGCGTAGTGGATGAGATGTCTGCTATGGAAAGTGGTCTGCATCTAGGACAATTAGGAATTGCTAGAACAACTGATGAAGCCGCTAATACTATAGCTAAAATGGCCGTAGCTGCTAGAATGGCTGGGAAAGATGCTTCTGAAGGCATAAAAGATTTAACTCTCTCTTTAGAAGAAGGTAATATAGCTAAGTTACAAGAATATGGAATTATGAAAAAAACTGATCCCATGTATATGGCTATGATGGCCACAATGGGTAAGGCCGGAGGTATCTACGGTTCCACAATTGTTAAGCAGCAACAATTGGCTTTAGTAATGAGTCAATTGACAAAGCATACTAAAGATCATATGTTCATGTGGCTGAGTACTGGAGAGTTAGTAGACGCTACTGGTAAAAAATTCAAAGATTTACGACAGCATATTGGTGTATTTGTAGCTACTGCGTTACGTCCACTAATGGAAAAATTACTTCCATTTATGGACAGCCTTAGTAACACTCTTTTCTATTTGTATAGAAATGATAAGCAGATAATATTTTTAACTAGATCTGTATTAACCTTAGCTGCTGGTTTAGGTACATTATTAGCAACTTTGGGAAGCTTTAAATTAATGGTAAAACTTTTAGGTTTTGCGGGCATAGGTATTCCTGGCCTAAGTTGGGCTATTCTTGGGTTAGGCGCAGCATTTATTGGCTTAACTAAGAATGCTGATGGAGTACTTGAAAAGTTTAGAGTTTTAGGAGCAATTTTCAAAGGGGTCTATGAATTAGTTGCTAATTTAGACCCAGAAACAGGCATGTCTAAAATAAGTGAGAGTACTAGAGATTTATTAGAAAAACATGGTCTTTTAGGCTTCGTAAAAACTATAGCTAGAATAGTAGCAATAATCAAGAAAACGGCAGGAGATATTTATACAGTTTTTAAATTTGTTACTGATAAATTAAATGCTGCATTTGGCGGCATATTTGGTATATTCAAAGACACAATTGCCAACTTCTCTGATAATTGGACAACTTGGTGGACTTCAGATGCGATAACACCTATTCATAAGTTTGTTAGGGCGGCCTCTACAATATTAGGAACTTTGTTTGCTATAGGAGGAGGTAAATTTTTGGGAAAATTCGCAGGAGGAATACTTTCAAAAATACCAGGAGTTGGAAGTTTGTTTGGCGGCGGTAAAGCAAAAGGTACAAAGTCAGATCCAATGTATGTTAGAGATGCAGATAAACCTTTAACACAAATTAGCAAATTTGGAGTTTCGACAGTTTTTGATGCAACAATTCTTGCTGGGACTAAATTTTTCAAAAACATCATCATAAATCTTGTCACGGCATTTGAGACATTAAAAGCATTTGGCCTAGCTGAAACTTTGAGTATGTTCACAAAAACTATATATGTTGCAGTAACTAAATTCCTAGCAATCCCAATTGCTTTATCGGCAATATTTGGGGCTCTAGAAGGAATAGTAGGTACTTCAGAAGAATGGGGAAAGTTTTTTAGCGGAATAGTTGATTTTGGGAAAGCTGTAGGAACTGTTGTCGATAATTTTTTATTAAATATTCCAGTTATCGGAAATATCTATACTTCTTTAAAAGGCGTTGGAGAAGGTATTCTAAGAATAGGAAAATTTCTTTTGATAGATGGTCCCCTTGAACTGATGAGAATGATTGCCGATGGTTGGAAAAAGATTTTCGGTTGGACTGGATTAGGGGCAGGTTATGCTGGAGAAATGATGACTGGCTGGGCTAAAAAGATGGCACCCGAAAATTTCACGGATACTAATCAAGGAACGAATATATCTGCAAACAAAACTTATTCTGTAATACCTTTAGCAAATTCCGATTTATCATCAGATGATAATATTTATCAAGCTGTGATAAGTTTATTGGGTAAAATGGATAAAGACTCATCCGATAAAATAGAAACAGCGATGATTAATGCTATGAAGTCTGTCGGACTAGATGGAAAAAAATTTGACGCCGCAGAAGTAGATAATCTACAAAGTATGTTACGAGAGGCATTAGATTCTTCTGTGAATCTTAATACTATCGCAAGTAAAATAGGAAAAGAAAAAGTTGAGAAATTAACTAATAAGAGGAATTAAATATCGTGGCTGTTCAACAAGGTAAAAAACGTTCTGGGGCTGATAGCTTAGCTAATCCAGATCAAAAATATGTTACTGGGGAACTTTATAGAGCGGCCTTATTTAAGGTTGACATAGCAGGTAATATTTTAAGTAATAATGCAGAAGGAATATTTTTATTGAATCCTTCTGCTTGGGAAGAATCTAAATCTGCAAATTGGGCTCAGCATAATGTTCCTGGTCAGAGCGATCCAATTTTTCAATGGGTATCTTCTGGAGCTAGGACAGTAACATTTGAAGCTCTAGTAACTGCTGATATGTCAGACCAAAAAGTAATTGTGGCAGAAAAAGAACAAAAGAAAGCTGAGCCAAAAGCTGTGATTGAAGCTGTAGCTGATTTTGCAGTAAAATTATTTAGTGTAGCGATACCACCTATTCCCAATTCGCCATCAGGGGAGCCAGTAAAAAATGAAGTTACATTAGATATATCAGATAGATTAAATTATTATAGATCTTTATTATATCCAAGTTACACAGACCCCAATTCAAAAGGAGTTCCTTCTAGATTAAAAGGGAGTCCACCATTATTAGCATTATATGCTGGCAATTCCATAAGTAAATTATCATATTCAAATAAAATAACCAATAAGCATGATGTTTGGATTTTGACTGATTTGAGAATAAGAATTACTAAACAATTAGCTAATTTAGCTCCAATGGAAGCTACTGTAAATTTTACATTAGTACAGTACAATATAAGATCATTTGACTCAAATAGATTCTATAAAGATACAAAGTAGGATATTATGGCTAATTTCAAAAATACATCTAGATACAATAATGCTATAGTTACTTCTAATAGATCTAATAAAAATTTTATAATTTTAAGAAAATCTATAAAATTAGAACCTAGTCAAGGCGACACCTTTTTTATGGTGACACAAGAAGTACTAAAAAGACCTGATTTAATAGCACAAACTTTTTATGGGAATACTGAGTATTGGTGGTGTATTTACGAATTTAACAATATTAGAGATCCCTTATTTGAACTAAAATTAGGACAAATATTAAGAATACCAGCTTTATCTAGAGTACTAACTGCAATAGATAAGTTAAAGGAGTAAGTATTTATGGCAGATTCCAATAATTTGAGAGACTATGAGCGTTTTAAAACGCCATATTTCGTAATAACAGTTGGTGATCCTGCTTGGAAAAGAAAAGTTACTTTACCGCATCATATATTAAGATTAGTAGAAAAAATAGAGATTACAGAGGCATTCTATACTCCTGATGCCGCTGAACAACCGATGATGTCTATAACCTTTAATGAAGGTTCTAGAGAGCCAGCATCTCCTGATTACAAAATGGGTACTGATGGGCTATATCAAATATCTATGGACGGAGATTCCGTAGATATGAGCATTGCTGGATCTCTAACAAATAGACCAGGAATAATCACTGATCTACGCTTCAGCGGAGATAGCGGTATTACATTTTTAACTGAACAAGAAAAACAAGATGGAAAAATAGATAATAGACCTCAAATAAATGTTGAGGGAGCAGAGACTACTAGAGATTATGCAAAAGAACCAAAAACACCAGTATTTTTATTTCAAGAATTTAATAAAATACAAGTAGAGTGGGGATACGCTGGAGGTTCTCATAGGACTTTCATACTAAATATAATCCAAATGTCTACAGAATTTCCTGAAAAGGATATAGCTAGGACTACTATAATTTGTGGACCCACAAGTATTCTATTAGATCAATTCTCTACTAAAAATGGAATAACTTTTGGAATTCGAAAAATAGATAAAAAAGATGGGCATTCTTTAGTAACAGTTACTGATACGAAAGTTGATAGTATAGTTAAGAAAATAGCTGAGAAATCTGGTATGGGAGTTGTTGTTAGTAAAGATCTTCCAGCAGACACAGTAGACAAAGGAAAACAACGAATATGGATTGCTGGAGAGAGTTTTAACCAATTTATGCAAAGATTGGCAGATTCTTGCGGTTGTTACTATGTAGTTCAACCTCACGCAACTACAGGAATAGATACTATAATATTCGTAAAGAAAACAGATTTTGAAAAATATTTAGTATTAGGTGACAAAGAATTATTACATTGGAAAGGTCCAGGTAGTATAATCAAAGAAGTAAAAATAAATGCTGATTTTTCTGGTTTGTTAGGAAATGCCCAAAAAGGCATAAATGCAGAAGGCAAAAAACAATCAGAAAAAGATATTGATATACGATTAGTAAGGCAGTACAAATCCTCAGAAACTGGCAGAAATCAAGAAATAATAAACGCTTCGCCATTAGGCAATAACCCAAATCCAGGAGCAGTAGGGATAGCAAAAGGTTTAGCCAATAATAATGTAGTGGGAATGTGCGAATATTCTCCAAATGAATCTAAACAGATTATGCAAGATAAGTCTGCTGTACGAGGAGAAGAGCAATTACGGTTAATACAATTAGATTTTACTACAATAGGCTATCCAGAAATAACTCCAGGAGTAGCTGAAATTACTGGGATAGGAATTAGATACAGCGGTAAATATCGATTATTAAGAGTAACTCATTCTCTTGACCAAAATGGTTATATAACTAAATGTTCTGGCATATCTTCTTTTTTAGGGGCTGGAGGAGTTAAACCTCCTAATATCGGTTCCGCAAAAGGAGAGGATAAATTAGTAGAAGAAGAATTATTTAAAAAGATGAATGCTGTAAGGGGACATCAATAATGTTCAGAATAAGAGATGGTTACGGTAAACCTAAATATGTTGGGCGCTCTAGAGCCGTAGTTGTAGATAATAGGGACCCTCTAAAAAGAGGGCGTATAATGGTGGATAGCCCAGTATTGGGCGAAACTGTATGGATCGACTATTTAAAATTACCGCATCAATTCGATGTTCCGTCTATTGGGGACGTAGTTTATATTGAGTGTGATGGTGGAGAGTATGAATTCCCTGTAGCATGGGGAAATATAACTAAAGGATTAGACGAATCTCCAGAAATTCCGACAGTTTTTAAAAGAGCAGTGCCTACTAATAGAGGATTTTATACTCCAGAGGGGCATACATTAGAGTTCGATGATGGAGAATCTAGACCCACTAATTCGCCAAAAGACACAGATCTTACAACTAAGAGTCGTGGAATAAGAATCACCAGCTCGCAAAATAACAAAATTCATATTATAGAAGATGATGACAATTCTAAACAGTATATACTGATAGAAGACAAAACTGGTAATATGATAAAATTGGATTACAAAGAAAATGAACTTACTATTAAATCTTTGGGTAAAACTATTTTTGATACAGCAGAAGATAGGACAGACACAATTGGAGGAAATCTTATTGTTAATGTCACTGGTGATGCTAATATTACAGCCGACGGTAATGTGACAGTTTCAACACCAGGAGATGCTACTGTAAGTGCTAATGGTAATGCTACAATATCTGCACAAGGAAATGCCTCAATATCGGCAAACGGTAATGCAGAATTTAAAGGTACTGGCGGAACTAATGTTGGTGACTCAGGAAGTATTACTCAAGTTAAAGGTAGTCAAGTCATGTTAGCTGGCGGTGGGCCGGGAGTAGCGAGGCTTGGAGATAGAGCCTTCGGCATCGGGAACCTCGGAAGCCCAGTGTCTAGTACCATAATTCAAGGATCAACCAAAGTATTAAGTGGGTAGAATATGTCATTGACTCAACCTCAGAGAATTCAGATTAGTGGAGAGCAATTAGATATACCTTTAAAAATACAATCAGCATTAGATACACAAGCACAATTAGCTCTAGTTAAAACAGATCTACAAAATAAAGATAATAGTCTAAAGATATTCTTTGATAAGTGGAACGGTTTAATTAATTTTTATCAGGATGAGAGAAAATATGTAGACGGAACTACTTATGCAACTATCACTAATCAAGATTGCATAGATGCCGCTCAAAGAATAGCAACAAATAAATTTTTTCCTACAGACGGAAGTTGGACTAAGTTTCAACCAAAAAAACATTCTAGTTCAGAAGGTTTACCTACTACGGTATTTTCAGATAATGAAATAACTAAAACAGGCGAATTAACAGCTCTACTAGATTTGATGAAAAATGGACAAACTTCTGGAGTTTCTGATGATACATTGGCTATGCCTTATACTCCAGGTGCGGGCACTATGGATGTTACAACTGGCGGCCAAACAATCAATAAATTAATTATAGTTGAGGGCGGAGGATTTAGTGGATTATTTAAAATAACCGCTATTGCAGGAACGACTTTAACTGTCACAGAGATAATTCCTCCAGGAGGAATATTACCAGATACTACTAGTAATGTAATAGAAAATATTGCAGGTTTTACTAACTCTGAAAGAAATACATTAGTTTCAAGTAATTACCAGACAGTTTTGACTGGTTTAGCCAACAACGCTATAACTGGCGTACTTGCTTGGGAAACTGCTATAGATAATCAACTAACTGCCCTTAATGGTAATACCGACAGTAGAAGTCCGCAAGCCAACGAAATTATTGCCGCTAAGAATGATATAAATGATGCTAAAAGTATCATAGATGCTTGGCAAGCACTCCCTTTGACAGGAACTACTGGTTTAGACAGCAAATTTACTAACAATAATTTATTAAATTTAACTAACGAAGTTACTGCTAGAGGTGCTTTTTCAACTACTAGAAATTCTGAAATAGGAATAGCTTTAGGCTCCGTTACTCAGAGTGGAGATGGTACTTATACAGGAGTGGGACTATTTTATGAAAGATTTAAGCAAATTGATCTTAGAATCAACTTAGCTGGAGGACCATTAACAGAATACTACGAAAAGAATATAGCCGACGCAGCTTTAAGTCAGATAGCAACTACAGCAACTAATACCGCTGCAAGTTACGATACTGAATTAAGAACAGAAAAGCTGACCTCTAATGCGAACAGTACTAATACGATTACTGTAGGTACTGTAACAGGATTCGCAAACGGTAATACAGTGTTCGTCATAGCTGATAGCCTAACAGAACTAACTGGAGCTATAAATGCTATAAATGGTATGAATATTACTTTAAGTTTTATAGTGCCGAATACCTACACTACTGAGTTAAGAGCCAGAATCTACAAACAATTATAAGGTGGTTATAGTGGCCGTTAGTATTAAATCTAGAGATGCTAGTTTAAATGAAAGACTCGGAGCCGATTTAAAATTTCCTATAGAAAACACTTTTAAGCCTATATCAGGTTTAGATTTATTATTACAAGATATACAGCAAGTATTATTAACTATGCCTGGAGAGAGAATAAATAGACCTGAATTTGGTTGTTCTTTAAGAGCAAATATATGGGAAAATATTAATATAGCTGCGCTTCATGGAGCCGCCGCAATTAGAGATGCTCTAGAAAGATTTGAACCTAGAATTACAGTTACGGAAGTAACTAGCAAAATAAATGAAAATACTGGATTAATTACATTTAATATTCAATTTATAGTAAATAATACAGACACAGCTCTTAACCTAATATTTCCATTTAGATCGAATACGCAATTATCTTTTTCGTAAGGACAGTATATGGCTAATATTACTACAAATTTAGATATAGATTATATTCAAAAAGATTTTAATTCTACTGTGGACGCTATTATATCTTTCGCCAATGTGAATTACGGACCAGGAACTTCAGCTAATCGCCTTTGGACCTCATTCAATAGTGATTCATTTAGTAGGACGTGGGCAGAAATAGTAGCTTATGTTTCGGATGTATTTTTCTTTTATTTTGATAATCAAGCTACGCAAGCATATCTACAGACAGCCACTATTAGAAGTTCAGTAGAACTCATAGCACACCAATTTGGTTATAGTATAGGTACTGCTACTAGTGCTTCGGGTATCGCTACATTTACAGTAACTGGACCAGTAACTATTCCTCGTGGATTTAAGCTGCAAGCAACTAATGGAGAACGATATTTCGTAGTCAATAACACTGTTGCTATCGCTGCAGGAGATATTAATACTGATGTACTCCAAGGTGAAATTATAAGTGAACAATTTGCTGCAGAGGGTCTTCAAGCAGAAGAATTTGATTTACAAGGTCCTAATGTTGTTAGAGACGCAGATAATCTTAATCCTGCTGACATATCACCACAAGTAACAGTAAATGGTAATCCTTATACCTTTGTTGATAGCTTAATTAGAAATAATGGAACTGATACTGCAGTTGTTACTGATTCTTTAGGTAATGTTATCGGTGGAGGAGGTCGAGTATTTCTACTCGGTACTCGTCCAGACGGAACCCCATTCGTTACTTTTGGTGATGGTATTTTCGGCAGAAAATTACAGCCAGGAGAAGTAGTACAAGTTACTTATAGAACTGGTGGAGGATCTGCTGGCAATATTACACAAGAAAGTTTAAATACTTTAATAAGTTCTTTACCTCAAGTATCATCAGTAACTAATAACTCAGAATTTTCTGGCGGATCTGATGAACAATCCATAGAACAGTTACGTGAACTTATTCCAGCAAGTCTCAGGACTTTGGAACGGGCTGTAGCTGAACAAGATTATTCTGATATTTTAGTAGCTAATTTTAGCGAAGTTTTTGCTGCTTCTACTGAATCCAATGTAGATCAAGCAGGCGTAGACTTAAATATCTATGTAGTTCCGCAAGGTTCGGGTATTCCTAAAATTTCCGATAACTTAATATTAAAAACTAAATTAACAAATTATATTGATCGCCGAAAGACAGTCACAGTACAATTCCAAATGTTAGATGCTTACGGTGTGGATGTATTGTTATCTTTTGAAGTATTTATTGCGGATACTGCTAGTAAAACAGTGGTTACTGAAGCTATAAAATCTGGATTGACAGACTTTTTTAATCTCACTACTGGAGGATCTTCAGGTTCTGGAGTAGGATTTTCTGAGCAGATTCTTTTAAAAGACATCGGAAATGTGATAGAGGGTATTGTTGGGGTTGATCGTTTTGAGATTAAACGCCAAACATACAGACCTCGTATAGACGAGAAAGTAGTAGGTCTTATTACTTCGTATAACCATAGCGATGTAACAGTATTTCCCACAATAACAGAATCTGAATGGCTACTAGCATCTGGAGGTATCCAAAACAGAACCGCAGGTTTGGTATTATTTAGCAATACATCCCTTACAGGATTTACTTATAATAGTACTACGGGTTTAGTTACTTATACTTTTCCAGTAGATTTAGCTAGTATAGCTCCTGGAGATGATTTTAGGGATGGAGCTAATATAGATTTCACTATTTTAGGAGTAGATACTATAAACAGTACGCTAATTATTCCAACCTCATTGTCTGTGAATACTACGGTAACTAATGCAAATCACGGTTCAATTAGGAGTGGTAATACAAGTTTTGAATCCTTTAAAACTTTTAAAAAGATTCGTGCTAAAGCTACTAATTTATCTATAGATAGTATTACTGATAATAATTTAGATTTATCTGTAGCTAAAGGTACTGGTGCTGCTATTAGTTCTAGAGTACTCCTAGATAACTCTAAGATTTTTCTTCCTGGACAATATGCAACAGGAGACTACTATTTAATAGACCTCCTAGGAAATATTTGGGAAATTGAAGTTAATGATAGCAATACATTAAAGACATCAATTGCAGCAGTCAATGATGCTTCTATTACTAGTGTAGCTTCAGGGGCGTATAAGATAGTTTCTAAGATGACTGGTAGTCAGGTAGTATTCCAAAACACATTGTTTAACATTCAATATAATAGTGATAATACATTATATTCTATTGGCGCACAATTTAGTCAAATTGGTACTATTGGGGATAGTTTTTCTATTTCTAGATTGCAGACTAATAAAGGTAATCTTGGACTAGCTTTAGATTTAATTTCGTATAATACGCTAACTGGAGATATTAGATTAAATTCATCTCCAGATTTGAATGGTATTAATTCTGAGTACATGCTTATAGATTCAGGTGGGCAAATTTTCAACATAGTAGGTGTTGATAATGAGCCGAAACCATCAATATTTTACGATTCTGTAAATTTCGATTCCCCCTTCATATTAGAAGGTACTGGATTAGGTTCTCAGATAGCTCAAGGATTTAAAGTAATCACCACAGATGTTTACGCTGTAGTGAGTTTTTATTTAAAACGTGAAGGCAATATTGTAGGAAATCTTGCAGCTAAAATCGTAAATGATGATGGCACTGGATTACCGAATTTAAGTAGTGTTGTTGCTGTTTCAGATACGGTATTAGTTAGTAATGTTTCTAGTACTAGTTATAGTAAAGTAGTATTTAGTTTTGCTACTCCGCCAACATTAACAGCAACTACACAATATCATTTAATTCTAAACTCAGATCCTGGATATTCTGCTGCAGAACAAAGCGCAGTAACAGTATTCGATAATACTGGTCTAGTGAGTTTTACTTATAATATTTTGACTGGATTAATTCAGTTCGGAGCTGCTGTAAACTTAAGTGCTGTATTACCTGGACACTATTTTAAAGACAGTGCTGGAGTACTATTTCCAGTACAAACTGTAGATGATGCTTTGAATACATTAACATTGGCCACTGGATTATCAGTAGACAATACAGTACCTAATTCTAGCGATGACGGTTCTGTAATTGCTAATGATAGAGTTTTAGTTGGAATTGATAACTCAACTCCTTCTTACACTAATGGAAAATTTGCACGTTATAATGGAACTCTTTGGTCAAATGATACTCAGGGTCCGTCTCCTTCTGGTACAGCGGAAGATGCTGTATTTTCAGTAGAAGGAACCAAAACAATAACAGTACAAAGTAACTTAGTACCTGCCATGGGTACAGGCGCAACATTGAGTACTCGTTATTACGATGATGACAATGAATTATCATTTGTTTTGGGGGTATCTAGCGGTTCAATCACTTCAGCTACTGATGCTAATGCTCTTGGTAAAGGTACTGTAGCCAGTGTGCCAAATAGACCAGTAGATTCATTCGTATTTAGAACATCACGATATGCTGACGATATAGTTAATTTAAGACTTAACGAAATACCAGAACTTCAAGATTCAGATATTGATGTTCAAGTGTTCGGAGGAGTACAATAATGGGTCTTTCAAGAGAATTTAAAGCTTCGTCGTTATTAGCTAATCAAATTGGACTTAATTGGAAGGCACCAGTTGATTTTAATAATGTGGCAGATGAAACTATAGTTACTAGAACTATAACTCATTTTCCTATGGAAATATTTAATGTAAGTTTCCCTAATCGGGCTACAGATTCTCGACCTATTGAAGTCTTTAGAGGCAGAACTATAACAGGCTCGAATCTACTTAATATATCAGTTTCGGGCAATATCTTGACAGATACTGGAGCAAGTTTTCCCACTTCCCCCTCGTTAATGGGGAGATTACTTAGAGATTCTAACTCTAAAGTATCAAGAATAGTAAGCAATACAAGCACTACTATTACTTTGGAGAGTGCGCCCACTAACGGAAAATATGTCGTATTGCCTGATTTTCCTGAAGACTCTAGAGCACAAGAAAATTATGAGCAGGATATTAGAACTACGGTAGGAATTGGATACATTAAAGATCTAGTTATCATTAGTCAAGGTGCTTTTTTAATAAAATTGTTTTCTCAAGACGAATTGGTTAATTTAGTTTTTAAAGATGGTGCAGGGAATAGATTGGTTGTGAAAAGCAATACTGCTGATACTGTATATTTTCACGAAGCTGTGATCCCACAATTAGGACCTGGAATGTCTATGCTAAATAGTCATTTCAATAGTCAACCGCTACCGTACATAGATAATTTCAGAAATGAGCTTGAAGCATCGAATAGAAGTGGTACAAAATTACAAGATGATAAATTTTATTACTATACAGTATTTACACAACCTACAAGTACTAATGTGGCGCAAGCAAAATTTGCTACTTATGATAGTGGACTATCTACCCAATCTTGGGCATTAAGTATTAAAGATAGGGATTTTGGTAATGTATTGTATAATTTCTGGCCCTCATTATATAGAGAATTGGATTCTACTGGAGACTTAGAAGATCTGATGAAGGTTTTCGGCCACCAGCTAAATGAAGTACATAGTTTGATTCAAACTTATAATCTTCAAGATTCCGACAACATATTAGTGACAGCCTTACTGCCTTTATCTGAACAAACTGGTTTACCTTCTATAGGCTTTTCAATCGGAGCTGATACTCTCCGTAGAGTAGCTAGAAATATGATTGGTTGTTGGAGACTTAAAGGTAGCAAAGAAGGAATAGCTTTATTTATTCGAATAATTACTACTTGGGATGTTACTAATGGTACAGGAGATTTTTCTGCAAACATATTAGATTTTTTACCCAATGTAGAAGCTCTACGATTCTTTGATCCAAATTTAGGTAATTTGAATACTAGAATAGCGCAAACTAGCCCATTCGTATCTGGTGGAAGATTTGCTAAATCTTTACCTGGAATTGTTATTCCAGGTTTCTTCTCATTTAGAGAGTTTGTCGTAATTTTACCTAATATAGCTTTATTTATAGGAACTAGTTCTATATTTACAGTTGGAAGTGGTACTACAACTATGACAGATACTGATGCCAATTTTGGGGCTGTCGATAGTTTAGTAGGCAATTTTCTAATACCAAATACCGCAGAAGTTAACGATATATTTGAAATTGTAGGAAATACAGCTACTACAATTATAGTAAAAGGTATTATTAATAATAGAAGTCCTGGAGGAGATTATGCAATTCTATCTGGACTCAATACAAATAGATTTACGATTTTAAACAAACTGTTACCAGTTTATGTTCCTTTTGGAACTAAACCTGGCTTCTTATTTACTGTAGTCTAATCTAGGAGAGAATATGTTAAAATTTAATACTTTTAGAGCCGTTAGATATTTAAGAAGTCGTTTTGTTGAGGGGAAGTATCTCTTAGCTAGTGAAGGGACGGATCTAGAATTAGAACTATTAGGTGCTCTTCGTAAAAGCGTTCAATCGACTTTAGGCGAGAATGTGGCATTTGAAGATGCTTGGAAAGTTGAAAAGTTAAGTACTACAGAAATACTAATTAAACCTGGAGAAGCTTATTTTAAAGGCTTACCTTACATTTTTCGATCAGGACAAGATCATCAAGTTTCTGGGGCTATTCTAACTTTAGGAGTAGTTCCTGTTGGAGTTACAGTTACTGATGATTCTTCTGGTCTAGGTAAGAAGATTAAATTTAATGATGCAGCTACTACTCCTACTAGTCTGTACAGAATTATTGTTACTGCAAAAGAACAATTACTAACTGAAATTGATGACCCGTTTTTACAAAATGCTAATTTAACAGAATCAACAGCTCAAAAAATTAGATTGGCATTCCAAATTAATATCGTACCAGAATCTTTACAAACTGAAAGCCCAATTTCGTATAGAGACGAAAGTTCTACCTCAGTATCGGTAACTAATTTTCCGAATAGTGGAGGTTTTGCTTCTCCTAATTTAGTTAATCAGATAGTAGTTACTCCAGTTGCCGCTGGCAATGGAGAATTACTCAATACTGCTCTTATTACTGGATCGGAAAAAATCGATGGGCGAGATGTTGAGTTAACTCTCAGGAATGATACTTCTTTAGGCGGCGGACATCCTATTCCAAAAAGTCCCACAGAGCAACAAGCATTTGCTAATGGTGCTCTTATTGATAGTAATGGTACAAGATATCACATAAATGCTATATTCAATGATGTTATTAGTACGCAAGTAATTATACGTATTGACAAGGAACCAAGCCAACCCAATCCGCAAATTATAAATATTCTTCCTTTTAAACTGATTAAAAGAGAGGTATTTGTAACTGACGATGTTAATGGTGCTCCTCAAGGTAAGATGTATTGGCCAATTGCTACTATTGATTGGAATTCATCTCAATTAATCACTCATGACTCAAAGATTTCTGATTTACGAAATGTAATCAGACCTCTTCAACAATTTGAAGAAGAAATCAACCAGAAAGTTGATCTAATTCCTACAGGTGGCGGAAGCATCAGTTTCGATGGTTCTGTTATGAGTTGGACTAGCATCTTTAAGTTAATAAGTGCTTATAGTGCCTCTCAGCAAATTTCCGTAGGTTCTGCGGCCCTCCCAGATGGCGGCTCACTAGTGTATGAGCTAGATTTGGTCAATGGCGGCATTATTTCGAAAGGTAATCTAGCGTTAACAGTATTAACCTCTGGCGCTACAATTACAATGGGAGCTTTAGATGATTTAACTAATATTAGAGTAGGAAATATTCTAAAATTAGGAGCAGAAATAGTAAAGATTACCACAGTAAATAATGTGAATAAACAGATGTCAGTTACTCCTTCTTTAGTTGGAACAGGAGCTTGTACTGTATATCTGGATGCTTTTGATTCACAATCGGCACCTCTTAGTCTTGATTCTTTCGTACTTGCCGTACGACAAGGAACTAAAATATGGGTAGGTGGCGGAGCATTAGAACTAGAAACTGGAGAAACTAGTCAATTAGGCGACGGTTTAACTAGCGCCATATTGACTTATTTAGGAGCTACCGACGAATTAGATTCTACTCCTAACTACAGCTCTATAACTAATGTTACTCAAGGAGATCCTCTACCGGACGCTATAAGTGATTTAGATGCTGCTATGAACGCAGTTCAGAATGCTTTGGCCACTCCATTATATGACGAGAGGATTTTATACCCTACAGGTTTACTGGCTTCAACTAATATCACAATACCTAACAATTCTAGAGATTCTGGGAATCCTCATACATATACTCCAGGTTCTGGAGATATGATAGTATTCTTAAATCAGCAGATTAAATTTATCGGCATAGATTACTTAGAAGTTGACGGATCTACAATAAAATTCAACTATGCGTTGAGTAATGATTCCGAAGTTCACTTTAGAGATGCGGTTATTGGTGGAGGTTCTGGAGGTGGTGGTGGAAATAGTTTACAAGATTCTTATAATGCTGGAAGAACTATTACGGTTACTCCTGGATTTCCTGTAGAAATTTCTGGAGCTTCTGGGAAACTACTAAAAATTAACGGTGATATGGATGTTACTGGAGTTATCGACCCAAAAGGTATTACTTTTGACCCTCAAGGAGCTAACCCTTTAGGTTCAAATAAAGGTTTATGGATAAATCTTAGTGATGAGTTAATTTACGAGGATAATGTCGTAAGTAAAAATTTAACTCAAGCTATTGAGAATTTAGAATCTGGTTCTGGCGTATCTGCTTTAACTAGACTTATGTTTAACGGCACTGGAAGTACTATCCCTAAAGGTACTCCAGTATATAGTCCTTCTGCAGGCCAAATTGCTCCTGCTAGAGGAACTGTTAATGCTGAAGCAAGAGTTATTGGACTAGCTGCAGAAAATATTGCTCCGTCATCAAATGGCAATATTGCCATAGCAGGAACTTTAACAGGAATATCAGGTTATACTCATGGCTCTTACTTGTATCTCGGAGATGATGCAGGAGAGGCAGTTGATGTAGAACCTACTTTAGGACCATACCCATCAGGATTTAACGTTGTTATTCTTGGTGTTATTGAAAACAATAATATAATACTTCAGACACATCATGTGGGAGTATTATAATTATCTAATGGAGGAGAGAACATGGATAATTTAAAGGCTTTAGAAACTGTTATGGATCATAAGAAGGCAAAAAAAGTTCTTATGTTAGCGGCTAATTACGATAAGTATATTAGCAAGTTTAGCAAAGAAATGAATGAATTACTTGGTTCTTCAGGTTTCGAAGTTAAAACGGGGATCGCTTTTGTTCAAAAAGAGACCCCTAAAAAATCTGAATAAGGGGAAATAAATGGCACAAATTACATCACTTGCAAAAGTGTTGAGCGGTTTGGTTAGGAATTACGATTTTACCGCTGACGAATTGGTATTCGGCTCGGTACGATTTGGCGGATTAGCAGGTACAGAACTTACTAAAACTATTTTAGATAGTTTGATTGCTAATTCTCATGCATCTGGTTCTGATAACCAGAACGTTGTTGCTGGATCAGGTCTTACTGGAGGCGGTTCTGGCGCTACAGTCACATTAGATGTCGGCGCAGGTTCTGGTATTACTGTTAATGCTAATGACATTGCTGTAGATAGCACTGTTATTAGGGCTAGTGGAGCTAATGCTTTTACTGCCGATCAATCTATGGGCGGATTCAAGCTTACTAACGTAGCAACGCCCGTTTCTGGTACTGACGCAGCTAATAAAAATTATGTTGATTCTTCAATACAAGGTCTCGACATTAAGCAGTCTGTTAGAGCCGCTACTACTGCAAATATTACATTAAGCGGAGCGCAAACTATTGATGGCGTGTCTATTATTGCCGGAGATAGAGTTTTAGTTAAAAATCAAACTACTGGGTCTGAAAATGGTATTTATGTAGCCGCTGCTGGCGCATGGTCACGATCTTCTGACGCTGATGTTAGTGCTGAAGTCACTGCAGGAATGTTTACATTCGTTGAGGAAGGTACTGCAAGTGCTGATAGTGGTTGGACATTAATTACCGACAATCCAATTACATTAGGTACAACTTCTTTATCATTTTCACAATTCTCAGGTGCTGGCTCTATTACTGCAGGAGCTGGATTATTAAAAACTGGGAACACAATTGATGTACAAACAGCAGACGATTCTATTACAGTTAATGCTGATAGTATTCAAGTTAAACGAGATGCTGCAGGCGCTTTAGGTCTTACAGCTTCTGGAGTTAAGGCTAATGTAGACGGTTCTACAATTGAAATAGCTACTAATGCTCTACAATTAAAGGCACTAGGAATTACTAACGCTCATGTTAGTGCTACTGCTGCAATTGCGTACAGCAAACTATCTTTATCAAATAGCATAGTTGATGCGGACATTAATTCTGCAGCAGCTATTGCTTATAGTAAATTGAGTCTTTCAGGCTCTATTGTAAACGCAGATATTAGTGCTTCTGCGGCTATAGCCTACAGCAAATTAAGTCTATCTAACTCAATTGTGAATGCTGATATTAATGCTTCAGCCGCAATTGCATACAGTAAATTATCTTTATCTAACAGTATTCAACTTGCAGATATGACTGCTGATTCTGTTGATGAAAATAAGATTAAATCTACTTCTCATGATGCATCTCTTTCTGGCGGATCGGGCTCAGTACTTTCAGTAGTATCTTCTCCTTCTGGTAAGAAAACTATGGTAGCTGGAGAAGCCTTTGCTGCTAATACTTCTTTCTTAGTACGTTTTGCCGTTAGCGGCGAGACTGCGGGTCGAGTTTATAAAGCGACATCAGCTAGTGCTGTTGCTGACGGTAAATTCTGGTCTATAGGAGTAGCTATCGGTACTGGACAAGTTGCTGGGAATAATATTGATGTTATTCTATTGGGATCACATACACTAGGCTCTTCTGACACTGCTTTCGGTGCTGGCGATATTGGTAAAGCTTTATGGCTTACTACTGCTGGCGGATTCTCTGTTACTGCGCCAAGTGCTTCTGGAGATGCCGCATTTAGAGTAGGTTCTGTTGAAATTACTACTAAAATGTTCATTGACGGAAAACAATTGACTGGTATATCATAATATACAGTGTAGAATTTTTAAAGGGGTTCTTGACAGAGCCCCTTTTTATTTGTGGGGAGATATGGGAAAATTTTTAAGACTTATTAATGGGCTTCCTGTAATGCAAGATGAAGCGGCTGGTGGAACACCTTATTCTGAATCTATTTATTATGTTTCTGGTTTAGCAGCAAATACAAATATAACACTTCCTAATAGTGGTTCATTTACTGATGCTAATGCCAAAGATTTGTTAGTAATTCTTAACGATCAAGTAAAAGAAGTAACTCGTGATTTTGATGTTGTTGGCGCAGGTCCCACATACACACAAATAAAATTTATATATGATTTAACTAATGATAGTGTTCTTGTTTTGAGAAAGAATATCTAATATGTCTCTTAAAGAAACACTATCAACTCAATATTGGAATAATATTTTAAAAAAATGTAAAAACTGCAGTAAGGCAATTTATACAATAGAAAATAATGAAGTATATTACCATTGTAGTATGTATGGTAAATTTAAAAAAGATTGTAATCTTAATCTACCTAATAGAACTTTACCCAAACCAGAAGAGATCAAATAATAATAGGAGAAGTAACAGATGAGCATAATTCCAAGTTCCCAAGGAGCGATTCAGGCTAGTAATATGGCCGTGCAAGATGCTTTGCCGCTCATTGGATCGCCATCAAGGGAAAATTTACAGAGTGTTGTGAATTCCATTGATAGTGACCTGGCAAAGTTATTCGAAAATAATAATGTCCAACTAATAGATGGCGGACTAATAACTTATTTAGGTACTACTGTACAATTTACGCAAGCTTTAAAACTACATATCAACTCTAAAATAGCTGGTGGAGCGCCTGTAATTATTGATCTAGCTTCTACTACTAGAACTGTTTCTGCCGATGGTAGAATGATTTATGCTACTATTAATAGAACTGCTGGTACTGCTACAATTACTGATGATGCAAGTACTTTACCTACTGTAGTAGCAGCTAATAAAGAAGTGTTTTTAATTGCCAAAAGAATGGATTCTGGAGACGGAATCAAAAGATTGTACTTTAGAAATGGATCAGCTTTTGATGAAGGCCAAACAGCAAGATTAGGTTCTGCTGGTTCTGGTACTGGAGTCGGAGGCGTAGATGTTCCTGCTCCAGGTTATAAATGGAAAGAATCTGATACCTTTGGAGATTTACCAACAGCTTCGGATAGTAAAATATTGACTGCTTCGGGATATACTAGTGCTGTTCATAATATAGCTAAAAAACTATATGCTATGTCAGTAGATAAAACTAAAACTGTTGCTGCTGGTTCTACTGGAACTACATTAAATATTTCTTCTGCTCCTAGTTTTACTGTTCAAACTGGAGATATTGCCTATATCCAAAAATATCAGAGAAGAACCTTGGCCTGTGGAACAGGGACAGATAAAATCCTTTATTCCGACGATGGTACTACCTGGTCAGCATCAGGATCTAATGCCTCTACCATATTTACTACTAGAGTAAGAGATGCTGTATGGAATGGTAGCAAATTTGTAGCAGTTGGAAATGGAACAAATACAACTGCATATTCTACTGATGGTAAGACATGGACTGGTGGAACAGATATTTTTAGTGCTGGCGGTGGTCAAGGGAGATCAATTGCTTGGAATGGCAGTATTTTTGTAGCTACAGGAGATGGGACAAATAAATTAGCTTATTCTTCAGATGGAATATCTTGGACTGCAGCAACAAATCCTTTTACAACACGAATAAACACTGTTGCATTTAATGGTATTAGATGGGTAGTAGGCGGAAGTGGTACTGCTACTTTAGCTTATTCTTCAGATGGTGTTAATTGGACTACTATAAGCAGTCCCTTTACTACAGAAGTAGATTCTGTTATCTGGACTGGAAAAATATGGGTCGCTGTTGGTTCTGGGTCATTCACTTCTGCTACATCTACTGACGGTATTACCTGGGTAGGTTCAAATAATTTGATATTAACATCCGCTATGTTAGTATGGGATGGGTTAAAAATAGTAGCTATAGGTACATATTTAGGAACTAATTATGCTCACTCTGTTGATGGTATAAATTGGGCTCCTACTTATGTACCATCAATAGGAGCTATAACTGCTCCATCTAATTTTGGTTTTGATGGGAATAAATTTTATCTTGGAGATGATACTGGAGCTAAATTTTCCTCATATGATGGAGCTACTTGGTCCTCAATGACGGGCGGTTCTCAAACTGCTACTAATGGAATATGTTGTTCACCAAGTCCCTATACCTTCCCTGCTATCGAGACTTTACTCCAAATTGAAACTTCATCAGCAGCTGGTCAATTTAGAAGAATATCAACTGTAGGATCTCAGACTAGTTTCACCCTCGATTCTGCCTTTACAGGTGGGGATGCAACTACTGGTGACAGAGTGATGATTGCTCAGGCTCTATATACTAAGGATTTGGTGAATGTAGGTTCAAGTGCTCAAAGAACTAGAGCTAGAGATTATTTTAGTGGAAGTATTACTAATGTATTTTTAGATTATCAAGATAGTGTAACTTCTGGTGATGATGTTTCAGATAGAGTATTTTTAAATAGGATTGCGGCGTCAGCTTCAAATTCAGGTCTTGCTAGCTCTACTAGTGATCCAGTATCAAATACTTTTGGTCCCTTATTTACAAGGCCCATAAGAGCTAATACAATTAGCGATTACACTTTACTAACTAATACTACTCAAGAGAGGTTATTTTTAATATTCTTTCCAGACCCTCATAATCCAGATATTAGTTCTATAGCAAATATTTTAGATTATGAAGTTAGCTTCTTTGGAGATGATTCAACTGTTAATTCAGGTGTTTTAGAAGATGCTATATGTTTTAGTGATAATTCTACAACACCACATAATTGTACTGTAGCAGTAGTAAGCAGTCAAACAGAAGTAACATTAGATTGGAGTTTCGTCCCTAATGTTAGAAATGGGGAATCTCAAGTTGAAGTCTATGTTGATGGTAAAAGAATAAATAAATTTATAAGTACTCAAAAGACTCCCTCTACAGATACTTATTTTACTGAACAAGTTGATTCTTATGGTATTTATAGGAAGATTAGATTTAATTCTGATTTGAGTTCAACTCCATTAGAAATTAAAGTTATTAAAAGACTTGGAGTTAATATTGATGTAGCTGTTTCTACTGTAAACAGAGTTAATCAATTAGTAGATTTTATAGTAGGGAGTGCTGCACAAGTTGCTAATGGGACTGCGACACACGCTACCCTAACAGATGCTATAACAGCAGCAGTTAGTGGACAAAGTATATTAATTTTAAATAATGTAACTATTACTGATAGTCCTACAGTTAATAAAAAACTCAATATTTATGGTAAAGGCAATGGAAGTTCTATAACTGGTAGTTTGACAGTGACAAGTGCTGGAGCTAAAAGTAGTTTTGAGTTGTTAAGATTTAGTAGTTCAATTACATTTCAGGCTGGGGCAGACTATTGCTTTGGAAGATTGTGGCAAGCTACTGGACAGACTCTTAGTAATGATGTAAGTAATACAAGTAATGACTTGTCTGTGATACAGGAGTAATATATGGGATTAATTAAAACTAATCAAATATTAAAGAATTATATTATTAATGGTAATTTTGATATTTGGCAAAGAGGAGATTCTGGAACAGCTGATTATGTTGCTGATAGGTTTAAGGTAATAGCGGCATCAAGTACTACTAAATCCACTGATGTTCCAGGAAACGGTCAATCTAAATATTCTATGGATTTGGCACAGACGGCAGTAACTCATGGGTATTTTCAATATAGAATGGAAAGTGCCGATTCTATAAAATTAAATGGTAAAACAGTTACCCTTAGTTTCTGGGCAAAAAGCATTGTTGGAACCGGCACATTATATGTAGAAGGGGGTTACGCCAATGCAGTAGATAATTTTTCAGGTTATACTGGTGTCCTTACTACTATTTTTTTGGGAGTCCCTTCAACATCTTGGACAAGATATACTCTTACTTTTTTAGTTACCTCCACTATGGCTACAAACGGAATATGGTTACAAATAGTAAGGAATAATAGTTCAGCTAATCAAACTAGATACTCGCAAATTATGCTCAACGAAGGTACAGTCGCAGCTCCATTTCAAACTGCCGGAGCAAATATTGAAGAAGAATTGACTATGTGTCAGAGGTATTATCAACGAAATCCTAGATTATGGGCTGAACAAGTTAATGCTACTGAATATTATATTATATGGCAATTTTTAACGACTTTAAGAGCACCCCCAACAATCTCATTATTGACTACAACGCCATATTCTGAAAGAGTACCTCATGCTGCTGCCGCAACTGGAGTTGGCTCAACTATATCAAGTTTACATTCGGCGAATGATCATAGTTCCGCATTTAAAATAAATGGATTCTCCGGTTTGATTGCTTATGATTTTGGATTTTTTGATGCAAGTCAATTAGCAGCAAGTGCTGAACTATAAAGGATTAAGATATGTCAAAAACAACAAATGTTAGATCAGGTTCTGTATATCAATCTCCTACTCAAAATGGAGATAGATCTTTTATTCCAGATGGGTCAGTATCCTCTAATAAAATACAGGACTTAGCGGTTACGAAAGCTAAGTTAGCAGATAGTGCTAATATTTTCGAAATGATTAAGAATGGTTTTCAGAATTTTGTGGATCAATCAGTATTAATGACTGCTACAACTGCTACAGGAACTCCTGCTGCAGGAACTTTCCACAGTACTGTTGTTGGTAGAGCTTCTATATCGGATTTGAGTCAGAATTTGAAGGTTCAAATGGGTCCTGAAAGAAATGTAATACCAAATTTATATCAGTTACAAAATGAATTCGGCCCAAATGGGGAGCCTGTATTTGGTGTAGTTAATGATACTCTAGGACAAGTACGATTTGTAGGAAATTGGTCTATGATTTTCGGTTCCGCAGGACAATACACTTATAACGGAAATCTAAGTGGATTTTATGTAGAAATTACTTTATATGGAACTGGACTAAATCTACTAGCAAACGCTTATGGGGTATCACAGTCCTATCTAGTATCAGTAGATGGTGGTAGTGAATCCGCATTAGTAACCCCTACTTATTCTAACATCTTAGATAATAGGTACTATAATTCTAATCAATACTTAAACATAGTTTCAAATTTAACACTAGGCGTTCATACTGTAAGAATAAAGATAAATGCCTCTTTCACTCTTGCTATGACAGGCTTCGAAATCCTTAACGAATCCTCAAGTTTAAAAATTAATCCAGGAACTAGTTATATTGATGGTCAAAAGATTACAAGTACTTCTCAATCCTCTATTGCTTACAATTCTGCTTTTGAATCAGGAACATTAGGGACAAAAGGTGGAAGAGTATTAGTATATCAAAAATTAGATAAAACCATTGCTAAAGCCTTAGCTCCAACCAACACTTCACAATTGACACTCACTTCAACAAATCATACTAATGAAGAAGTAGCTAGAATTTATCATTATAGAGAATTCGCAGCTGGAAGAAGTGATGATTTTGGCACAAATGGTGCTGTAGTAGATAGAGCTTTCACTCTAGATGATGGTACTACTACCTTAACTGGAAGTGGGATAAATTTTGAATCAGCAGTTGATGCGATAGGACCAGGTGGTACAAATTCCTTTATTACTTTTTCTTTTGTAGGTACAGGATTGGATTTTATCAGATTAGATTCAGCAAATGGTGCTTCTGCTGATACTTTTAGATATTTCATTGACGGAACACAAGTAGGATCTGATATTACTGGCACAGGATCTACAGCTTCTAGAATTATAAAAATAGTTTCAGGATTACCTTATGGTACTCACACCTTCATATTATCTAGGGTTGGTGCTGGTATTACTTATGATATAGGTATTAAACAATTCATAGTCTATCAACCTAAAAAACCAACCCTCCCTGTTGGAGCTATCGAATTAGCTGATTATAATATAATGGCTGACTTTGTAGCAAACACTACTGCAGGAGTGGGAACTATTGCCACAGGGATCCTGAGAAAATATTCCACTAGAGAAATGGTTTATGTGAACGGAACGGGTGGAACAAATGATTGGGCCTTTTCAGTTATGGACCCCGCCGCTAGAATTGGTGCTTGGGAAGCAGCTTCAAATAGGGCGAATGCATATATTGAATACACCTTCATTGGAACAGGTTTTGAGTTTCGGTGTGCAACACAGAATAATAGATCGGCTAATATTTCTGTGACCCTAAATAGTCTTGCTGCTACAACTGCAAATTTTGGATCTCTCGTGTCAAGCACTTATGGTGTTGGGGTAACTTTTGCGGCTGGGGTAATGGATCTATATGATGTTACTAATACCCCTGGCGTTGGGGTTAGAGTAAGTGGACTGCCTTTAGCTAAATACACTGTGCGCTTTAATAACAATACTGCCGGTTCTTACATCGTATTGGATTGTCTAGACATTATCACCCCAATCTACTCAGCCAAATCAAACGTCTATGCAGACTACCAGAATACATTAACAGTTGGGTCTAATGCAATTTGTGATAGTAGACAAGTATCTCCCCTTAAAAATGGAGTTTCTGTTAAAAAGAATTTGGCTCAAGCAAAGGGCATAGCTTTAAGTCCCACAACAACATCCACAACACCAGTTCCTATGCCAGACATGAGTTGTACTATAAAAACAGCAGAAGGTAAGATTAAAATAAGTGTATTTGCTACTGTTTGGCCAACTTTAGGACCTATAAATCTCACGTTGAAAGCCTTCGTTGATGGTGTTGGTATTAACCCACCTGTATTCACAAGTCTTAATACTACAGGTATTCATTTTGAGACTTCTGGCGTTTGGATAGTTCCTGTTTCACCTGGAACACATAAAATTGATATATATTGGAGTACAAATAGCTCACAAATAAATGGGTCTGATGCAGGCGGTATCCCAATAAGATTACTTTTAGTAGAAGAGGTTTAAAATGTACGATATTAATTTGCAATGGCGATCATTCAATGTTTGTGTCCCCGAAATTAAATCTGCAATTGCTGCTTTAATTACTTCAACTTCTATTATAGGAACATCCTGTAATTCAAGTTTACAGGTTCACTGTGAGGTCAAACCAACTGAGGCAGAATTAACCGCAGTTCAATCTTATTGGGATGGTTTAACAGAAATTTCAACAGAGTGTGTAAACTATAAGTCAGCTGCTCAGTTACAAACAGAAGCAGAAGCCTCTAAGTTAAGTTTATTAAATTCTGCTAGAGCTAAATTAATCGCCTTAGGGCTATCTGATGTTGAAGTTAAAGCATTAATAGGAGAATAACATGTCTAAAATAGATGGAATTCATGTAGTAAATACTGATGCTACTAAAGCAGCTGCTAAAGTAGCGAGTCAATGGGAACAATTACGACAACAACGTAATGCTAAATTATTAGAATGCGATTATACTCAAATACCTGATGCTCCATTAACTCAACTTCAAAAAGATGCTTATGCAACCTATAGAACTACATTAAGAAATCTTCCAGCTAATACTATTGATCCTATGAATCCTGTATGGCCTAATAAACCTTAATAAGGAGTTACTATGTTATTTGATTCATTTGGCCTTCCTAAAGATGTTGGAGCTACTGATAAAATGGATTCTTGTAGATTAGCTGGTTTAATGGCTATTATTAATCATTTACAAGCCCCTAATCTATCTAAATATATTATATATAATAATTTAGGAGTTAGGCATCCTTATGAATATCCCTCTAATAATCCCAATAACTTTACAAGAGACCAGTTATTGTGTTTAGTAGCAGGGTTATATAAACAAGGTAATATAAACCTTTGTAAAAAGTTGTGTGCTGCAGCTAAATCTAGAGGTTGGAAGGCTCAGAATACTGAATATGATGTCCAAGGTTCAATTAAAGAATTTCCAAATGGGCCCGATTGGTTATCTCCAAGTCATAGAATGATATTGAATATATGTGCTGGAAATAAAGGTAACTTATTGGGTTATATTTGGTTATTTATGGATATCATATTTAATGCTGTATTCACTCCTATGAGAGAATCTAATCAATTACTAGCCGTACTATCTGTAGTTTCACCAAAATGGTTAAAATTTTACAAATTTGTAACGCCAAAATGGAAACTCTCAATAAGGGATTATTGGGGCGGCTGGCGAAAAGAACCAGAATTAGCAGAACTTATGATAAATCATTTTGGGGATTAATATGAAAAAGGCTAGTAAAATAGCAATGTCTAAAAAAGTTTTAATTAAAGAACATAAAAATTTAATTAAAGTACTAAAATCTCCTGAGCACAAAGATGATTTAGAAGAAGCTAAAAAACAAGAATTAGAACTGAAAGAGTATAAGAGGAGACGTTAATGAAAAAAGAATTAGGCGAAGTTAAAGAACAGCCAGGATCTAAACAGAAATTGGCTCCTAAAGATAAGAAGATGCCTGAAGTTAAAGAACCTAAAGGTCAAGAAAAAGAGAAGGCAGAATCTAAAGAACACGAAGCAAAGGAGTCAAAGTTTGAATCGAAGCTTAAGAAAGAGAAAGAAACAGAAGGGCATGAAACTGGTTTAAATCATCCAGCAGCTCAATATGAGTCTTATAAGAGACCTAGACGAGATAGTTAATATGATTACTCTAAAAGAACTTCTAAAAGGTAAAGATTTTAATCTATTACCTAAAGAACATCAAGATAATCTATTAATACTATTAGAACGTATTAATAAAGTTAGAATAGCTTACGGCAAGCAATTTTTAGTCACTTCTGGATATCGTTCTATGGAAGATCATCTTGGCATATATAAAAGAAAAGGTATTACGGATATTAACAAAATACCCGTAAAATCTAAACATCTTTTTGGTCTTGCTTGTGATCTGGCAGATCCAAAAAAAGAATTACAAACTTGGTGTCGAAATAATCAAGATATATTGAGAAATTTGGGTATTTGGATGGAGGATTTTAGATATAGTTCCACTTGGGTACATTTTCAATGTGCTCCTTACGGGTCTTATAAGGAAGGTGGAAGTCTTTGGTTTATACCTTAAGAATGTTCTTTTAAATAATTAATTGCTTTTTGCATAAGTTCGGGATTATCATTAAATTGACCTAACCCCTTATTGCATTTATCGCAAAGTAATTTTCTTACTTTATTAGTTTTGTGACAATGATCTACCACTAATTTATCTTTCCAAGGCCCAAATTTGTTTATTTCTCCGCAAATATAACATTTGTTATTTTGTTTACTAGACATGTCAAGATAATCTTGCGGAGTCATATTATAAAATTTTTTTAAAGTCCGCTCACGTAAACCAAAACCATGCCGAGAATCATATAGTTTTCTTTGTTCATTTCTGCAGGTTTTGCAAGAATGTCTTCGCCGTTCAGGATTTTTAGATGAATATGAGTAATCATATTTTTCTAAGGGTTTTAATATACCGCATTTTCTACAAATTCTCATCAATATAATATAGCATTAAAATTTAATAAAGTCAACAACAAAATTTAAATAAAAATGCCAAAAAGGCATTTTTAATACTATTAGCTGCTGTACCTAATAGTTTATATAATAACAGTACAGTACAAAGGAATACAATATGGGAAAAGCATTAAAATTAGTCAATAAATTAAATCGTAGAGCTAAGACAGTTAAAACTGCTGCTAATGGATTTGATCGTATTGATAAAATTAATCGTAGTGAAGAAGTAATGGCTAAAAGCCCAAAAGCTTATCAATTAGAAAGAAAGATTCAACGAAGATTGGATCGTAACTTTGGTATTGATATGCTCCGCTATGAGCCTAAGGTATCTAAACGAATGAAGGTTGCTGTTTTGGAACGATTCGATTTTGATGCTGGTCCAGGAACAGACTATGGTATGAGACTTACTATGGCGGCAGGATTTATTACTGATATTGGTTTACGACCAAATGATATAGTAAGAATTCTTCATGGTTCTGCTAAAGGTAAATATCTTAAAGTAATATCTATTGTAGATTCTACTCATGCTAGACTAGAAGATATTTCTTCTTTTGGAGCTTCTGAAAATAACATACATTGTCGTTTTCAGCTCTCTGATGTCAAAAGTTCTTATAAATAAATTTTAGATTAAAAATCGCTAAGGATTTGGTGGTTTTATATCCAGATTAGTTCATCAACTCTCCTCGATGGCTAGTCTGGATTTTTTTTATTTTGTAGACATTTTTTGTATATTTTAAAGCCTTCTGGATTCGTTTTTACGATTCTGGGAGGCTATTTTTTTTTGCTGTAAACAGTAATTTTTCTGCCTTTGTCTCTTGCAACATTTCTACTAGTTGCTTAACTTTTGCCCACAACCTGGGGTCATATTCTTCCCAATGGCCTTTATATTCTAACCAACCAATATCATATATAGTTAGTTTATGAAATGTAGCAGCTTCAGTAGCAGTAATATCTTGTACTTCATATTCAATTTTGCTTAGATATGCTCCATACTGATGGTCATAAGCATATTGTATATGATAATCAAATAACTCTTTAAAAGTATTATAAGTATAAGTCATTTGTTGAAAAGTACCTTAGCAGCATCTTTATCTAATTTAACAAGATTAACTTTATCGCCTGCATCTCTATATCTACAAAAGAGATTAAAGGCATCTATACCACTAGTAACAGTCTTTTCTCCAGTAGTTGTATTTTCAATAAGAATATTATCTGTCTGGAGAGTAATAAGATACTCTATAATTCGGCCTATTATTGGTATTGTCATACTATCGGAAGTACCGCAAGTATTTGAGGAAATAGTCACTGTTGTTGCAGTATTGGTATAGCCAGTATAAATACCTGTATTAACAGTATAAGTATCACTCATTCGTAACTCCTATTCAGATAATAGTATTATTTCTTCACATATAGTACTTTAGCTGCTTCAGTCATGGCTACAATTTCTCTAAAAGAGATCTTTTTAATACCATGATTACAGGTAATGATATTATATTTAATATCTTCTAAATCATCTTCAGTAGTACCAAACTCAATAGATTTAATAAGAATATTACCAAATTCTATGTGAACAGCAACATCTCCCTCTTTAAAGGGTAGATTATCCCATATACTTTTAACTTCTTCTAGTCTTTTAATACGCTCATTAAGTTTATCTCGTTTATCTACGCAGTCTTGGATGCGTTGTTCTATACCAATAGTTTTATTATAGAATATTTCATTTGCCACTTGCCGCACCACCCTTTGAACTCTATGAACCTTAACTGCCCTACTTGCCATGTAGCATTACCATTGCTTTATTCCAACCGTAGAACTCAAATTCCTCATCTAACTGCTCTGTAGTATAATCTGAAGTTAAACCATTATCGTGACTTCTACATTGCAAATAACCAGTCCAAGGCATCTTGTGGCCCAACACAGTAATAAGGCCACCATGAATCCTAGAACGCAGTACAACTCCAATAGGATAGACTACATAAGTCTTACTCCTTTCCATATAATAGTGTTCCATGAGGTAAGTAGTAAGTTAACTCGCTACTTCTATGTTGATTGCAATGAGCACCCTTATCCCAATAATAGGAATTACCTTTAGTGTAATAACCACTACTAGCTAATACTGTGCTATAGTAACCTACATCTATATCAGTATTAGTATTACTGTCATAGTTAACCATTATCTCAGTTATTTGTAATATTGCATATTTGTCTTTATTAAACCTATTTCTAAATAGAAGTACATCTCCAATTTTCAGAACCGTATCTTCTTTAAGGAGTCTTTTTTTCATCCAGTTCCTCCAATTCATAGATAGAGTTTTCAGTCTTTAGGATAAGCTTTCGTGGATTTACTTTATCTATTTTGATATTTTTAACCCAAGAAGTAGAAATAAGATCACTTAAACTATCTGTTACAATACAGCGTTGACCTAACTTAACAGGATTACTTATTAATGTGCCGATAACTTTCTGTCCTTCTACAACAAAGACAGAATATTCAATAGCTTTAACTTTAGTTAGTTTGTAAATACTATCTTCAGGTAGTTCAAAACTAATAATTTTTTGTCTCATAGTATTTCTTTCATTAATTTATTTGGGGTCTATAAATGCTAATAACAATATTAACATGACCAACAATACGCCAAATCCTTGTACAATTGTAATAAGAAAATCTTCCATTCAAGTCCACCATTTTCTAGAATATTTCGCAATATACTTACCTAAGAGGTCTAGGTCCTGTTTTTTTTGATAGTCTTCATGTTTCCACATTCTTTTGCGATCTTTAATATAATCTTTTCTTTGCTCCTTATTCATAGCTTCTTCTCTAGTACAAATCATAGTGCTATGTGGGCCACCAGGTTTATCTTCAGTATTTGGAATTTTGACAAATTTAATTTCAGATTTTCCATATTTCCTATCCATATAGGAGTGTTGCCAAGCATCATACTCTTCTTTTTGAATACGGTCAAATAAAGAAATTACTGCTTTAAGTTTTCTAGCTTCTTTGCGAGTGAAGATATGATTGCCTTTTACGTAACAACCCTTATACAAATCCTCATATAACTTTTTATTAAATAGTAAAACAAATCCATGGTCCCAATTACGATGTTGCCATACTAAGGGGGCATATTCAATAAGTCTAGCGCAGTTATTAAAGAAAGTACAGATAGCATAGTAGCTATTAAAGGCCCAATCAAACATATCACAAGTATACAGAGTCATATAAATTCTATCGACAAGCGACTTATCTTTATATAAATCCCAAGTGCCTATACTTTCATATATACTATTTTTTAAACCTTTAATTAAACTTCTACCACACTTACTCATATTATTCCTCGGTCTCAATAGGTACTTTATGTGGAGTAGTTGGATCAAGATAGATTATATCTCCATCAAATATCATTTCAATCCAATTATCGTCTATGTTATTAAATTGATGTTTAAGCATAAAATTAGCAGTAAACTTCATAGCCTCAAATTTAGAATAGAAAGAGCGTAACTTTGAATTACAACTTTCTACATATCTTACATAATACATATCTAACTCCTTATTTATTTTTCGTTTGTATAAGTCCCGTTCTCTTTAGTAGTATTGTTGCTAATTTTTATAAAAGTTGCTTTCTCTTGGAATTCTTTTAAATTAGAAGCTCCTACATAAGTGAAAGCTGACCTCAAACCACCTTCAATATCGCTAAGAACTTCTTTAGCCGAACCTTTTAGGGGTACTGTAGTACTGATACCTTCAGCAGTTCGCCATTCTGCTACCTTACCCTGCTCCCCATAAGAAACTAAGCTTGCAGAGCCCTTGTAGAGCTTTACAGGGCATACTTTTTCGCCCTCTGGATAAATAATTTCTCCAGGAGTTTCAGTAGTACCAGCTAACATTCCCCCAATCATTACAGCACTTGCTCCAGCGGCTAAAGCCTTAGCAATATCCCCAGCATGTCTTATTCCCCCATCAGCCACTATAGGAAATCCTGCAGAAGCGCAGTCAATAATAGCATATAATTGAGGCACTCCTACTCCAGTTTTTAGACGAGTAGTACATACTCCTGAAGGACCTAGCCCAACCTTAAAAGCATCAGGAAATAACTTAGTATCATTTAGTTCTAAGCAAAAATGTTTAATTGATTCTCCAGTAGCAAAATTACCTGCTATAATCTCAATATTATTTTTATACTTTTCTCGTAAAAATCTAACTTGCTCTACTACGGCTAATTGTGCCCCATGAGCAACATCAATAAATACAATCTCAGCTCCACTATCAATAAGAGCTATTGCTCTTTCTTTTTCTCCATTAGTAATACCTACAGAAACTGCAACATTAGGAGTATGTTTGAGTACTTCTTTTAGGGCCTTAACATTTTCTTCTATAGAGCAGAATCTATGAAGAACTCCCATTCCTCCAGATTTAGCCATAGTAATAGCCATATCAACTCCAGTAATAGTATCCATATTTGAACTAATTACTGGAAGATTCAAGTCCATACCTGATATATATACATCTTTACGACTTCTGATATTTGTATAGTTAGGAAGCAATAACACATCGTCAAAAGTTAAATATTCGCTAGTTTTTATTCTCATTTTGCTATTCCTCATAATCTGATAGAATTATTCCATGTAAATGATCTATTTCATGTTGTACTACAACTGCAGATAGGCCATTTAATTCTCGTATGACAATTTCATTATAAATATTCAAATACTTTACCTTGATTTTTTTAAATCGCTCTACTTTAATCTCTTTGCCTGGCAGACTTAAGCAACCTTCAATAGAATCACACGCATTTTCTCCATGTAGGATCTCTGGATTAAACATAATAGCAGTACTACCATTCTTTTCAACTAAAGAAGTATCATAAACTAATAATTGAACTTTTCTACCTACTTGAGGTGCTGATAAGCCAATACCATTAGCCAATATCATAGTTTGGCACATATCTGATGCTAATTTAACTAGTTCTGGAGTTACCTTCTTTACGGCCTCGCAAGGCTCACGCAAAATAGGGTTTCCCTCAAGGACTATTTTTAATTGCATTTTTACTGACCTTTGTAGTTTTAATATATTCCAATAAAGTACTTAGCTCATTTATTCTAGCTTCATTCTCAAAATAAACATGCATAATATCTACATCATCACTTTTAGTATTTTGTATTTCAACTAGTTGTTCATTTAGAGTTAATAGTTGATTTAATCGATATTCTATTGCTCTTATTGCTGCTTCAATTGTTTTCATGCTGTCCTATCATGTTTTTAACTCTAGCTAGAACTTTTTCAGGTTCTGCATAGAATTCATCTTCCCAGTCAACATTATGTAAATGTGCTGATGCTTGCTCTAATGGTCTTGTGTGTTTAACAAAACCATAGGAACTTAGAATCTGACTAAATCTAAGATCTGGATTCTGAGCTACTATTTTTGTTAGAATTTCTAGTAGTTCTATGTTTTTTAATTGCCTTTGGCCCATATTAATTCCCATTCAATGTATTGCAGGTAGCTAATATGCTTAGCTGATCTTGCTCACTGAATTGTGATAAGTCTGCATTTGGGGCACAGTAGGTGTCCATAAAAGTATTTGCTTGAATAGGGTTTATATTCACTATGTCAAGGTTATTGAATGTGCAATCTGCTATTGCCTTTTTCCAAAGTTCTAAAGTTTCATAATCTTGTTGTAGCAATTTATCTTGACAAAGTTGTCTAATTTGTTCAATAAATTCTAATCTAACTATTACATAATTATGAGATTCTCCAGAAGATACTATCTTTTGATCTTCTGTTTTAGTTTTTAGGGTGCTATTGCAACCTACAACCAAGAATAATATTGCCGTCAACAAATATTTCATTATTGTTATCCTCTAAACTTCCAGTTAAGTTTTTACTTTTCCCGACTTTCATTCATTAGCATAGAGTCGTAGACTTGTGCGCACACAGTCTTTTCTTCTACAATTTCCCAACCTTCGGAAGTAATAGTGTGCTTGCGTTCTCCACGCATAATCTCATTAGTATACTGTTTGTTACGAGTCTTCGTAACTATTTTGAAAGGCTTTTCTCCAGGTTTAGAAACTTTACCGGACACTTGACAAATAAACATCTTTATTCCCCTTTATATACTTTATGTACTAAATCCAAAATCACAATTATCAGTATTGTTACTGATATAACAATAATGCTATAAAATACTGCTTCTGACCATGCCATAATTACTCCTTAATCAATTCGTTTAGATTCCAAATTTCTGATTTCTTAAATATTTCTTCCACAGGTTTTTGTGGCATTAATTTGCGTTTCTTAATGCACCATGCTGCTGGTCCTAATTTATTATCCTTTTTCCACATTTCGTATAATTCAGAAATTTCATTATGAGTTATACTTTCGGCATCTGCGGAGCCCCAGACAAAGATATCATTACAATTTACATGAAGAGTAATGAAATCTTTAGGCCACTCCTTACCCTCTTCTTTATACCACCAACCATTATTACAGAAAATAACATCTTCTAAAATAAGATGAGCTAATTTATACTCTATTTCATCATAATCAGATTGGAGAGTGGCTTGACAAATATCAACAGATATTTTCTTATCCCATAAAGAATTGTCTTTCTGATAGCTTTTCTCTTCTTCGTTCATTTAATGAACCTCTCTACCTTAACTAGAAATTCTTCTAGGGTACCTTTATTATCAATGACTAAATCGAACTTATAATTATCTAAATCTCTCTCACTAGGATCTGTACTATTTACACTATCAAATCTATTAATACGAATAGTAACGAGATTTTTACCAAAAGCTTGTTTAAGTTGCTCTATTTCATTTCTGTATCTACAATCTGATATTACCACACCTTCATGCCAATTACCAGTATTATTACAACTTGGGTCTTCTATTTCTGATTTTATATATTCAATAGCCCGATTAACCCAATAACCAGAATCTACAGCCCTATTGGTACTACCTTTAAGGATACATAAGCTTCTCGGGGTCCAATAGAGTTGTTTAATATCCCTTCCTATAACTCCTAGGAAGGCCCCAGAATTGTCTATATAGTAATCTGAGGGCATATGCCCTTCTGTAGTCCTAAACTCTTTATATAGCCATTTAGAAAGGTTTAAAGTGAAATCATCCTTAGGTATTACAGGATATTGTTCTAAAGGGGCTTCTTTTAGCTTAGGATCGTCGCAATGCTCTCGTGGTATGTTATACTCTACGGCTACCATATCCTTAAGTGGATCTGCGAATGCTATTTTACAGAAATTATGATTTTTAATAAGATATTCTGCCGCAGTATCTTTACCAGATTGTTTAAAACCGCTTAGGGCAAAAATTTTCATTAGTAATTCCTCTCTAGCATTTCGGCTATTTTATCGCAATCTGGAGGTATTTCCTTATTATATAGATGTTTAATAGTTTTAATGCTGCCCACAGAACAACTCTGAGCAGCTATAAAAATTGTTTTTTCTTTAATTTTAATACCTTCAGTGTATGAAATAAAGGCAATAGTGGAAAGTATTCCAAATAGGAAACCATATATAAAAAATTCTATTTTAGTTGAACTGATATTAAATTTCATTTAATTTCCTATACAAACAAATTTACTGGCGGGCCCTCGTATCATAAAAATTAATAGATATCTCACAACAATCATACTATTCCTCTATTCCAATATACAATAATTTATAGCCCAGTTCCGCTATACTAGGCGCTTTTGAAGATAATTCTTTTCCAGTTTCCTTTTCAAAAAGATCACTTAGACTTTCCTTAATAAAACCATTTTCATCAGGAATTTGATAAATACTTTTAATTCTACCATCAGGAAAAATTATATCATATCTATATTTTTTCATCTAGTCTCCTTACAGAAAATAACTTTGGTAGGTTTATCTCCTCTAAGTTTATGTAATTGTATGATACTGTTAATAAAATTTTCACATCCCCAGGCATTACCAAAAGATGCTATAAAATCACAGCCATCTCTATTACAACTCATGGCTTTATAGTAAATTTCGGGTTCAGCTCCTGCACAACCTACTATAAATAATAGACTAATTAAAAGATATTTCATTCTAATGCTCCCTTTATAGTAGCAATACTACTTTTTAACTTAAAAAGTTCTGATGCTGCCTTAGCATTTTTATTTGAAGTTTCTATAATATTCCAAACCATTTTAAAATATTGTACGATATTATATCTATCGTGCTTAGTATTATAGTCTATATCTTTATCATCTACAATGATAATATCAATAGGATTGATATGCAATTCTTTTTTAGTTTTGTCAGATAAAGCGTCATAACTTTCTTTGTCCATAATAAGAGTACTTATTAGTTTCATATTTGCTCCTTGCTACCCATAAATAAAAAAGGGTAACTTTTTACAGATTACCCTTTATTTGCCAACTTGTCAATTTATTTTTATTTTTTCTTCTTAGCCTTTGGAATTTTAAGTCCCTTTTTTCTGGCTTCTCCAAAAGAAATAGCTACTTTCTGTTTTTGTGGTTTATCTTCGCCTTTCATTTTACTCATTTTTGAACTAATTACTTTTTGAGCTTTTTTACTTACTTTTGCCATTTATTTCTCCTATAGATTAATTTCACACACACCTCCTACACAAGCTAACATATCTATACGATTAGTGTTATCTTGTTCTTCCTTAACCTGTTTGAGGTCAATTTCTTTAACTAGCTTATTCATTTCTTCATATTTTTCCTTAGTGATATCTTCGAATGGAGCCTGAACATAGTTGCCGCCATTATAAGGCAGTAGACTAATACCAGAATATTGTTTACGATTATTCCACATTTCTTCTCGTAGTTCATTCCACTCATTATCTTTTACGGAAATGGTCACAGATACATTGTGCTTATTAACTCCAAATCTATGCCCAGGTACTATCCAATTCTTATTATAGAATAAGGCTCTATCTAGCAGTCCCAATGCCGTTTCACTCTCACGTACAATAGATCCTTCTGGACTTTCTTGTGGAATACTAACTACTACACCAGAACTACTAGTAACATCATCTTCCACTAGTTCAGGAATAGCATATTTTAGGTATACAGCTAAAGCATCATCCTTATTCATACGTATGCGTCTAATATAGAAAGAAGCATGGCGAGCATGGATACCACTAGCGGAACCCAACACACAGGAGCTAGTTCCTTCAGGCTTGATTGTTGTGGTTCTTGCTGCGAGATTAATACCGAGTTTCTTTGCGTATTTTTCGTTGACTTCTGTAACGAGTTGAGCGCCTTTACGTAGTAGAGCTGCATCAACAATATTATTGCTGTCAGCAATACCTGTAAAACTAATACCAAGCAAAGCCTCCTTTTCAGTGGTTTCTTGCCAAATAGGACGTAGATAATGGAAGTCTGTATAACTAGCTTGCAAAGTACCGATTAAAGCTGCTGCATAGACTCTATTAAGAAAATCTTTCTCAGAATCAATGCCAGTCTGATTAATAGTAGTCAAATTGCAGAACTGATAGGGGTTCAATGCCGTCTCATGGCAGGGATTAAATCCCCAATCAGGATCATCAGTCCAGCTAAAGCCAGGTTCTCCAGAACAACTTTCCTTACACATATTGAATATATGGTCAAACTCTTCTTTAGTCACTTCATTACGAGGCAATATAGCGGAATTATTAGCTCTAGCTCTCCAAGGAGCCGTATTCCACCAATCTCCATGTTTAGCTCTCAGCATTTCGTTATCATCCCTATCAAATAAACAAATTAGTGCAGCACGACGAATTCCTCCAGCTAGAACTGCATCTGAAATGATACATATAATATCATGAACTTCAATAGAAGACAGTTTTCTTCCGATTGCCATTTTTAGCTTTTCTTCAACAAGCTCTAGCATTTTTCTGAGGGGCTCTGGTCCTGGAGCTTTTGCTCCAGTTGTGACAAGATACGATCCTTTTGCCCTGATTTTTTTTAGGTCAAATTGAGGTTTGATTCGTCCATAGAAATATGACTCCACAAGAGTACTTACTGCTTGCGCCCAACCCTGAATGGAATCATGCACTACAAAAGTACCTTCTTCTCTAGGCATTTGTACTTTAGGTAAACTATTAATATGTCTTTTCTGCACTGAATAACCAAATCCTACACCAGATAATAATAAGAACATAGATTCACCGAAACTGCGTGGGTCATTGATTGGTGCGTAGGAACAATTATACTGTCTAGCATGATTTTTAAGTATAGCTTCACCAGCAAATTGTAAACTTCTCATAGAAGGCATTACTTTAAGTTCATGTACTCTTGTGAATGCTTTAATAATATCTCTGGAAAGTTTTGGGAATCGTTCTAAATGCATAGTCATGTCACGATTAATAGTTTCTTCTAGAGATTCCCTACGTCCTAAATGTGGTAAATATTTAGCATATGTTCTAAATGCAGTAATATCCGATAGAAGTCTATTAGAAGAATTCATCAGGTGCTCCTTTAAAATTGATTTTTACGACTATTATTTGTCTTGCGACTTCTTAAGACTGTACTCGAATTCTTCGTATTTGTCCAGAAGAGTTTCGTGGATTGTATCTACTAAAACTGCAAATGATGTACGCTCAGAACGCACTCCATCATTAAAACCAGATTCGTACACCGTATTTGGCTTTAGGTTATTAGCAGGAATTGGCTTCATCTCAGCTTTGAGATTCTCTAAAAAGTAATTAGATAAAAGAATTATATCCTTCATCCAAACTAACTTTCTCTCTGCAGAAATATAATCCCAGTTAGCTTTTACGCCAGATTTAGCAGCATATCTGTTAAATATTTCTCTAGCCATTCCTTCTAATGTTTTCATTTTAATTTACCACATCTATTCCATAAGTCGTCTATTTGTTTTTTAGTCACTTTATTTACTAATTGTTTTTTGAAAGCATCCATAGAATAAAGAATTCCGAAATGACAATCTATTACAGAATTTCTTTTAAGTTGTTCCGACATGTCAGGACATTCATGTTCATTTTTTGAACAGCCTAGTAAAAACAAAAATAAAATAATTAAATATCGTATGGTATTAATGATTCCTCCAAAAGTCTTCAATGTCATCAGGATTTTTATTCTTTTCTGTAGAAGCAATTTCTTTTCGTTTGGCTTCTAAATCCAATAGTCCATTTTGTAGCTCTAATACTTCTTTGGCTAGCACTTCTTTACGATCCATGCGTTCTTTGATTTGAGCTTCAATCAAATCTGCCTCTTTTTGAGTTTTAACTAAATCTATTTGGCCTTTTAGTGCATTAACTTCTTTGCGTCTATTACTTAATACATAAATTAATATAGCTATTCCACCAGTTAAAACTAACATAATAATTCCATAAAGACTACTAAAAAATTCTTTAATTTTCGCCAACATTCGAAATCTCCCAAATATTCGATTTATTTCTAATTTGTTTCAAAAGTTCTACTATCTTAAACATTTCTTCGCCAGTTATAAATTCATTTTTAAGTCTATTACAATTAATACAACAAGGAACTACATTACCTACAATATAACCTTTATTGTTATCTACTCTATCCAAACTTAAACAAGTATCAGAAATATTATTTCCGCAAGCGTAATAACAATTTTTATTTTCTATAATTTTAGAGTATTCTTCAAAAGTCAATAAAAATTCTATATTCCTCTTTTTAGCTTCCCATTTTCCATAATAATACTTACCTGAAGTGGAGTTTCTATGTTTTTTAGAAGACTTCAGCAAAATATCTCTACCTTTATCGGATTTTCTATATAATCTCTGTCTATGTTTAGAACAAAGATTATTTCCTCCACCTTTTTCATTACAAAATCTGTCGCAATTTTCCGCAGAACATTTTTTAGGTTCTTTTTTACTTCTTTTTAATTTTAGAAAATTTAATTTGTATCCTACTGCTTCGTATGTTCTATTTATTTTTTCTGAAATTTCTTTATTCGATAGTTCTTCATAATTAGCTACTAAAAAATCTATCTCTGTTTTTGACCAATGTTTATTTTTCGTCATCAGAATTCTCAAATGGCTCAGCTTTATCTAAATTATCTATTTTTCTATGCTTTATGCCTTTTTCATTTATGCGCATTTCTTCATAAAATACTCTACCACTCTTGATAATATTTTTAATTGTTTTTTGTCTTTTGGACGGATTACTATTACCAGACTTAATTTCCAAAAAAGATATTGAGCCGTCGTCAAAATTAAATACAATAAAATCTATAGGTGCGCCGATAAAGTGCATCGTCTTAGGGTCATAAGGACATTCTTTTAAAAAAGGTATAAGATGTTCACTTATCTGACCTAACCTAGTTTCACTAGACTTCTTTTGCGATAATAGTGCTCTATTCTTCTCCCTTTCTTCCCCTAGTTCGTCCTGTAAATTTACTACATTCTCTTGTAATTCTTTTAATTGATCGTTAAATTTATTGTTAACAATAGCTAATTGAAGATTTCTTTTACCAAGTCTATTCTGCTGAATCACTTGATATATAAGCAACAATACTAAAATGATCCCTAATACATACTCCATTTATTCCCCTATTTTGAACCGTGTGCGGCTGCGCCTATCGCATACCCTGCCAATACTGTTAAACCTATCCCCATTAAAATAAAGGCAAAATCTCTTCTTTCTCGATTTTCTTCAACTGAAGTATATTTTAATGTTATAGTTTCTGCTCTAATTTTCCATAGTTCTGTTTTTTCCTGTTCTAATTTCAAAATTACATCGGATTCAGATTCTTTAATTTTGAGTTTTCTGATTATCGAATTTGTAGTTTGTAGTTCTTCTTCCAAAAAGCTATTATTTTTTATTTTTATCCGAGTCTCTAATTCTCTTTCTGGAGAAAATAAATAACCACGACAAGGAGCAGGATTATTTTCTTCTAGTAATTTGACTGGAGTTAGGCATTCTGTAGCAAAAGAATTAATTGTCATAGCAAAACATAGAGCTATTATTAATAATTTTTTCATTTTACATTCTCCAATTAAAATCTCTAACAATTATCCTACAAAAATTTTCAATTTTAATCTTTTCAAAAATATTACTAATTGTCTCTGTTTCTGAATTGCATTTCTTTATGATGTTAGCCATTCGTTTTTTGTGATCTTTAGAGCCTTTGGCTATAATTTTGGTGTCTAGATTATAATTGGGGCGGACTTCTGTGAGAATAGCTGTTTCAACAGTCAAAAATGTTCTAACATATTCATAGGGTACTGCGAAAGCATAACCAAGCTCCCCACTTCCAGCAAATACAACGGCACTAAGTTCCTTATTACTATTATAAATAGCTGAACCGCTAGAGCCAGGCATAATTGTTGCTGTAACTAATACTGCTTCATAAGTTCGAATAATTGGCAGACCACCAAAAAATAAACAAGTTTCGAATAAGTCAATGTCTTTCTTTTCAGCATCAAGACATTCTTTTATACCCATAAACACATCGATAATTTTATTTCCAGAAAAATGTCCCTGAGTAACTACATTTGGTAATAGGGCTGGATGTCCAGAAACAGTAGCTAATTCAAACATCTTTGGAGCAGAGGTTGCCATAGATACTTTACCTGGCAATTTTGCTGCAACAGTCATAAGACATAGATCGTGTAATTTTGATTGTTTAAAGCCAGTTACTAGATGCGTATTACCTTCATTCGTTTTTACTAATGCTCCATGTGCTGCAAATTCGCAAATATGATTATTTGTCAATACTAGACTTTTTATATCCGATGAATAGATAACAGATCCACTACCGCCGCCCCTACCATCCATAGTAGTAATCATTATAGTGGAATTAGTAATTTCTGACTTGTCAGATAATAAGACCGAGCCTATTAATGCGGCGCTAATCAATACCAAAGCCCCAATGCCTACTTTTAAAAAGGGGCCTACCGAATGTTCAAGTTTAGTAAATATAGAACTTAGTCTACCTTTTAAATTAGTTAGAATTTTCATTATCTGAGTTTCCTTTCCCTTCAACTGTTACTGCGCCTTTTTGGAACTTACGACCAATATAACCAATGCCCACATAACTTAAAAGTTCAAGACAATGATCAAAGTTTAATCCTAGGCTATCTGCTCCCAACTTGAATGAAGAAATTACCACTAGTACAAAACTTAATAACATCATAGTATATGTTATTGATGGTTTTCCACTAACCATATCTCTCATAATAGGGGTTGGAATACCCTTTTCGTTTAAAGCTTTAATAAGTGCTTTAATTTTAGCAATTAATTCTTCCATTAATCTCTCCCCAATTGATGACCTATATGGTCGTTAAACTTCATATCCGTAAATACAATTTTAGTATTATCGAAGCCTAATTTAGTTAGCCAACCCATGGCAATACCCATGGCATCATATAGATCGCTGGGAGTCTTTCTAGCTTGGCCAGTAATATTGGATACAGACTCTTCTGGAATAGTTACACGAGTTAACATATATTGTTTTGTAGGCTCTTTAAAATCCTTGTCTTCATTTTTCTTAATCTTTAATTGCGATCTCCAAGTTTGAGGTAAAATAGAAGTAACTTTAACTCCATTTTCCCATGCCGCAGCTTTTATAGATCCCTGCATTTCAGATACTACATTAACTCCCATAGCTTTTTTAGGATTAACTGAATACTGCTCTACAACAATATAATCAATAGCTTCTACTACCCAAAAATAGTTACATACTACATGATACATGTAGTTATATTTTTCTTGATGGGACCAATCTGGATTTAGCCAGATAGCACCTGCTTTTATAAATTGTACCTTTTTACTAGTAAAATTCACATTAGCTATACAGTATCCGTTACAAGCTGAACTAATATCTAAAAATAAGATATTGATAGCTTCAATTACCTTATCTGTGCCCACATCTTTTTTAAGACTTTCTAAGTCTTGAATCTGTTCCGCCATATTTGGTTTTAAACTCCGTTTGTAGTTTACTCAGTAATTGTGTGTTTTTAGCTTCACCTGCTTTACGAATATCTCGTAAAAGTTGTCTTTTAGCCTTATCGTCACACAATTCTTTCATATCATTAATTCTTTGATCTATCATCTTAGCTCTATCAGTAGCAGTAATAATATCTTTATTTCCCTTTTTAGTATATATTTCTTTTAAAGAGTATACTAATTGTGCTTTGTCTGTGTTAGCTTCCTCATCAGCAAAAGTAAGCATATTTTCAATTTGATATAGAATATTATTGTATTCTTCTTTAGATTTGCTATTAACTAGATCATTTATAGCGTATTTCATTTTAGTTACGCCTTCACTAACTAAATTATAAGATCTGATAACTTGAGCAATTTCTTTAGGTGTTAAAAATTTAGTGGGGGTTTTTGTTTTCTTAGAATCTAACCATAATAGAAATTCTAAATATAAACTTCCTAAATATGTACTATACAGCCAATTCACTAATTTTATCACTCTATACCTTCAACATTCTTATTCCACTTTTGAAGTTTAGTTCTATTATCGCATTTGTCGCATTTTCTATAATAAACTATACCATTCTGTCTTTCAAAAACTTTAAGTCGCATAATTCCGTCTTCACAATCATGACACTTCCACCGTTGTTCTTTTTTAGTATCTTTAGCGAGGATTTCGGAAGCTTCTACATCTTGAGTATATTTATGGACAATTTCTTGTAAATTTTCCATCCTGCTAATATCTATTCTCGCTATTTGTTTTCTGAGTGAAGATACGGTGCGTTTAAGTTTCTCATTTTCATGTTTAATTTTTTGTAGACTATCTTGTTCTTTATGATTAAAATTTCTACGCTTCATAACTTTTCCTCATTTAAACATTAGTACTGCCGAATCCCCCTTCACCCCGTTCGGTCTTATTCAATTCGGTTACTTCTTCAAATTCTATTTGTGGATAAGGAATAATTATCAATTGTCCGATCCTATCCCCAAAACTATATTCCATATCCTCACGATTATCCTCGTACCTCATGCGAAGTTTAATTTCGCCCCGAAATCCGCTATCAATAACTCCCACAGAATTAGCTAATGTATGTGGTGTTTTGCTGATACTGGAGCGTGGAAAAATAAGTCCAATAAAACCTTCTGGAATTTCTACAGACAATCCAGTATTATATTCTATAAATCGATAATCGTGGTTTTTATGGCAATCGATGGCCGTTAAATCTAGTCCAGCATCCCCAACTTTTGCATATTCTGGAGTAAATGCATGAGGAACTAGTTTTTTAAATTTAACTTTTAGATTCTTCATCCTTTTTCTTTCCTAATTGTATTACTGTGTTATCGTCTTTAACAATCTTAACTAATTTATTATCTTCAGCAGATACGGCAGCTTTTTGAGCTGCTATCTTTTTGTTAATATCATTATACAAATTTAAAATAGTTTGCGTATTCTTTTCAAGTTCTCTTAGTTGCTTACCATTTTTAGTACCCAAAAGCATATGCAAAGTAACAGACACACTATATAACAATGTAGCTATTCCACCAATAACTTCTGCAACCTTAGTAAAGAACAAGCCCGTTATAAAAAAAGTCATAGGTAATATATTTTTTAGAAAATTAATCATTTAATAGTTTCTCCCATTCTTCTTTATGATTTTCTATATATTCTTTTTGTATTTTTGGATCATTTTCGTACACATCTTGTCCCATAAAAACAACTTCTCCAGCACAACTAACAGAGGAGAGATGATTTTTCTTTAGAACTACTTTACTAACTAAACCATAGTCAAAATAAGTATCTTTAACCTTTGTTTTTAATCTTTGACCTTCTTTAACCTCTACTGCAACACTAGTAGCAAACCAAACTTTTTCACCACCTGCTGCGATAATTGGTGCAGGTGCCCCTGCTGGCCATTTTGGTTTTTCTCCTACATAAGCCTGATTAACCATGACTAATCCCAATATACCGTCATATTCTTTTCTTCTAGTTTCAGCTATCCTACTAGCTACTATATTACTATAGAAGCCTATAACATTAGCATTTTTTCTGTTATCGAAATGTTTTTCTATCGTGCCATTTTTATCAACGCTGAATGATTCTTCAGAAGGTGATCCAGTAACAGAATCCCAAAAAATCATGGTTTTCATTGGTAATTTACCATCAATTACTTCTTGCGCTTTTTCGGATATATAATTATATACTTGTTCTAAGTATTTGAGGTCTTCTACTAAAATTACTTTAGTTAGATCTACTCCAGCCTGAACTATTCTATCTCTAGTTAACTTATTTTCTGTGATTATTAAAATTGGCAATATATCTTGGTCTTGACAAGATTTCACTGCTGATAACAAAAAACTTGTTTTTCCAGAATCAGAAAATCCATAAATCATACTTATATGACCTAAAGCAAATCCTTCTATGCCCAATGCTTTTTTAAAAGGTTTTGGCATCTCTACCACAGACTCTTCTTTATATTCTATAGTCGGTAGAGTTTTTTGCTGACTTTGTAAATATTTGGATACATCAAACTCTTTAGACATCTTAACCTACCCTTGCTAGAGCATTCCCAATACGACGGCGATAAGTGCAGCTACGACCGTTCATAACTACTGTGCGGTAAGTGTTTACTAACTCTGTTATATCAATGGCGTCTGTGCGATTTTCTCTCCGTTTTAGGATCTCTGGTTCTAAAATAGAGGAAACCACCTCAACAGTTTCAGCCATTCTTGCTACTCCAATGCCATTTAGATATCGAATAACTTGACTAACTGTTAAAGTTCTATTATTCCTTGTTGAATCTCCTATAAAGACTTTCACTTCACGAGTTCCTTTTCCTCGAAACATTGATCTCAATTGGGCAATTGTATTAAAGGTACTTTGAAATTTACGCATTTTACACTCCTTTTTATTACTTATTAACAATTTATAATTCTACTATACCACAAGTATATATTATTTCAATATTTCTTTTTACTTTTTTCATATAATATTTTAGCTCCTTTGGATTCAAAGGGAGTTAAACTAAGTTCTTTTATGCCTATCGTCCCCTCTACTTCCATAGTTTTGGAATGGCTATTTTTTCTAATATGATATTTTATTAATTTTTGTAAAGCTTTATGTGTAGGAGCATCTAAGAATTCTATATTGCATGGCTCATCAACTTTTTTATTTTTTGGCGCTCTCCAAAGACCATCGACAAGATCAGTACCAAAATAGTCTACTGATACTTTTATGCCAGTATCTTTTATGTAAAGATGCTCCCCTTTACAAATAGCTGCTATAATTTTATCTCTAGTACGCCAGTTCATTTTACAAATATCTCATATAATGATTTTTTAAGTCTATTTTGTGAATTTAATCCTAATTTAGCCAGTATCTCTTGGCCTCTTCTAAGATTATCTTCGACTAAAACTACTTCTTTACCCAAACGCTCTTTATTAATCTCTACTTCAATAAATCTACCTTTTTCTTCCATATTAATATCGTAGATAATATAAAATACGAAATTGATATAGTCAAGCCAAAAGATAAAACAATTCTTAAAAATAGAAGTATTTTCTTTATATCCCAACAATTCTGCGAACTTACTAACTACGGTTTTATTAACTTCTCTTAAAGGTAAGTCCACTTCTAGTCGTTGCCAATTATTATTTTGATTGGTTTTTCTTTTTATAGTTAATTCTGAAGTTTCAGAAGCTCTATACCTAATAAATTCATCTTTTAAAGAATCATTAACATAATATGTATCCCAACCACTTACTTCTTTTTGTTTCACAATAGGTAGAGTTTTCATTAAATTAAGGAAATCTTGCAATTTAATGTCATCAGCTTTATATTTATATTCTAGTTCTAAAAATTCATTCATAAAAATCAACTTTCATCTTTCTAGCATAATATCTGATATTATTCTCTTTGTCAAGATAAGTTACTAAATAATACATTATATCTTCAGAATCTGATGTATGTTGATAGCCATAGCAGTGTAGATATTCGTGTATTAGTACTGCCCTATAGATTATTTCGTCCATACCAGCTCGCACACGAATAGAGCATTTTCGCAAGTTTGGATAGGCTACACCTGCGGCATCAGGAAATAAACTCATATCAATTTCGGTCATTTCTGCGATATCTAAAGGTCTTCCATTTGCAATCTTATCGAAAGATACTATAACATCCTCTCCCATAGAATTAAATTCTTTTAGGATTTCTTTAGTTTTTGGATAAGATGGAGTTTTGATTGATTCAATATAAGTATTTTTAAAATATAGAAGACGCCCGAAGATAACTATTAGTTTAGGCCCTAAATACTGTGCTGCTATTAGCATATAAGGAAAGAATGCCACATATAGTACTAATCTTATGAATAATTTTTTTAAAGTTTTGTTAGTCATTACTTAGTCCCATATATTATCTTTATTTCTAAGTTTTTTTAAAAGTTCTATTATTTCTAAAGTTTCTTTTGGAGTTAAATAATTACCTTTCAAATTATTGCAATTCCAACAACAAGAAACTGAATTTTCTTCTGTATAGCCTAAATCGGAATTTAATCTATCTAAACTATAACCCCCATTATTAAGTTTGCCTTTACAATAATAACAAATATCTTTAGTCATTTGTTCAATAAACCATTTTTTAGTTATTGTCCAGAGCATTCCTTTTTTCTTGGCGTGGCTTTTGCCACAAGTATATCTTCCTGATATTGATTTTCTTAATGTATTTTTTGTTATTTTTAATTTAGCTTTTCTAATTTTGGTATAACGATTTTTATCATAATTTTTGTCTTGTTTATTAATTCTGTACCATTTGGAATAATGAGCATTGCATAAAGGAATACTGTCATCAGTTCTACCTTTAATTCTTTTATTGCAATTAATCGCTGAGCATTTTTGTACTGATTCGTCAAAATAACCCTGTAGTAATAATTTATTATAGCAAGATGTGCAATATCCTCGGCATTTTGAAATTTTTCCGCATTTACAAGGTTCGGTATTTATTATTTTATTTTTAGGCATATCTCACTTAGCCTCCGCTAAGTTATTTGCTATTATCGGTTCGGCTATTAAGGGAATACTAATTTTAGTAGTTGTTTCCATACAATCTTTGAGTATTTTTGCAGCTTTTTCAGCTTGTTCTTCTTTAACAACGCAAGTAATCTCATCATGCACAGTTAAACCAACCCAACCGTTTATATTTTTATTTTTGAATTCTCTAGTTACTGAAATTAAAGCCCTATTAAGAATATGCGCAGCTAAACCTTGAATACCAAAATTTTTTGCATTATTTAGCATATTTTTGTATTTAGCTCTGGTATCAGTATGTCCGTTTATTCGAGCCCACTTATTGTCCAGTACCTTATCTGTAAATAATAGATAAATTGATCTAACTTCTTTTAAATGTCTAACTCTGCCAAATTTTGTTTTAACATAACCGTAATTTTTCGCCATATAATCGCATTTATTCATATACTTTCTTAAATTAGGAAAACTATTTAAATAATTGTCTATAATCTCTTGGGCTTCTGAATAAGTTTTACCTGTTAATCTTGATATTTGTGCCGCCGTACCACCATAGGGTATAGCTAATGCTATAGCTTTGGCATTTTGCCTAATTTCTGGATATAGATTTTTTAGATAATTTGCATCTTTCTTATTTGCACTCGCACCAATAACTCCAAAAGTCTCTATACCGACTCTTGAATACAAATCTTCACCATTGATAAATACATTTCTTAGTTTTTCGTCTCCACTAACATCAGCGAAGCATACTGGTTCTAAACTGGAATAATCAGCATTTACTATTTTGTATCCTTTAGGAGCAATAAAACCTTTTTTAATAGAATTAACATATTTTAATACTAATTCAGATAAATTTGATTCTTCATCTTTAATTCTTGGTATATTTTGAAGATTTGGATTTCTACTACTAAAACGATTTGAAGTTGTTCCAAATTGGAGCATAGAAGTATATATAATCCCAGCAATTTGTCTATCTAAAATTCCGTCAACATAAGTACTAAGTAATTTACTTAGTTTTCTGAAATCATAAAGTTTCAACATCCAAGGCTGAGAACCTTTATATTGTTCAATCAATTCATCTAATACTTCTTTATCTGTTGACGGCTTATTACCTTTAGTGAACTTAAAGGGATGAATATTCATACAATTATATAGTAGATGTCCTATGTGAGCTGAACTACTTAAATTAAATATTCTAGTTTTTTCTGGATTATCTCTAAAAAATAGATGTTTTTGTGTTTTTCTGATTAAGTTTGGGTCCAGCGGTAGTCTAGGTTCTATTCCTAGAATATGATCATATAATTCTGAAAATTGGGGACATTGCTGTTTTTGAAGTTCTATAGCTTTAGCCGATAAAGTAATCTTGCCAGTCTTCTTATTAATAGGTAATGGAATATCACCAATTTCGGCATAAGTTTTTGGGAATAATGTTCCAGATAGTGGATAGTCTTTTTCGAGAGTTTGTGCTTCAAACTGCTCTACCAAATGTCCAATATCTATATAAATTTCATTTTCTAATCGGCTAATCTCAATTTCTAATTCTTTCTTAAGAACTTGGAAATGTCCTAAATCTATATTGAAGCCTTTTCGTTTCATATTGATAGTAACTTCTTTATAAAGAGGCATAATTTCCTCGTCGTAAAAAAGTCTTTTAAGGTCTTCTTTTTCCAATTGAGCATCAAATTGTCTATATAACAGTAAAGTTAACAATACATCCCAGCAACAATATTCACCAAGAATATCAGTATCAGCAAGATACATATCTTTTTGGTCTTCTGTCCACCTACCGCCATTAGCTTTAACATTTTCGGAAAGTTTTTCTTGTGCTAAAGTTGCCCAACTTCCAAGTAACACTGGGGCTATATCTTTTAGCCCAAAAGGTTTCTCCTCGTCTAACGTGTGTTTCATAAGAATTGTGTCGGCATGAATAAAGTCATCCAACCTAAAACCGAAATTGTTCTCTGTTATTAACACATCGAATATGATATTATGACCGATTAATTTTTTACTGGTCAAAACATTCTTTAGCCATTCAATTATGCTAGATTGCTGCTCTATTGGCCACACCTCAGTACCATCTTTATTTCTCCAAGGAATATAGAAAGCCTTTTTGTCTGTAAAACAAATACCAATACCATAAATTTTAGCTAGCTTTTCTACCTCTGAATTAGTTTCTAAGTCATAACACACTATATCTGAATCCACATCATCAGAATATTTGATCAAGCTTTGAAAAAGCTCGAAGCTGTTAACAATGAAGTGTGAAAATTCGGGTTTAGTCATTATGGCTCCAACTATATTTTATGTATAAATGTGGCTCTTGTATATTATACGATTTCGTCAATAAGCCCTAAATTTAAAGCCTCTTCGGGAGTTAAAATTGTATCAAAACGAAGCATACTTTTTATTTTAGCTTTAGTAAAATCTGGATGTTTAATTTTAATTTTTTCTAAGAGTATATTTTCAAATATTTCTTCGTCTCTAGCAAATTGTTCTACTAGGCGTTTATTTATTTCTGGATGATTATAACCTAAAGTATAATGGCCCGTATGTATCATTAAACGACTATTTTTAGTCATTACTCTACGATCCGCTGCTTGAAGAATCCAAGCAGCTATAGACATACCATATCCTTGAATCATAACGGTAACATGATTTTTGCATAGTTTAATAGCGTCATAACAAGACATGCCATATAAAGAATCTCCCCCAGGACTATTTAAGATTATCGTAATGGCATTGTCTCCTGCTGGAGCGGATTTATCTAGTACATGTAATCCTTTTATTAGTTTTTCGCACATTAAAGAATCTACACCACTTTCATTACCATCTAAATCAGATTCTATAGAACTTGCGTATATTGTTCTAGTATCTACATTTATTCCGTAATCAAAAAATCTATCCAGAGAATCTTTATTGATTCTTGCCATTTATCAATCCTTTTGTTAGATCCATCATTCTGAATAAAACTTTTGCTGTTAGATCTACATCATATTCTGCAGCGTGAGCTTTAGAGGCATCATATTCTACTCCTAGAACAATTGCCAAATCCCTTAATGATACTTTAGTATTAGGCAGTAGTATGCCTGTCAAGACTAAAAATCTTCCGATACTGCAAGTATCGAGCATTCTATGAGAAACTACCTGATCAAAACCTGAAATACCATACTTCTTTAGTTTACTTTTGATAAAGCCTAAATCGAAGGAGATATTATGTCCTCCTAATATTAATTCGCCATTAACTTTAAGTGAAAGTAACCAATCGCAAAAATCTATAATAACCTCTATTTCCGATTTAAAAGATCTTATATCAGAGATAGTAAATCTATTAACTTTCAATGCTCCTAAATTAATTTCAGAATCTCTAGCATTACACCATGCATTAAAAACTGATACGACTTCCCTGGAAGAATTATATAGTTTAGCACAAATATTAATTATACCATGAGTTTCACTATCCAATCCTGTTGTTTCTAAATCAATAATTAGTAAGTTCATATTAAGTTAGTTTCTTATTTTTAGCTTCAGTAGCCCTGTCTAAAGCTAATTTACGGCCCGTTTCATAAGTGAATTGATCCTGAAGAGAACATAAAGAAATACCATAATATACTCTTGGCTGACCGTCCTTATCTTTGTCAAGCATGATGCAGATAGAATGCCCAGATTTTTTACCTTTTTTATCTTTTGGATAAATAAAAAAATAGTTACTCATTGTTTTCTCGATCTTCATAAATTTTAAAATCAGGTCTTTTTGCGCCCTCACTTTTATAGGGATTGACAAAAGCTACAAATCCAATATCAACGCTATCACCCTCTTTATCTAAAAGAGCCTTAATTTTCTCTTTAGGAAGATTGATTTTAATGCTTAGAAATTCAGAATTATCTTTTCTTGATAGTCTTCGCCAAATAGCACCTGATTCTATTCGTTTATTTACGGTGCTTGCTGGAGGAGTATTGGCTACTCCAAATGTTGGTCTAGTATTGTTCATTTTATTATCTCCTTTATTGCACTTAATAAGTCATTAAAATATACTTGTTCTTTTGGAACTTGATAAAACATTTCCCCTTTAAAATTGTACTTATTGGGTATTTCCTTTATAGGCGAAGAGAGGAGATTTTGTTGTGGTATAGCTAAATACGCTGTTTGGTCTTTATTTAGCATAACAAAGACGGTAGGTTCTTCTAGAACCGCATATTTAGTTTTTCTTTCTGGAATTTGTACATTTTCGTAAGGGAATTCTTGATTAACCCATACTATTTTTCTTTCGCATTCTATATTAGCTATATGCTGACTATCTTTATACAAAAGCATATCGACACCACGCTTCTTGCTATTTTCTATTACTTGATACTCCGTACCTTTTAAGAGATTTTTGACAAAGTCTTTAGCGATTTTATCGTTTTCCTCGTATAATTTAGGATCAAATCTTTTTCGTATTGACATTTAGCATTATCCTTTCCATTTCATCGAATACTGTCAGTTTATCAGATATTTTCCAAAAAGTCAAGAGAGTGTTATGTGCGTCCGCTAGGGCATTATGCGGCGGCCCATATTTAAAATCCCAGGTTAGACCTAGATGCTTCATTGATGAGTCTAGTCCAGAAATTACCTTGCTATTAGGTTTAACCATTTGATATAATTGGTAAAATGATTTTATATCATGTCCTCTGCGTCTAAAGATATACTCATCCCAATCTAAATTTAGCTGCGTTATTAGATAATTGTGGTCTAATCCCCATTGAAGTGGATGTTTTGTTACTTGAAATCTGTCAATATCTTTACACATTTCCTCATAAGCAGTATGAATAGTATAATTAGAATTATCTACCATTTCTTGAGTAATCCCAGTAAGTTTAATAATTTCTTTATTCAATTCTTCTAAAGGATTAATAATAATAGATTTAGTAACTTTAATAGCTTTATTTTTAACATTAGCTATAATATAACCTAATTGAATTACTTTACCAGAAGGTTGATTAAATTCAAGATCTATGGAAATTATATTCATTTTAAATCTCTATTAGGCCCATAATAAAATATTGGATTAGAATCATCTATATATTTTTCTTGATTATTTGGATAATGCGCCATTAAATATCCATGAATTATATTCAATACCTCATACCATTGTAGATCGTGGCCCGTTAACATTTCTTCTAATAGGGGCTCTAGATCGGATGTTATTTGCCCTAATGGCCGTAATTTTTTACTCATCCTCTGATTCCCAAGCAAATATTTTAGAGAATTCTCCTGTAGCTCTAAACATTACAGTTGGTGGTAACATACCATGAGTTTCAAATAAATCTAAAATAAGATCCAAAGCTTCTGAATCAGTGCGTATATTAGCAAAATTCGGTGAAGTTTGTGATATTTCAATTAAATCGTTTTGGATTTTTTCAATAAACTTACTTCTTTTCATATATCCTCCTTTCGACTTTCCCAACATTTTTCACTCATCTTCTGGTTTCCATGTTCTATCTCTTTTATAGCCTTCTCCTCGTACTTCTGCATCCGCATCATAATAATGAACTCGCTCGGGCGGCAACATACCATTATTTTCACATAATTTGAGTATGTTATTTGCCAATCTACCCCAACTGAAGCATATGGGAGTTAATACTTTAGGCTTAATATATTCAATTAAAATATTTTCCATTTCGCTTTTTTTCATTTTTACCCCTTTTTATCCTTCTTTTCTTCGTCATCTACGAATATTAAGAATTTACCAATTATAAAAGCGATAAATAGTGCGATAAAAGTCATAATAATTGGATGAAACACAAACCAAGAATAGACAAACACGCATGCGAGCCCAATTGGAATTAAAACCATAGGTGCCATGAGAGTATAACCAATCATTTTTTTTAGTGTCATTTTTCATCTCCATATCGTTCTCGCCAATTTTTATCCGCAATATAATCATATTCGTTCTTTTCAAATATCTTAATAACTTCTTTATTCTCGTCATATAATATAATCTGTATTGTTCCATTTGTAGATAATGTCATATTATAATATTTTACTTTAGTTATATCTGTAAATTCAGAAAATGCTTCTAATGGTATTTCTCCATTTTCGCTAACTATGAAAGTTTTCATTTACCACTCCTCATGCATTAGAATAACCTTATTTTGAGTTTCGCTGACAGCTATATCATTAAGATCGTATTCTAATTGTATTTGGTGTTCAGCGTCTTCTGGAGTTTCAATAAGCAATGAAATCTCTTTATTACCATGTTTCTCTTTTAGGTCATTTAATTTTTTAAGTAGTTGGTTTAGTGTCATTTATCATCCCTCATTCTTTTGAAGATCGGAAAGCGTAAGGAACCGTCCGAAGTTTTCTCAAAATATGAGATTTCAGCGATTTTACCCATAAATTTGTCTTTGTTTGTCCAAACTTCTTTTCTAAGAGCATCATCAAAACCACTCCCAACACTACAGGAAGTATTAGGATCAATAGCAACAACAATACTGCCCAAAGTTCCTTTAAGTTTTCCTTCACCTTCAACAACATTAATTATCTCCAAATCGTCACTCTTAAAGGGTTTTAATTTTATTAATTCACCTGATTTTATGGTGACTCTTTTCCACCTATACTTACCCTCTATAGCCCTAATCATACACCCTTCGTAACCATTTTTCAAGGCTTTTTTATAGATTTCTACTACTTCTGCGGCAGAATCTACTTTATCTGTGGGAGCATCTATAACCTTACTATAGTCTCCTATAGTGCCATTTACAATGCCTCTTAAAAGCTTTAAACGGTCAGTATAGCCGATTTTAGTGCTTTGGGCATCCCAATCCTTTATAGGTAAGCAATCGTAGACATAATACCTTAAATTGCTTGGAATAGGGCTTTCCTCAGAATTGAGAACTTTAGCTAAATCTTGAAATGGTTGATTATGTATGTACAATTCTCCATCTAATACATAGTCTTTAATTCCCGTTAAGCAATTAAAATATTTAGTTAAGTTATTATTAGTGTAAATAAGGCCAGATCTAGTATAAAATTGACCATCTTTGTAGATAGCTCTGAATCCATCATATTTATTCTGGATATACAAAGGATATTGTAAATCTGTTAAATTAGGCAATTGTGAGGGAGCAAGTAGAATCTTAAATTCTGGTATATGATTTTTAATAACTTTATTTACAGTAGTTGTTCCAATCCCTATAGCTTCTTTAAGTAATACTTTTTTATAAATATCATATTCATCATCGGTAAACATTCTAAATACTGTTTGGATGATATCTTTAGCTTTATTACCAGTTATATGCCTACTTTTTAAGTCATCAAGAAGAGTTATAAAAGCTTTATATCTATCTTTATCCGACCAAAGATCATCATTAACTCTACTAAGTCTTTCTGGCATTTTCTTAATGTAGAAATTTTTATAGGGATCAAGAGCATAGTTAAGAATCTCCAGGACTTCTTTCTGGTCTTTGTATGTGCGAAGTATCTCTTCCTTCTCTTTCGTTGAATTTGTAGAGGATATTTTCTTGAAGAAATCTATTAGTTTCATGTCCGTACCTCTTATACATTTTGTATTTTAAATATTGGTCTAACAAAGTTTCTGAGTATCTTGGTGAAGATGGGAAATATTCTGAAAGAAAGCTTGTTAAACTGATGATTACATATATTACAAACACTGTAAGTATGCTATTATCTAGAATAAGTTCCCACATATAACACCTTTAATTGGTTTATTGCTAGAAAAAAATAAGGCAGCTTTGGGGGCCCAAAAACTGCCTTATCCGACACCGATCAACATAAAGGGAGTTGATTTGCGTCTAAACTTTATTAAATTTAGCCCTTAAATATTCTCGTTCTTCTTTTTCACGCAAAGCAGCATAGTCTGATAATTCATCTATATTCATATCTCTAACTAATCCTTTTGCGCCATCAAATCGAAGAATTTGTTCTAGTTCTTTTCCCATTCGGTTCTTGGCTAGAAACATACGAAGCACATCATCATATTCTGGACTACCCATAAATGGCCGCCATATAGTGATAACATTGGTTGCTGATTCTTCCCAATCTCCCGATTCCTTAGCTGCTCGTTTTGTCCGTAAAGGAGCGCAGCCATCCCCCACATTTCTAGAGATCTGGCTTATATAAATCCAGGCTGAATTAGTAATATTAGCCATCTCAGTAGAACGCAACGCATTATATGTAGCATTAGCATATCTATCTGAATATGGTCCAGTAACTCTACCTGCATAATCCACTACAACTAATTTAATCTGATTTCCAGTTTCATCTTCAATCTTAAAAATCTTATCTCTCATTTGCTCTAATGTTAGTGTAGAGCTGAAATCAAAATAGGTTTTGCCGTATTTCTGAGCAATTAGTTCTTTAATCTCATCAACTTTTTTTGTATTCTTATATTTATAAAAATCTAAAATCTCACGCTGAGTATAGCTAGTTAATTTCTGAGCCAGCTTTAAATAAATCAAATTCTTATGCATATCCAAACTAAAGAACATTGTATGTTGGTTCAAAGCATTAGCATTTTCCATAATATTTAATGCTATTGTGGTCTTGGCGCTACCAGTTGCGCCCACTAATAAAGTGGTAGTGCCTACTGCAATATTCATATTGTCGTCAATAAAAGCTATACCAGTTTTAACCGTATTTCTGTCGAAGTTAGAAGCAAAATCTTCGAAACTCTCAGATACCGAATCTATTTGAACGGTAGTTTCTCTATTCTCAGCCCTCGAATGTAAGCAGCATTTTTTATGTGTTTTAGAACTGATTAAATCACAATATTTCTTAAGTAACTCATTATCAGGACTAGTTCCAGAAGCTCCAGGCATCTGTTTGAAGGATTTACTACCATATACAGAATTAATAACTGTATTTTCTAACTCAGATTTGGTGTATGGATCTGCCTCTGGGTACAGCTTAGCATTCAACTCAGCAATGCCAGCTAGTGTGCTTAAAGCCACTTCTTTGGCCATACCTTGATTTCTATACCATGAAGCTAATCGTAGGAATAGCACATTACGCTCTCCCATACCAGGCTTCATAATACCTTTAGACAAAGCAAATATACAACGGGGAGTGGTTCTTGGGCACTCATTAAAATCAATAGTATCCAAACCCCTAATCCCATCAATCTCTTCAACTGACTCATAAGTTATCGACTTAGGTCGTTCAGAGAATATAATCTTATAGGCTTTAATGAAATCTAGTTTATCCGTGGCCTTTACAATAAAATTGCTGGTAACTGGTGATTTAGCTAATTCTTTGATTTGTTCAATAGATTTTTCAACTAAATCATCTGGCCCAACTTCAATCTTATAGAGACCACTTTTAGGATTCTTAGTATTGTTAATTCTGTATAGTCTAGTAGTGTTATAAATAACAGTATCTAGTGTTGTTAACCTAAGAATTTTCTTAAGATGTGTACTAAGTTCTTTACATTCTTCTGGAGTAAAAGTCTTAGTTGTATATAATTCTACATGAAACCCTTTAGAACTAGAAAAATAAGTTCTAACTGATTCTGCAACATTAATCTGTTGTTTTTGAAATTCTTGAAGAAGAGATATAGCATCTTTTTTAGCTATATCAAGATCAACTTTAGAATCAAAGTCGAATACCAGTTTCGATGTGCTGGCCCTACCATTATATCCTTTGATAGAGTTATCGTTCTTATTGAAGTATTCTTTAGCTTCCTTTGGAAAGGTGAATAAAGAAGAATACCAATCTGTATCTGGACTCTCTTTGATTATAGATTCCAATTTAGTCTGATCTTGAAACTCAGAAATTGGAATTAAGCGTCCAAAGTCTTGAACGCTATTAGTTATGCGAATGAAATCTGTATCCACTTTTTGCCCCCTAAAATTTACTAACTTCTCTGTTCTATAGAGAAATTTATACCGAATTTACTCATCTTGACTTACTACAAACTGCACATCGGGCCCTTTTTCCGATTTTTTGTTTTCGTTAAAGAACATCGCAAAGCCCTTTACATCTACAGTTTCTCCGTTATCCATTTCCACAGTAATTTTACTTACTCCAGATTTTCCTGTTTTAGGGTTGCCTTTGGCTATAGTTGCTGATACATATTCGCCTTTGTTTTTACTTTGTTTTAACCAACCTACAGCTATTTCAATGTACTTACTCATTGTGATTCTCCTTAGTTTCCGCAACTTGTTGTTGCGTGTTGTTAATTTCTTGTTCAATTTTAGCTTGTTCTGTTTCTTTTTGCAAGCGTTTTCGTTCTTCTAAAATATGATAATGCGTGATTAGATAACGATCAGCAATGACACGCTGTCCTAACGCAAATGCTGATTTTTCTTCCTTACTTTGTAGATTTACAGGCAAGTCATCTTGCGGTAACTGAAGAATAGAGTTCATAATACGATTCATTCCTTTGCGGCTGATCTTGTAACTAGGACCATTACGACCTGCAATTAGATCATTTAAATGTTTCATATTACGAACAAAAGACATACTCGCCCTAGAATACAGTTCTTCTGCGGAAGGTATTTCTATCTTTTGACCAGAAGCTTGTTCTTCTCTAGCTATTGATGTAACTTCTGTTGTTAGGATTTTATTCTGAACATCTTGGGCTGTATCTGAGTTATTAAGCAAATTAGAATCTGCTTTAATATCAGTATCTACAGTACCATTATTAAGAATATTCTTTTCGCTTTTAATATCTTGATCTGGATTTAATTGTATCATTATAACTCCTTATAATCATGGGAAATTTGGTTCTGAGTTTTTTACTGTTGTTAATCTTCTACCAAAACTAGGTTTTGCGATAGTTGTTGGTTCTGGTCGTTTTTCTACTACTTTGGGAGTATCATTAATTACTTTAGGAGGTTCTACAACTTCTGACTTTGGTGCTTCTGATGTAGTAATATTAGCTGCTTGAGCTGTGGCAGATCTAGAAAAACCTTTTGTTGGTGTTGTAGTAATTGGTTTTGTAATACCATCATTTTCTGGATCATCTTCTGTGGCCACTAAGAAGTTTTTGGCTAAAAAATATTTAAAAGCACCAGTTAAACTTTTATACACAAATTTATCTGTTTCATCCCAACCACTACCAGTAGATTGTACTGAATATGTAGCTCCACTTTCGGTATCACAAAAAGTATGTCTAGTATTAACTATGGACACCAAGCTTTCCTTATTTCCACCCTTACCGTCTGGTTTGTTGATCTTAATAACTTCTTTAGTTTCCGAATCTGTTAAAATTACTATATTATTTTCCAATAATAAATTTCTAACTGCATTTACTAAATCTTGCTCGGTTGAATAATGATAATTTTGGTGTTTATTAAAACCAGATTTTTCTATTTTTTCGACTTTACTGACTACTGTATGTATCTTTTTAAATAATTTAGCTTGAAGAAGCATTAATTCTTTTACTCCTTGTGTCGATTGCGGTATCATACTTTGATCATGCATATTTTATCTCCTTTTTAATCATATTAATGGCTTTTAAAGCTAAAAGCAAGTTTTATTTTTTCTTTTTCAACCCACTAAAATCCCCCTTGTGGCAGGCAGAGTAGAAAATGCATGTGCTTCCATACCAGTTACGGCATTTAGATACATCCTTATAGTAGATATCATTTTTCATAGCTAGTATAACATTTCCCATGTCAGTAAGCAAGTCATCTATTTGTGCTTGTGTCTTTTGTTGAACTAGCACTTGTATTTGTGGATTGCATACTTTAGTACCTACCCAATTACCATTACATCTATTACCACTAGAATCCATATTATCACAAGTTTTATGTCTACCATTCTTTTTATGATTACATTTATCACAATGAGCTATCTCATCTTTTGGTATAGTCTTGCATAAAACAACATACCCAACTAAATCTGTATTATAATCTCTACCCTTCATAGCTGAATATAGTGTTAATTGTTGGGTTAAGTCAATGTCCTCTTGTTCGTAAGGTTGGGCGGCGGTTTTTAAGTCAAATATTATGGGTTTATCATAACCTTCTAGCTCTAGAACCATATCTACAAAGCCAATAATACTATCTCCAGTACTTTGATCTGTTATAGATCCTCTTTGTTGAGTGCTGACCACTTTAGTTATCTTTGGGTAAAATTGTGTATTGAAGGCTTTTAATAGCAATTCTCCCTTTTTTCTTAGGGATAGCCAAGAAGCTCTATTGAAATACTTAAATTCAATATCTGATACTGTTTTGTAAGGATTTCTTTTTCTAGCTGATATATCTTTATATAAATCTATAGGATTTAATGCTGTTAATCCTAATTCTACTACATAGCCTTCTAATTTTACTATATCTTTAGGTTCAAATACATCCTCGTCAAAATCTTTTTGGGCAAAAACTACATTAGGGTTATCGTATATTTGAGTTGCTGTGCCGAAAGAGTAAGCTCTGTGCCAACGATCTTTGAATGTATTCAACCAAGTCGTTTTGCCTTCTAGCATTTCAGTTACGGCGGCATCAATAGCACTGCCGAAAAATAAACTAGCACCAACAATCCCACTCTCCCACTTATCAACATAAGAAAGGTGCCAATGCTTGCTGCATGAAATAAATGTATTATTCTGCGAAAAACTTGTTCGAAATGCCATTTTGATCCTTTTCATATTCTATTATAGTTATTGTATTGGTGGGATCATAACATTCGTCACACGAACTTGCGTTATGATACATAATACCATCTTTCTCTACAGTCTTCCCACCCCAATTATGTATATGTCCGAATATGTGATGTTTAAGTTGTTTAAGTTCTTTAATTCGTTCCGATAATTTAACACACCCAGCAAATTGTCCTTTAGGATCTCCGCTAACATATACCAATTCGTCTAATATACCATACGGCGGTCCGTGGGTTATTAGTATGTTGGTGTCGTCAGGTATCATATCCCAATGAGGTTTAATTTCTCTTATTTTCCTAAATTGTGCTTCATTAATATCTCTAGCCCTATTAAAAGCCCAGTCGCAAAAAAAGGGAGTTACTGGAGAACCATGTATTTTAACTCCGTCAATAATCACACTACTGTCGTTTAATAGTATAATTCCATTCTGTTCACACATATCTTTGGCTAAAGAAGGATTTGTTTCAAACAACCAATCATGGTTTCCTGCTATTAAAATTCTATGCGAGAAATCTAATTTACCATACCATTTTAGAAAATTGGCTACTTCGCTTATGGCACCTTGGCCTGTAGCATCGCCAGCATGTATAATAATATCACCGCCTAAAGCATTTTCTACCTTAAGTTCTTTAATAGCCTTATGCCTATTATGAGTATCGCTAATTGCAACAATAGCTAATTTACTCATTTACAATCCTTGATTCTTCATATACTTTTGATATATATAATGGCAAGTAAGTTTAAGCGATTCTGAATGACCATTTTCCTTAAGATATTTACATAAAGTAATAAATCTTGTAGCTTCTTCTTTATCTAGTTGATCGTATATAAATTTAACTCGCAGTACATCAAATTGTTCTAACATAGTTACATAATGTCCTCGTTCCTTAAGTCGTTTAATACGACCCTCATCTATATTAGTAACATTATCAATTTCTTGAGATTCTAGAAACTCATCTTGTACTACTGGTAAAATTTCGTTTTTAATATCCTTAGACATACTACTTTTGTATTTCCTCTAATAAATTAGACAGTGTAGAAATAGCACTTTTATGTTCAACTAATGTCATAGTGTGCTTCATAAGCATTGATTTAGCGTCATTATCCAATACTGAATTTTTCTTTTTCATAATGCTAAGTTCTTCTACAATTTTAGCTATTTCTTTTTTGTGTACTGCTATTTTGCTATTTAAAGTAGCTAATATTTCAGGTAATGTTTTCATGTTTTTCTCCATATAAAATCTCAGCTTGCTTAGTAAGTTCCATCACTACTTTAGTATTAATAGTGGATCTAGTAACAGGCATATTTAAAGTTATAGGATTATCCATAAATTGACCGCTGGCCAGTTCAGTAGTCATGCTATCATACTTATCTTCATATATAAATAAGAATCGGTATCCTTCTTTATAAAATTGATTCATTGTATAAGGGTCAACTACTATATACTTATCTTTAATCATAGAAATAGGACCTCTAGTGCCTGATTGTCGGGCCAATTAATTTTGCAAATCTCACATATAAGCTTTATGTATCTTCTGTCTGTATCGACAGAATGTGTTACGCTTTCTATTTGCAGTAATGTATGAAATGCTATGTCAGAAGAATTATCAATAGCATCAACTAGTATTCTTTTTCGTAAGTTAAAAAACTCGTTATTGTTCATAGAATAATTTTCATTCTTAGCAGTTTCGTCTAATTCTAGCATATAGTCTTTCATGATTTTACTATCTCCAGATACAGAATAGGCATCTAAAACTGATTTAAACTTAATCATGGCAGAACTATAAGCACTATATTTACTTTTACAAAACTTATGAGCTACATAAACTACCCTATTTTTAACGCTCATGCAATTTAAAGCTACTCCCAAAGCGGAAGTATATTGTCGTGATCTAAATTGAGATAGAACCTCGCCTATACCGTTAGTAGGTAATTTCTTCTTAGAAATCCTGTTTCTAAATACTTGCTTAATATTGCTCATTTAAACATACCTGGCACATTATAGATAATTTTTCCGCCTTGTTTTTTTACGAATATTGTCCATTTGATATTATACCTTTTAATGACTCTTGTCAAGATTTGTTGTACAGCTTGCTTACTTATTTCTTCTATATTGGCTATATGCGCAAAATTAAAATTTGTTTGATATATCATAATTAGTATGCATCTTTGTTTATGAGTCAATTCGTCGCCGTGGTCTTTTATGAAGCTTCTCATTATAGCAAATTCACTTAATTTGGTTAAAGCTGAATAGAATTCATACTTTACTCTAGCTTGATTATTTAGGTCTAACTCTTTTGCTATGGTTAGAAAGTCTTTACTCTCATAAAGATATTTTTTAACTACAGATTGCCTGATGTCTGATAGGCAGTCCCAAGGTACTTCTATATTATTTAAGGCAGTTGGTCTTACAGAATTATCAGTTACATATTGTTCAGCATGATTTTCTAATGTATCTTGTAGAATCAAATCTGGTTCTTTATTTGACCCCCTATTCAAAAAATCATTGACTTGATAACAAGGGCTATTACAGATCTTAGCTATGGAACATATATTGCAATTAGCTAGGAATAGCTCGTCATTTTGAATATTGTGTGTAATCTTGAGCTGTTCTAAATAGGGCTTTGCAGTTTTTGATAGCCAAGGTAATGGCCTACCAACACATGAGGTGGTTAAGCAAACTTTTCTTTTTGGGCACTCATCTATAGAATAACCATAAGCTTCTATAGTTTCTTGCCTAATTATGCGCATAATATTATCTCTAATGTCTCTATGAATTAGATTATGCCATGGAGCCATAGTACAGGCAGGAAACTTATAAGTTCTTTTAAATGTCTTTTCGTCCATTTATCTCTTCCTGCAATTTCTTGGCAATTCCCATCCATTTTAAGGTGGATTGTCTTTCTTGAGTTAATTCTTCTCTTAGTCGATTGATGTCTAGTTTTGCGCAATATTCGAACCATTCAAGTGGGGGTTCTTGTGACTTTAGGTATCTATCAATCTCCTCATCAGTAGTACATCCCATCTCTTTGCTCTTGGCTACTCTAAAATATTTTTTAGCCATGGGATGATTGCTTCTATCTTTATTCAAACTCCAAGCTTCGATGATCCATTCATATTTACCGCCACGATTTTCATGTTCTTCTTCCGCTGATTTCTTAGCTTTATCCAAATTATCAAATACTCCTACGGTATAATGATGACCTTCTTCTGAACCCCATCTATTCATAACGACTACATATACGAAGTTATAAAGTATTTTCTTAGCGTCCATACAGAAGTTTTCCTATTTTAGTTTTTTTAATTAATCTATCTTTTTTGCGGCGTTCTAATTCTAAGTATAAAAATGGTAATATTCTTTTAGATGTTCTAGACTTAACATGTTCAATAATTTTTTTTATGTGTCTGGGTCTTAAGTTGCATATTGGTATAGTTTGTCCGTCTAAAGTAGTCCAAATTTCTCCATAGCTGTATTGTATCTCTGGATCAGCTAAAAGTCTTTTAGGATACTGTTTATACTTTTTCACAAACATCCCTTATACAATATATCAAAAACTTCAGCTTTTATGTTATTTTCTTTTAAAATCAGCTTTATTAAATAGTTTTTATATTCTTGTTGTTTGGCTGCAATAGGAGCATTGGTGGCACGGGCGGAGGAGGAGTCACGGGCGGTGGAGATGGCGGCATAGTCAGTAGCATGGGCGGCAGACAAGGCGACGGTGGAGGTAGTGGTATTGACGACTGCATAGGCGGCATATGCTGTGGCATAGGCGACGGAGGAGTCACGGGCGGTTATGGAGGGGACACTGGCGGTGGCATGGGCTGCATTGGCGGCCGTCCTAATATCTTTTTTAGAAACTTCCTTACCCAAAAGTAAGTCTCCCAAAATTTTCAACACTTTATTTTGCTTAATATAAATTTCTTTATATTTTGCATGATCATAATTGGCCCTAGTATCTTTTACTACAAATATAAGAAACTTATACAAAATATTTTTATTGTCGTATTCTGCCAAAATAGTTTTTATGTCAGAACTCATAAGACTTCTAAGATTTAACTTTTTCACATATACCTCATAACTAACTGTTCATATTTTTTACGCTTAATTTTATGTGAAGTGTTATACCTACTCCAATAATTTGGCTCTTTATAGTTTTTCTTCAAATCTTTTAGAATTTGGGCAGTACAATTTATTGAATAATCAAGATCAATAAGTAATCTGTTCTTATCAAAATTATAATATTTAATAGTTTTGATATTTATTTGTCCTATAGAATAGTCATTGCTTTTGCTCAAAACATTCAATTTATATGACGATTCTTGCATTAACATAGCTGTCAGTATTTTTGAATCAATCTTGTGAACTTTGTGTATTTTATCAATTAAACTAGATAGTTTCACGGCATAGTTTTTATCAATAGTGGGATTATTCTTAATAATTTGATGAAAAATAGGACTTGCCTGGGGTGATGTTGTTTTAGCGAATACTTTAATGGATAGTATTAATAACATGCTGATTATTATATTTTTTTTCATATGATCTTATTTCCATATAGTATTGAGAATGCTTTGCAGTCAATTTTGTTATCCTCTAATACTAGCTTGATTAAATATTGTTTGTATTCTTGTTGTTTGGCGACATGGGCGGCAATGGTGGCGGCAATGGTGGCGGCATGGGAAGCGGAGTGGGCGGCATAGGCGGCGGAATTGGCGGCATGGGAAGCGGAGGTGGCATGGGCGGCGGCAAAGGCGGCGACAAAGGCGGCCTCAATATCTTTTTTGAGAACCACCTTACCCAAAAGCAAGTCTCCTAAGATTTCCAACACTTTATTTTGCTTAGCGTAAATTTTTTTATATTTACTGTGGGCATAATTGAGCATAGTATCTTTTACTACAAATATGAGAAATCTATATAAAATAGACTTTGAATAATATTTTTGTAATATACTTTTAATATCAGAATTAATTAAAGTTTTAATATTCAAAGTTTTCATTAATAACAATCCTCTGGAAATCTAAGTAAGGTTATCTTAACAGTTTTAGCTCCATCTCTATATTCTTCGAATATACCGCCTCTATGAGAGAATAGTTCTTTTTCGCCGAATATTTCCTCTTCTGTTAATTTTCTTCCGAGTTTCTTTTCTATTCGTTTAACTTGAGAAGTATCAGGTATAATAACTGAACAACTAGCTATAGGTAGAAATATTTTATTAGTAAAGCCACATCCAAAAATATCGTCAGGATATTTTTTGCTATATGCCCATCTATCGTATAATTCCATAAACATTGAATCAAAAGATATGTTCTTTAGATACTCCCATTGCTTTTCTTTGGGTAGTAAATCATATTGATAAAATTCTTTTTCCCAAATAATGAGCCTATTTCCAGAACACTTCTGTAATCCGCTATCATCTAAAGTAAGTTTTGATAAACAATTAGGACAAAAAATAAAATTACTTCGAGTATTGTTTATTACTTTTTTATCTTTAGTTTTAAACTTCTGTACTATGACCTTTTGGCCACTTACTTCAGTTTCATATTCAGCTATTATGTCTTTGTTCTTTTTCTTCATCTTTTTGTAGAACCTTTCCATCTTGGATTACATAACCATTTTTGTTACAAAACCCGATGAAGCTTTCTATTACTGCAATAACAATACCATTATCGTCTTTTCCATAATTCACCCAGTGGTTAATAGAATCAGATTTAATTTCAGAATATTGTTTATTACTAAGTTTAATTTCTTTCATATATATAACATACCATAAGTTTTAGTATTAATTCCATTTTCTTCTAATACTAGCTTTATTAAATAGTTTTTATATTCTTGTTGTTTGGCTGCATAGGCGGCATCGGCGGCATAGGCGGCGGCATAGACGGCATTGGCGGCATAGACGGCGGCATAGACGGCATCGGCGGCATAGACGGCGGCATAGACGGCATTGGCGGCATAGACGGCGGCATAGACGGCATTGGCGGCGGTGGTGGCGGCATAGGCGGCGGCATTGGGGGCATTGGCGGCTGTCCTAATATCTTTGCTAGAAACTTCCTTACCCAAAAGTAAGTCTCCCAAAATTTTCAACACTTTATTTTGGGAATCATAAACTTCGCTATGGTTTTTACAGTCATAAGTGGCCCTAGTATCTTTTACTACAAATATAAGAAATCTATACAAAATAGACTTTGAATAATGTTGCTCTAGAATATTTCCTATACCAGAATTTTGCATTTGTTTTAAATCTATTTTTGACATATTATATTCTGGCCTTATCTTTTTACTCGTTTAGTAACAACAATTTTAGTTTTAGAACCGAAATTTATTGAAGAGTCTAGAGTGTGTGGCGGAGTTAAGCCCCATAAAACTTGATATTTAGGTTTTTTAATGTTTTCGTTCCAACATCCTCCATCAGTACAGTAAATTAAACCGTCAATTTCCAATTTTTCTTTTTCAATAAAATCAAACACTGGCTTAAATGCTGTTCCGCCTCGACCATGGACTTTAAATTCTTTGCGAGGGTCAAACTTATAAGGCTTATTATTAATTTGTGTATCACATTCAATTACAGTTAGATCAACTCCCATATTATGTAATCTGATCATTTCTGCATGAAATTGCCCTAATTCTTCATCCCCAACTGAGCCAGATGTGTCAAGGGCTACAACTAATTGCAATTTAGGAAAAGTTTTATTTCCAGGGTATAAAATACCATATCGTCTATTTCTTTTCTTTCTTGTTGATTCTATCAATATTTCAGAGCATCTAGCAGAGAATTTTTGTATATCTCCACGCCAGTCCTTTGGAACATAATTAAGTTTTTCGATAGCTGCAATAACATCACCTGGCAACTTACCCATATCTTTATCGGCTGTTTGTTCTGCTGCTTTATTGACAGCATCTTTTACCTTTTGAGTAATATCATCTTCAGTATTATCAGTTTCGTGCCAGATATTGTGGTCATCAAGAACTATATATTGTTCTGCGCCATTTTCTCCATTCTTTTCTTGTTGTTCTTTAAGAAATTCGTAGTAGTACTCCATTGTTTGTCTGTTTTCAATATTTGGGAATTTCTTTTTAAGAAGTTCGACGAATATCAAATCTGCCTCAACTGGCATACCAGCATCTTTATCGGGATTGGGGATATTGTTACCTTTTTCGTCCTTGATGTGAGTTGGTACATTAATAGTGTTACCATTATGGTCAAACATCTTGACCTTACGAGGAAGGTTGGGCAAATATTCATTTATGGCAGCATCGGCAGCTTTATTAGTTGTACTGGCTTTTTGCATATCCATAATACGATCAAAAATTGATTTATCTACATTATCAAATACTTTAGGCTCAATATCTCTAAATCTAACAAAATGATTATTAATAACATGATGAGCCTCATGTTTCAAAACATCTACTCTCTGCGGCAAATTCATTGCACTAAAAAAATAAGGATTAATATGAAGATTAACTTGATCCGTGACGCTAACTCCAAGCGTTGGCAATTTTACCGTGAATTCTCTGCGCATACCCATGATAAGATTAGCATAGAAAGGTTCAGCGAATATCAATTCCACAATAGTTTGTTCAAGCAGTTCTTCTGCCTTACCAGTAATTCTATTAAGTCTCTCTTGATCGAGAGGTTCTTGGTGTGGCTGTTTAGTAGCTTCTTTTTTAGTTTCTTTAGAGCGCATTTTAAACCTCTCATTAGTTAAAGGGTAACAGCAGCCTGTCAAACTCACAACTCTAGTATGGACTAATTAACAATTAGGACATCAAAGCATGTGACGCTATTATATAAAAAAAGAATTACAGGTCTTCGAGTTTCATGTTACGAGCATTAGCAAGAATCTTTAGTAGATCTTCGCTATTATCAATGATTTCACGAGCATTATCTTCTAGATATAGATTACGACATAAGTCGAAAGCCAAATCTTTTGGTATAGTTTTCAAGAACTCCACAATATTAGAACTCTGTTCTTTAGTGGGCTTCTTTTTAAGTTCTTGAATCGATTCAAAGAGGCTATCACAAGTATACTTAAGCATATCTTGACGCCCTCCAGTTTTAGCATCAGAATACTTCTTAATTCTAGACGCTACTTTATCGTAACTATCAAGAATATCTTTACCGTTAATTGGCTTATCAGTGTCACTAAGTGACTTTATAAATGCCGCACTAGCCGCAGTGCCGACCAATCCAGATGTTAGTTCACGCAATAAATTGACTGGAGTCTTAATAGACATTAATCTATTAACTGCTTCCCAAGAGCGTCTTGATGGTTTTACATCAACATCAAAAGATTCTAATTCAGTTTGTAGCAGGGTTGGCTGATCTTGTAAAAATTGGATTAATTGCGGTTCAAACTTACGAAACTTAGCATAATCAAAAAACTCTTGTTTACTTGGTGCTAGTTTAATATGACAGAAACGGTCCATTAAAGCTTTATCTGAAATATCAGTAACAATATAATCTTCGGTATTTGGGTTCATCGCACTAATTACATAGAAATTGGATGGAAATGTTGTGGCGTGGATGCGTTTTTCTGTCAACAAAGGAAATATAACTTGTAACACATCTCTACGAGCACGATTAATTTCATCAAGAAACAGAATAGCCTTTTTGTCTGGATTAGCTAAACAAAACTCATTGATCTCTTTAGCCCAATCTGGCATCATAAATTGAGTAGATACATTATTACCGTCTTTGTCTTTCTTAAAGTCTGCTAGACCGATAATATCCCCTACTTCTTGGGTACCCAAATTCAGGATTTTTAGAAGTGCTTTTTCTACTTTAGCATATTGACTCACGCCTTGAGTTTTGCCTATTCCATGATGTCCTACTAATAATGCTGGAATTTCAGCCTCTATTAGATATGGTAATGCTTCTTTTAAGGTTTTAATGTTCATTTTGCTCTCCTTCTAAGGTTTCCCTTATATTAATATGGTTAATATACTAAGTCAATCTAATTTTATTAGAAATTTTTTTAAGTGTGGTAGCCAGCAAGATAACTCTTTGTAATTCTTCACTTTTATTGTTAGCTATATTCACAATAGTTTCTTTTCCTTTGCCCTTATAAACAGCTATACTGACATGTTGATTTATTTTCGTTACTTTAGGCTTATTATAGCCTTCGTATTCTTCAAATATCATACATCTTTCTCCTGCTTATAATAATTTAGCCATACAGTATATTTGTCACAATGGGCATCGTATTTAATTATGTGTAATATATAATGTATGTCTAACATGTTAGGAGGCATGTAATCGATCAATTCAGAATCATATGTTACTTCTTTAGGACCAAAATGATACCTAATGAACTTCCTAATTTTTCTAAATATTCCGACTTTTCCCATTCAAACCTCTCACAGAATTCTATTGCATGTGTTGTGCCATAGGTAACTAGTTGGAAAGACTAGTCGAGGGATTCGAACTGTCTACCTTCTACTGTACACTTGCCTGAAGTTTGTACGATTACTGCGCCTTATTAAAGAAGACTTAGGCACATAACCTTGTAGAATATTCCTTTTTATCGCTGGTAAAGCTTTCTCGGCGTCTGCCACAGTCGCATAAATGCCGCACAGGTAACCATCCCCGTCTGTTAAAATGGTCGCAACGGAGCCATCCCTAAGTGTTTTCTCTGTAATATTGAAAATTAGTTCCCTTACTGCCGCCATAAATACTCCTCTGTTATTTTAAATCTTCATCTAATTGAGTTACCATTAATACTCTGGTTGTCTTAGTTTCATAAGTATCCAGCAAAGTTTCATTAACAGTTTGCTTCACAATGTGAACAATGTTAATATCATCATTAATAACTAATGATTTAATATGTTGTCTAGCTTCTCGTAAGCTAGGGAATTTATCGATAATTTCATTGTTAACTCTTACGATATAGGTTGTTAGTATTGTTTTTACTTTTGGTGCCATAGTATCTCAAGTCCTTTACCGCATTTACCCAAATTTACATAACTATGATCCATAAACAGCAAGAATTCGGTATGTAGTTTGCCAGTATTTACATTTTCTACTCTTATTGTAGAAAATGTTTTGTCTTCATATCCATGATGTATATATTTTATTTCATATAAAACGCAAGAATTTTTAGACTTTATTATATCTCCAATATTCCAATTATTTACTTTTTCTACCATACAATACCTTGGTAGCTTTAGTATTTTTAACTTTGATACAATTATCTAATAACTTTTCTTCATAATATCTTTTATAAGATACTTCCTTGTTATTACTCACTTCTTTTAAAGTATACAAATGCCCTTTAGGATAAGAACCTACATCATCCACAACAAAAGCTTTCTTTTCTTCTTTATGCATAAAAACATCGTTAATCTTAGCTTTAAATTTAGATTTCTTTGCCATGTTTTTGCTCCAATTCTAGAATTAGTTCTTCGATCCATTCTAATTCTCTTTCTAATTCTTTTAATTGCCTATCGTCGGCTTCTATCATCATTGTACAAACATCGTAACGCTGCATTTCTAATTCTCGTAAAGTCACTTATTACTCCTATTATTTAATAATTTTTTAATTCTCTCAATACTTTAGATGTTAGTAATGCTGCCGATTGAGAGGTGCCAGATAGAACTATCTCTGAGTCATTAATACCTAATCCTTTTACTTCTTTCCCGTCAAGTATATAGGTATTTTTGCCGAAAGAATAATTACTAGTAGCATTAAGATCTTTATTATTTTTACCATTCATTACTACCATGATTCTTTTATCGCACATAGCAGGGTAACTTTTATATCTGTCTATGTTGAGGCTATTATTCCCTGCTGCGGCTATAACTTTTATTCCCTTGTCTAAAGCCCTAGTTAGTAGAGCGCATTCTAACTTAGAATGATATAATCCCGAAATAGATAGATTAATTATTGCTACTTTTAAAGCGATTGCGTGAGAAATAGCCTTGATTACTGTCGATAAAGTATCAACTTTAGGGTTTTTATCAAAATATTTTAATTCAACTATACAATAGTTAATCTTATCATTACCAGAAGCTATTAAGCTACTTATATGAGTGCCGTGGGAGTGGTTGTCCATGACAGAAGTACCTGTAAAGTCTTTATGCCCACTTTTACATAGTTTGGGTTTACTTAGCTTAGAGTTGTGCCATTTGCTGGCAAAGTCAAATCCAGTATCAATGACTGCCACCTTAATTTGTTTAGCATGGGCATACGGCTGCACAACAAATACCGTCAAAATGCTAAGCACTATAATTGCCCATTTCTTATTTATGTTTCCCATAAGCACCTCATTATTATGCTATGCAATTAGCTTACCAGGCCCATTTACAGCTTATTTGCTTCTCTATAGCGGCTTTCTGTATAAGAAACAGCCAACTGCTGTATTCTTTGACGATCTTAGGGGTATATTGCTTATCTAAATGTTCAACTATCTTGTTTAAGCCCGATTGTATATATAAGGCTTCTCCAGCCTTTTTTATAGCCTCTTCCTCATTATTTGCCTTGGTTATCTGGCATGTCAGGAATAGCATCAGATTTAATAATACCATCTTTAGAACCATATAACACCTTCATTACATCAGGATTAACTTTTACATAGGTTAAGTTAATAAGTTGTTTTGGCACCTTGAAACAATCGCAATCATCCCCTTTATCCTCATCTTCAAGCCTTAGCCACACATTAAGGGAGTCGATTTTGATAACAAAATATAATTTCTTATTGCCCTTATCCATAAGGAAATTATTTTTATGGATCTCTTCTTTTAGGGTACTCATATTATACCTTCTTGTCAAATAAAATTTTGGTAGCTTTAGTATCAATTATTTCTAGATACTCATCATCACTGTCTCTAATATAAAATTCAGTACAATATACATCTTCTAGTTCCATAACGGAAAGTGTTTCTAAGGCTCTCCTATAATGCGCCAGCGCAAATCCTAAAAGAATATCAGCATCCCACGCATGTACCTTATTACATAGGTCTTCGATAGCTTGTTCTTTGATTAGAGTAATCTTTCTTTTCTTCTTGCTCATCTTGAAGTTCCTTTTCTGCCTGTTTTAGCAATCGTTTAAATCTGTCGCCATCATATTGAGCCACATACTGTTGTCTAAACTTTAAGAAAGCTAGGCGATCTTGTGTCGAAATACAAACCATCAGTTCTTCTAATGCATCCATTACTTATTACTCCCATATAATACTTTTACCATTTTGTCGCCTTGAGTTTCATAGCCAGCAAGTAAGCTGTCTAAATCCAGACTGCTTAGTTCGGCTAGTTGAGTTTCCAATCCAGATCGTTCGTTATTATATTCTTGAATATAATTATCATGTTGCTCGGTGATAGATTTGATCTTCTCTGGTAATTCTTTTTGAATCCTTTTTATGGACTCTGATTTGTTATAAATAGATTTTTCTATATTTAGCATAAGAGATTTTCTTACCTCATCTGGAGTTGAAATTTTAGTATTGGCATTAACTTTTTTAATTGAAAGTGGTTTATTTAGTATATTCGCACCATTCCAATTTGAGCTAAACCAGTTATTAACAAAATATTTGCTAGCATTTTCATAGCTGTATTTGCACTTTTTACGGAGAGAATTTAATCTGGTAACTTCTGCTATCGCAGAAGCCTCATCGTAATAGATACAATCTTCATGAGGATAATTTTTTCGGCAAGTTATAAATCCTATGCGAACAAAAAATGTATTTCCATTATGTTTTTTAGTAATAACATAAGCGTTGTTAAGGTTTTTGAGTTTTAGATATTTATTTTCCATAATTAACCTGCAATCTTTTTATTTTTGAAGTCAACATATACTATGTTTTTGTACTTAGGGTATTCTTCAAATAAGACAAACCTGTTATTCATAGTTTGAGCATTATACCTTCCATAAGTATTGTTTTCATACGCTACCGTAAAGAGCCCTGCTTTGAATTCTTCTAGTACTCCATTGAGATTTCTTTTTGTGCAATAGACTTTGTCTCCCAATCTAAACTCTCGTGCTTTCATATTTTACTCCTCATACAATAATACTAATGCAGTATTGGTGCCAGTTCAGTCCTCATTATATTCGTTCTGAGTGTTTATGTTGTTTACACTGTCCATATTTTGATTGACACTTTCGCTATAGAGTAGCTCAAAGGTCTTAGGTGGCGCTTTCACTTTTTTACCGAATTTTGTGTATAAAATAGCATCTCGATCTTCAAAAATACCCTTAGATATAAAAATTTTTTTATTTTCTGTAACATCCCACTCTTCAGTTACTACATAATTAGGATTAAGTGGATCTATTTTAATAATTTTTACTAAAGTTCCTAGTATTCCCATATCAGTACTTTTGTATCCTACCACATCCATAAAATACCAGTCATTTACTTTTATCATATGCTGCCATTTCTTTGTAGTTGAAGGGATTATTTATGATGTCATTAGTATAATATTCCATACAATCTACTTGTTCCCCTTGAATTATATATTTAGGGTTTATAGCTTCAAGATTAGGACATAATTGTATAATTAAAGCAGTTATAATTTCAATTGTCATTTTCTAGTTCCCATACATTAAAGTCCAAATATTCTCGTCCGTCAAAATCAGTTTCTCTACGACAACATTTACCTTTAGGAGGTAGCATTCCCCATTTTTCTAATTGAGCAAGTAATACTTTAGCCTGACCGTAAGTCCCATCCATTCGCATAGTAGATTGATCTCTACCCAGCCATTTACCTATATTGGTTATCATTTCACTTCGTTTCATTATCAGTCTCCTGTTTCTTTACTTCATAAATGCTGTCGAACCACCAGAAAAATACAATCCAAAATGTGAATGCGGCGGCAATTGCAGAGAAACTATCTAGATGCTTTAAGGTATTAGAAATACCATTATACAATAGTATCATACAGATTAATGTGATTCTATTCATATTAATAACTCTTGAGTTGATAGCGATAATTACCTCTAGTATCATAAACCTTAATTACGCTAGTATGCTCATCTTTTGTAATACCCCAACTTTCGGGGATCGGAACTTCAAGGCACTGCATCTCATTTCTTACAGCAGCATAAAAATCATCTATCTCGTAATTATTAATTTGAATTTCTCCAATATAGTTAGTATTATTGATACTTCCAAAGCGATCAGCATATATTTGTAGTACTTCAAAATTTTTATACATTAGTTCATCTCCTGTTTAGACATTTGTTTGAGTATCTTATCAATTCGATTGAATACATATTCAGATATATAACCTTCTTTATCTTTGCCCATAAGGGCGGCGATAACTAGGGCTAAAAACTCGCTATCGGCGTAGGTCTCTAATTCGCTGGAGGTTATTTTTTTAGTCGTTACCTTTTCTTGCATGATACTCCTCTCTTACTTCGTGCCAAGGCTTAATAGGCCATTTAGTAGTGGTGCGTTCTTTATACATTTTCATATATTCTGCAAGTATAATTAGCTGTTCGTCAAGCTTTTCTTTAGTTTGGTTGTCAATTTTTTTATCTTCGAGGGCCATCTCAAGAATGATCTTCATGTTAGCAATACCATTTAATTCCATATTAAGCCACCCAATTCCAGCCGTCGCATGGTGCAAGATCTGTTAAGTCCCTTGTTCTAGACACGATATGACCCTTTAATTCAGACATATAGACATCGCCCATTTCAGTCTCAAAGCCCATCACAACGCATTGAATCACATCATCCTTAAACTTATTATCAGTGACATAATATTCCCAGCCATTTCTCAAAATGATATGTTCTACAATATTAATTTGACTGCCATATTGATTCTGCATTTTTCTCATCTTGAACTCCTTAGTTAGTTGTTACATTATTACCATACAATACCTGTGCCATAGGACTATATTCATAATTCGTGAGTAATCTCGTGTAGCTGAGTGTATAATACAATTTATTAGGGCTGTTAATAGGTTGGACATCATACGCATGTATACCGTCCTCACTCTCAAAAACCTCAACAATTCTAATTATGTATCCAATGTGCCGATTTCTAAAGCAATCGCCTATTTTATATACAGTCTTATTTTCCATATAATAACCTTATAACCTCCGAATGTGTCCCTAATGGTCTATATAGCTCTATTAGCCTCTCCAATGGCATGTAACTAGTAACACCTTCGTTCTCAAACACCAAAGCCTTATATACCACATCGGCAGGTATTAACGGAGTATTAAGCATAATTACGGCTTTTACTACGGATATCTTATCTCTTACAGTATCGTATATAAATATGCCGTCATGATAAGGATTATTCATATAACACCTTCACACCTCTATCACCTTTAATCATAGCAGCTACAACCTTAAACTCTTCATCAACGGCCATTGCTACTAATCCACTAAACGTAGGAATCATATGCTTATGATAAAATAAATCAAGTCCTAGTTTATTGAATGTTTCACTTCGAATAGCTACAAAAGTCTGAACGGTGTCTTCAAAGCCCGCAGTATAATTTTTTTGTGGATATTCGTACACATTAACAATACATTCTAGTGGCATAAGAAACTTAGTCTTTCCAGTTGTTAGAGTTATACTATTACTAAAATTCATATTTATCTCCCTAGTATATTATAAGTAATACAATCTATTTTTAATAAATAGATTGTATTACTATATTATATATATATATTATATAATACTTATTATATATATCCTATAGTATATTATACATTGAATCACATATAAAACAATTAATATTTTACATTTATTATTACTTATTTGAATAATCTAATAATATTAAGTCCTTACTTTCCATATAATAGCTGTAGTGCTTTATAATTTATTTGACTTTCGTTATCTACTGATGCTATATAAATAGAGTCATCTGGTCTTGCTTTAGAATAAATTTTATCCTTTATACACCAACCAGTTTCTCCCTTATAATTAATGCATTTATGGTCAAGACTACAAAATATACGCCTTACCTTTATGGAATCTATCTCCTCATTTACATGAAAGCCAGTGCCATACTCCATTTTTTTTATAATATATCTAGCCATACATTATTCCTTTTTTCCATATAGCAGTTTTAAACTATTTACATTACCTCTAAATAACTGTGTTTGTCTATCAAAATCTGACACTTTATATTCATTAACCATATTTAAGTGCCTATGTGTAGGGGCTGTCATAAGACACCTAAGTTTATATTCAGAATTTGTCTTTCTTGGAGAATTAAATATTTCGAATATTATAAATTTGGTTTTGTCTATAGGAAAGAATACAATAGCTAAATCTCCCTTTTTATATTTAGGTTTAATCTGCATATAAAACCTCAAAAGCATCTAATTTGTTACTAATATATTTCCACTTAACATCCTCAACCTTAAATGGTGGCAGGTCTCCAGTCATCTTCTTAGCCCACAGTACCTCCAACTTGAATAAGCCGTCATCACCCCATTGATAAAATGTACAGTCTTTTCTTCCCCAAGATAAACCCCATGTTAAATACTCTAACACAGACTCTATGTTATTAGTTAAACTAAGTTGTTTTTTGTGGTCTATACTTTCATATTCTGATAATACAACAATATTACCGCAGCTTTTAGTAGTTCTATAGTAATTAAAGGGGTATCCCTTTTGAGTTGTACTTTTAGTAAAATAAATCATTTTATACCTTTCTGATTACCTTCTTACTATATAATAATTGTGCCGCTCTACTAACATATGTTAAAGTAGCAATTTCACTAGAAGTCCAAAGAAACGCCTTAGTACTGTAACTAGCATGAGGATATTGGAATAGATTGGTTACAAAATATTTACAATAATCTTGGTCGCATAAATGCTTACCAACTATTTCAAGAATATCCCCAGTAAACTTATGCCTTAGAAACATGCCAACTTTATACTCACTCACATCTGAATCCATATGAAATTTTATCCTTTTAAAGAATACAGTAAATTTAATATTTTATGCGGCTTGTAACATGTCAAAAATCCTTTTATACTTAACCTCCTAGAAATAAAACTACGGTAATTATCATGTCTATAGTAGCTATATAGTAGAGTGTTTGGCCATACTTCGTTAATAACTACTACATCATATATGTCTTCAGACTGTTTAAGTATCCAATAAGTATTAGGTTTTATGTCTATTGCATTAATTTTCATTTTTAGCTCCCATACAATAGTCTATAAGCTATAGGAATAGCCTTGTCATATTTATGAATCAATATAAACTCAGTACCTATTATATTATAAAAATCCCAACCATTATGTTTAGCACTACCTTTGGTAAAGAAGTTATATTTATTATTTTCTTTTTGTGTTACAAGCACTTCATATTCGAACCAAGGGAATACATAGAAGGGACTTGATTTTTCAATTATTTTAGTAATTTTAATGACAACATCAAGCTTAGGATGCCATAAAATATTACCTACTTTAATCATAATTAGCCCTTTTGTAAAAATAAGATTTTAGCGGCTTCACTAAAAGGAACACAATGCTTTTTATCGACTTCCCAGAACCCATTTAGATGTATAGATCTTACAAAGTTACTAATTATATACAAATTTGTGACTAGTATTTTACTGCTATGGTCTGCGTCAGAGTCGCATATACCAGAATAACCTTTTAAATAACCAGCAACAATTAATACTCTATCCCCTATTTTAAACACAAATTACACCACCCAAAAACACGACCACATATAGGTAATATTAACACTATAGCTAAGAAATCAGCACCATCTTTAATATTGACTACACAAACTGTAAGTAATATAACTGCGTAAGTTGTCATAAATCACTTGCCCTTTCTTAAATATCTTATATTAATTCTAATGCAGAATCGATGCCAGCCTAGCTGCCACTATATTCGTTCTGAGTGTCTATAGCTTTTACATTGTATAATTTTTGGTTGACACCACAAATCCCAATGCGTAGCACACTTGCCTACCTTTTAAACAATTGTCTATTCTGTAGGCAGTTTATCTAAGTACAGTACTTTAGCTACTGGACTATCTACTATTTCAAATTTATGCTTAAATTTATATACAGGATGTCCCTTATCATCAACAATATGATAAGTGTATGTATCAAAACCAGGTGTTCCTATATAGATTTTACCAGTAGTTAAATTATTATCACTGCTATATATATCTTGAGTATCTCTTACAATGCATTTAAGTAATAGCTTATCCACTATTAGTACCCCTATGTTTATTGTATCGGCTTTTTATACACTACTTACCTGAATACAATAGTCTAGCTGCCTTATTATCTACTACTTCAAACTTGTACATATATTTTCCTACACGATTTCCGTTATCGTCAATAATACTATAAGTATCTACTCTAGGGGTTGCTGCGGTAATATATACCTTACCTATAGTTATATTACTATCGTCACTGTCATTAGTGTTATCATCTTTTTTAATACATCTAATTAGTATCTGATTCATTGTCTACTCCATATAATAATTTAGCCGCTGTGCTATCGATTACTTTAAATTTGTGCATATACTTAAACGCATAGTTTCCATAGTCATCAATAATCTTATATGTAAAGCCCGCAGAATCAAGTGACCCTAGATATAATTTACCTATAGTTATATTATGGTCTTTGCCATTCGAATCCCAAGGGATTTTGTTAATGCATCTAAGTAATAATTTACTCATTGCATACTCCATATAATAGTTTAGCTGCTGTATTGCTCACTATTTCAAATTTATATGTATACTTATGTATAGGAAGTCCCTGGTCGTTAATAATATAATAATAAGCACTATTCTTAGACAAGGGATTTACATACGATTCGCCTAGATACAGTCTACCTATAGTTATGTCATTATCCAAATAGTCGAGCGCATCTACAGAGTCTTTCTTAATACATCTAAGTAATAATTTACTCATCGCACACAACTCTAATACTATTAATAAGATTAAGCATTTCAGGATCTCTAAATGAATGAACAACATAACTTCGATATTCTCCTAAATTATGCTCATTAAGCTCAATATGCTTATTAAAACCTTCCTCAGTTAGAAAGGCTTGTTTAGTATTCCAATAGTATTTTATATATACTTCAGTAATAGCCTTTATTTCTTCTATTAGTTCTTTATCAGTATAGCCATACTCTTTTAAGTACTCAATAGCCTCTTCTTTTGTATCTTTAGCTATACCTGGCATATCAGAATGGTAATATAGAATTTTGTCATAATCATAATCACCATCAACTACCATATATCTTTTAACTTGTAGTAGATATTGTATAGGTTTAGCTGTACCTCTATTATCTTGAGTATCTATTCTATTAATAAAACTCTTTAAAAACTCCAAAGCTTCTATTTTAGTCATTTATATTCCTCCTTAGTTACCTTATCGCCATACAAAAGCTGTGCCGCTGGGCATAATTCAAAAATCTCAGTTAATATAGACTCATTACATACACCATAAGCCCTACTAGTAGAGATATTGTATAGATCATATACATACCCTACCCCAAGAAGCTTTACTTTTTGAGTAATTTTAACTATATGGCCTAATTCCCTATTTTTTAGACAGTCGCCTATTTTATAGCTCACGAGGTATTATATTTCCCATATCAACTATTAAACTTCTAAGCTGAAAGTAATCTTCGAATTTCAGACCTTTATTCTTTATCCACTCGTTATATAACACTAACTGATCGATAGTCTTACAACTCATAATAACCTTAGCCATATAGTAAAATCCATTAGAATACTTCATAGTAATCCTCATTTCTTGTATATTTTAAAAGAGCCTTAGCAAGATGGTCAAAGCTTCTCTTATCACAATCAATAGACTCGGTTTTGCCGCCTTTTAAATGTATAATCACATGACCAGTGTTGTTAGTGCCAAAAAGTTCTTGTATTTCAGGGCGATATTCGATACTAACTATTTCTGATAGGTTAATCGTATTATTTCCGATCCAGTAAAAGCGCATTTTTACCTCCCAATTTGATAAGTTCATATTCTTTACAATCTCGTACTACCCTATCATTAATATCTACTATATTCCCGTCTACTGCCCAAGCTCCCCAAGGACCGCCAAATCTTGCTTCTAGTCTAACAGTATAAGTATATCCCTTTAAAGGGCTTTCTCTTAAAATTTTCATATCACAATAGCCACAATGAAGGTAATCGCCAGGTTTTAGCTTAATAGCTTTATCTCCCCTAGCTCCATTTAAAGGTTTATGTGGAAACAATTTGTAATAGAGCTTCTTTAAATACTTCATTTTATATATTTCCGTGCAGCTATTTTTGTTAATAATCCCACTTCTTGCTCCAAGAATTTTCCAAAAGCTGGAAGTAAATACATTTCTCTAAATAGAGCATAAATTGTATTAATGTCTAATGACTTTAAATATTCAATAGATTTTTTAATTTTTCTATTTGTAGGCTTAGGAAATCCTTTTTTGCTTGCTTTTTGAGCAAGTCCTACAACTTCTTGAATATAGTCTATCTTTTCAAAATCGGTCATATATTACTCCTTCTTATTTGATAATCAATGCAATATAGCTGCCACCCCAAATCGAATATATAGCTTTTAAGGGCCCTAGCCGCACACAAACTATACAATTGCCTAAACTATATACTCTTAATCAACAATGCTATAAAATAGGTTAAGATCATATATACTATAAGTATCTTTAGAACCAATACCATATCAACCTTTAACATAATCTATACTCCTTATTTTACAAAATAATACTAAAATGGCTTTACTACTTTAGTTCCATGACCAATCATGTATCTAATAATATTTTTACTATTCTTAGCCCAGTCCTCAGCTTCTTTTTCAGTATCAAATTCTTTCTTCTGAAACTGCTTACCGCATTCCATATACATTAGAATATATTTATCGCATTGAACATTATTAACAGGCTTAGCTTTTAGTTTACTCATTTTATACCCCCTATGTTAAAAACATGACCTTTTATTTCGTATGTAACTACTCTAATGCATATTTCGTACCAGTTTTATGATCAATATACGCAGTAATAGGATTATTATTGTGTATATGTTTTGTACAATTGATTATTATTTAAGTACACGAGAA
>CAYIHQ010000003.1:146-59065 GCA_964362905.1 uncultured Ignavibacteriaceae bacterium
TTGCTGGAACAACCCGATGCTGCGAGCTTGCTGGAATCACCCGATGCTGCGAGCTGGCTGGAACAACCCGATGCTGCGAGCTTGCTGGAATAACCCGATGCTGCGAGCTGGCTGTAATCACCCGATGCTGCGAGCTGGCTGGAATCACCCGATGCTGCGAGCTTGCTGGAACAACCCGATGCTGCGAGCTTGCTGGAATCACCCGATGCTGCGAGCTTGCTGGAATAACCCGATGCTGCGAGCTTGCTGGAATCACCCGATGCTGCGAGCTGGCTGGAATAACCCGATGCTGCGAGCTGGCTGGAATAACCCGATGCTGCGGTAATTTCTGACTTGCAAGCATCCTTTAAAAAATTTATACAATCAGTTATAAATTCTGGCAGTTTAATTTCCGCTTTAAATGTAATTTCTGCCGATGCTATTTTTGAATCTTCGCTGTGCGTTGCTGTGTCACCTGCAATTTCAACAACCGCGAAGCGTGATGTAATGTCGTAGTAGCTCAGAACATCCCAAGGATTTTCGCAAGAATGAAAACCAGACGAGCAGGCTTTTACGACGCCTACATGTTTATATGTTTTACCAACTTCGAACTGGTAATCACGGCACCTGAAATTCTCATCCAAGCCTTTGTAATATTTTTTATTGCTCACGGTTATCTCCTTTGGTTGTCTGGCTCCGGGGGTAGCATTGAAGCTACCAGCTATTACTGACAAACTCGGCACACCATACGGTGACTATCAATAACGCCCAGCCTTGCCCAGATTAGTGGGGCCAACTTCGCCCCGTTCGATACACAACCGTTAATCTGCAAGCAGAGTGCTTTCGCTATCACGGTTGCTTGCTGCCTTATGCTGGGTTAGGTTCCAGCTCCCCCCAAAACTCCACGGCTCTAGCACGCTCTTCAGGGACACCTACTTCATTTGCTGCTTGCTGCTACAACATAAAACGTCTAGCTAGTTACGCACTACATTGCTGCTCTACGGTTCTTCCCGATTCAGCCCAAGTCCGCTGTACTCCCTCACCGCTGACCACTTCAGGCCCCCTTGAGGTTTTCGGTTGATTCGCTCGTTCGGTGTTTTGTGCGAGTGGGTGAACTATATAGGCATTCCGTTATAGCTGTCAATAGGCAAACCGTTTATTTTTCACAATCACGAAAAAAAACCCGCACTAGGCGGGTGGTATTGGAGCGTTACTTAATTAATGACAGTGGCGGATGCCTGTTTTACGGTCAACGTGGCAACCCATTGAATCTGTCCCGCCTGAATGAGCGAATACAGGGGCTGCAATAGCCAGGGCAAATAATACAAAAACAATCTTTTTCATCGTATTTTCCTTTCGTTAAGGTTTATAAATCCTCCTGGCGCTGTGGCACATTCGTGCTCATTGTAATTTTCTGCTACATCATACAAAGGTAGCGGTAGCTGTATTACTTTTTGACCCCCTATGCTTCTATCCAGGCGCACCCCCCGAGAAACAACGAGGGTCAAGCGGTGCGCCGCTTCTCTAATGGCGGATCGCCGGTGCTGCCAACACCGCTTCGATCACTCCCCCCAAGTTGTTTTTGGCTTGCTTTTATTTCAGCAGCTCTTAATTTTGCCCTTCTCACATCAGCGGCAGCCTTTATTTCTGCCCGCCACACGTCTGCATCCTCTGGCGCGAGTATCGCCAGGTCATCAATTATTGGATCTATTTCTGACCTTATATTCTGTGTGGGTTCTTTTTTTCCTTTGCCTGTTTCGAGCCAGTGCGGATCAACCCCGTAATACGCGGAAAGCTTTAATGTGTACGTGGAAGTAGGGTAAACATCATTTTCAAGATCTGACAGGCTCGCCTGCGACATCTTGACCGCCTTGGCCGCAACGGCTTGCGTAACGTGCTTTTCTGCACGGCACTCTTTCAGCCTTTTCCCTAAAGTATTCATATAAATATTGTCTTACAAATATTAAACGGTTACCCTATTGCAATATAAACGGATTGCCTATATCATGCGTTTCCATGAACTGGAAAAACATCATTCAAGACTTAATTGACGCTGGCATGACGCAATCAGCAATAGGCAACGCAATCGGTATTAGTCAGGCATCCGTGTCTGATTTGCTTACCGGGAAAGCGAAGAGCACTTATTACGAGGCTGGTGAATTGCTTGTGAAACTTCATCGCAAAGTAATGCGCCGAGCAATACGCAAAGCCGCCTGACAAGGAGAAGCTATGAACGCACTGATAAAAATCAATCAATCTGAAATTAACGGCGAGGCTGTGCAAACAGTTGAAGCCAGAAATTTGTATGAACAGCTTGGACTGAATCCTGTTAATTGGGCGCGATGGTCTCAATCCAATATTGAGCAGAGCGCCTTTGCTGTGGAAGGTGAGGATTGGGAGGGGTTCTTCGTCATGAAGAACGGTAACCAAACCACCGACTATGTGCTGACGTTGGATTTTGCAAAGCGTCTGGCGATGATGGCAAAAACAGAGAAGGGCGAGGAAGTCAGAAAGTATTTCATCGCCTGCGAAAAGCAACTCAAGTCTACTGTGGTTCACTTCCTTATCCCAAAAACCCTCCCCGAAGCCCTGCGCCTTGCCGCTGACCTTGCAGATAAAAACGAAGTACTGCAGGCCAAGATCGAATCCGATGCCCCCAAGGTTGAATTCCACGACAAGGTATGTGAAGCCGTCAACGGACAGACTATTCAGGAAGTCGCCAAGGTGCTCGGCACTGGACAAAACAGATTGTTTCACTGGTTGCGCTGCGAAGGCTTGCTGATGCCCAACAATCAGCCCTATCAAGAGTTCATTGATCGCGGCTACTTCCGTGTGATCCAGCGCCAATACACAGACCACCGGGGCGAAAGCAACACGTACACCCGCACGCTGGTGACCGGCAAGGGCTTGTCCTACGTTCAGAAACGCTTCATGGCCGAGGCCGCATGAACACCACTTTATCCGCGTTTTACTCCCCTGGCGCGGCTTTGCCATAGCTTCGGCTGTGGCTTTTTTATTGCAGTAGAAATGTGTTGAGGAATCCATGAGCAACGACAATCCGCTTTCATCCAGATCCGGCACGTCCAATCCCTTCGGTAAATCCACCGAAGAAGTCAAAGCCCGTATCCCCTTTGAAATTAAAGAGGGGTTCACGCGCATTGCGCATGAAAACAATATGACTGAATCTGAATTGTTACGTGAGTTGGTCATGATTCGGGTGCTTGGGTTCGACAGGGTTAAGAAGATACATGAAGAGCGTTTGTCGCGTGTGGCTGGTATCGGGCACGAATAGATATGGAATTACATCCCCCACTAACCTCAGAAGATTGCGACCTGCGTGACTTTGCATTTATGCCGCTTGATGTTGTTCGTCTTAGAGACAGCGATTTGGCCGCCTTGGAATCACCAGAAGCATGCTGGGCTGCGGTTTTACTTTGGTGCGCATCATGGCACCAAATGCCAGCAGCAAGCTTGCCTGATGATGACCGCGTGCTTGCCAATCTTGCCGGATTTGGCCGTGTAGTAAAGGAGTGGCAGAAACTTAGGGATGGTGCGCTGCGCGGTTGGATCAAGTGTTCAGATGGCCGTTTATACCATCCAGTGATTGCAGAAAAAGCAATAGAAGCATGGCGTGGCAAGCAGGAGCGCCAATGGAGGACAGAGTGTGCTCGTATTAAAAAGCATGCTCAAAGGCATGAGATTCCATACCTTCCGCCCGAGTTCGATCAATGGGTTGCAGATGGATGTCCCCAAGGACAGACGTTAGTTGTCCCTAGGGACAATACAGAAAATAACCAAGGACAAAACAACGATGTCCTAGATTTGTCCCTAGGGAAATCAACTCCAAAGGGACAGGGACAGGGACAGGGACAGGGACAGGGACAGGGACAGGGACAGGGACAGGAAAAGAAACAATCGGCTTCCGCCGTCCTCGCTGCACTCGGCATTGACCAAGCCGTCGCCACTGACTGGATACAGCTTCGCAAAACAAAAAAAGCTGCCATCACGAAGACTGCGCTTGAAGGCATGCAACGAGAAGCGGACAAGGCGGGGATAAGCCTGACGGATGCGTTACGAATTTGCTGTGAAAAGGGATGGGCTGGATTTGACTCGACATGGGACTGGAAGCCAAAAACTGGAAAATCATCAGGAGTTTTCAAAACAGCCGACCAGCAAAGAACAGAAAACATGGATCGTGCTGTCGCAGCCTTCCTTGGTGAAACCGGAGTGATTGAAGGGGAGGTTGTAAATGCTTGATGCTGACAAAAAAGAGTTTGCTGAAATTGTCCGCGCCACCCTGTCTGTGTATCGCGTTGAGGCTGGCGAGGCAGTTTTGAAATTGTGGTGGGCCGTGTTGTCGCGTTACGACATTGACCAGGTGCGCGGAGGCTTCAATCGCTTTGTGAGCAGCAAGGAATCAAAGTTCCCGCCCGTACCGGCGAACATCATTGACGCAATCGAGGCGAATTGCCCAGACAGTCGCCCTGGTGCAGACGAAGCTTGGGCAATGATCCCCCGCGACGAATACGCCAGCGTGGTGATGACCGAGGAAATGGTTGAGGCATGGGGTATTGCAAAACCTCTGCTGGATGAAGGCGACCAGGTAGCCGCACGTATGGCATTCAAGGATGCATACGCCCGCATCGTGGACGCAAACAAGCGCGATGGTGTGCCGCTGAAGTGGTTCCCCTCGCTGGGAGACTCCAAGGAAGGCCGCGAGGCTGCGCTGAATACCGCAGTCAGGCTGGGTCGTATCAGTGCGGAGCATGCCGCTAAATTGCTTACACCTGCACAGGCTGTGGCGATGCTTGAATCAAACCACAAGGCGCTGGCTATCGAACACAAGCAAATATCACCAGAGCAGGCAAAGGAAAACTTTGCAAAGGTGAAAGAGATGCTTGCGGAATCAAAAGCATTTGGAGCGAGAGCATGAAACCCGAATCCATAAAAGCCAAAGCCGACCGCAAAGCCGCAATCATTGCTGATTATCAATCCGGCATGAACGCACAGGAAATAGCCGAGAAGCACGAAATAAGCCTGGGCTACGCCCGCATGCTGATACGCGAGTACATAGACAGGGACGTTGTAAAGCCGGTTGTAAAAGTTGAGCCGGTGAGACTGTACGCAGAGCGCGATACTGCCATTTTGAAGGTACTCACAAGCATGAATGCGAAAGTGACAGCGAAACACGACCGGCCTGCTGGGGCTGCAAACAATGGGTATCTGATGCGATTGCAGAATGCTGAGGGCGCGAAATGAGCTACAAAAAAACAAACAAGCCCACCGGGCGCCCAACAAACACCGAGCGCAACCAACAGATCATCGCTGATACCGCTGCTGGTGTACCCATAAACAAAATGATCAAGAAATACGGCCTCAACGCGCAGTGCTTGAGAAAAATCGCCAGCGAGCATATCCGCAAAGTGAAAGAGCAGGAAATTGCAGATGAAGGATTCGGAAGTGTTCGCCTGTATGCCGAGCGTGATGCACAGATGATAGATTTTTTTAATTCACTCAACACAAAAGGCGCTCTGTCGAAATTGCACATGCAGGACATGGGCAGAGTCAACGCAGGATATACACCAAGGAAATCATCATGAGCGTAAGCAGACAAGAGGAAATAATTTCAGTGCTTTGGATCATCGCCTCACTGATTGCGTTTGGCAATGGTTACACAGGATGGGGCTGGGCATTTGCAGTAAAAGCTGTGCTTGATACTTTTACGGCAATTTATTTCGCCATTCAAGAATTAATAATTGAATGGCGAGAAGCGCGAGAAAAGCGAATCGCTGAAACTCCAAAATTCTGCGCTGTGCATGGCATGAATTATTTGGGTGAAATTTCATACGGCACATTCGATGGTAATTATTACGTGATGGATGACGGGGATTGTTTTACAAAAAATCGCTTGACCGATTACTACCACGTTGAATTTATGAATGACGATCCAAGGAAAACGACATGAGACAACTTGCATCAGTAAAACGAATTACATCAATTAATTCAATCGAAGGCGCTGATGCAATCGAGTGTGCAATTGTTGGTGGCGGGTGGCCGGTCGTTATCCGCAAAGGCGAATTTTCCGAGGGTGATCTTGCAATCTATCTTGAAATTGACTCTTGGGTGCCTACCGCGCTGGCACCGTTCCTGAGTAGAGGTAAAGAGCCGCGAGAGTTTAACGGCTGCAAGGGTGAGCGTTTGCGCACAATCAAACTGCGCGGGCAGATTAGCCAAGGGTTGCTACTTAAGAATCTCGACGATAAGCCAGAAGGGGACGATTTAACAGAATGGCTTGGCGTGCAAAAGTGGGATAAGCCTATTCCTGCTCAACTTCAAGGACAAATGAAAGGTAATTTTCCGTCATGGATACGCAAAACAGACCAGGAGCGTGTGCAGAATCTTGACGGGAAAATATGCTGGGATGACGAGTTCGAGGTGACGATAAAACTGGACGGCAGCAGTATGACTATCTGGCGCCATAAGGGTGAGACTGGTGTTTGTTCCCGCAATATTGATTTAAAAATGGATCAGGACGGGAATTCGTTTGTGGATATGGCAAGGCGCGTCACCGGGAATATTTTATTTCCAGAAAACATTGCCATTCAGGGTGAATTGATCGGGCCGAATATTCAGGGAAACCGAGAGGGTTTATGTTCTCATGAGTTTTTTGTGTTTGACATTTGGGATATTGAAAAGCAGGAATACTGGGTGCCTGAAATGGTACGCAAATTTTGCAAGTGTTACGGTTTAGATCATGCGCCAGTATTGCACACAGGTGTAAAACTTCGATACCTAAATATTGATTCCATCGAATCCTGCCTTGCTAATGCTGAAGGCGCATCATTGAACCATGACGTGCGCGAAGGTTTGGTATTTAAACGAGTGGATGGAAAGTTTTCGTTCAAGGCTATCAGTAATAAATTTTTACTGGGTGAGTCAGCATGAGCACTAAATTCGAAATCCTCGCCAAGCTCTGCGGCATTTCAGTACACCAAAACGAGCGCGGCTACACCGACCCAAAAACAACGCTTGCCCGGATTTTCTGGGACGCGCAGCAGACGAAGATTGACAAGCTTGAGCACGATCTCGTCAGCGCGAACTGTGCGGCACAGATGTTTCAGGTTGCGCTGGATAACAAGGTTGGGGAAAAAATTGAAGAGGGAACGCCGGCATGAGCAAGCTTACTGTTATGCGTACAAATTTATCTCTTCCAAGTGAATCAGAATTAAAGTCCGCACGAAAGGTGTTATTCGACTGTATTAGAGGATTAACAGAAAAAGATAATAAATCTTGGAGGAGATTTTGGAAAAACTTGATCGAGAAAGAAAGCGGAGAAATTGCTTTTATAGAGGTTTGCATACCAAGGAATTACAAATTCCATAAAAAGATGTTCGCACTTTTGAGCGTTGGTTTTGATAGCTGGGAGCCGGATCGCAAGCGCTTCAACTACAACGGTCGGGCGATCGAGAAGAATTTCGAGCGCTTCAGGGATCAGGTGCTAATCATGGCCGGACATTATGACCAGGTATTCAGCCTGCGTGGCGACAAAATGGAGCTGGTGGCCAAGTCAATCAGCTATGCAGCCATGGATGACTCAGAATTTGAAACGCTCTATAGCGCGGTGATAGACGTGCTGCTGCGGGAGGTATGTGTTCGCTACAAAGACCGCGCAGAGCTTGAGGCCGTTGTTGAGCGGGTTATGGGGTTCGCATGAAATTCAACCCCTACCGATGCACTCATTGCGGCATAACAGTAAAGCGCAAAAGCAACAAGGCGTGGATTAAGTCGTTGTGCGAGAAATCGGGATGTACGGTGCATTTGATGAGGGTGGCTTTATGAATCAATCTTATACCGCTGCCGCGCGCGCGCATGTCGAAACAGTTAAGCGCCTGCCATGTTCAGTATGCGACAAGCCGCAACCAAGCGCGGCGCACCATATCCGGCAGAGCGATGCTTATAGCTGCGTGGCACTTTGCGAAGACTGCCATCAGGGCGCGCATAACGGCTGGCACGGTCGCAAGGCCATATGGCGCGTGAAGAAAATGGATGAGTTAGATGCGCTGATGATTACTTTCAGGAGACTTTTATCATGAGCAAGGAAATTACAGTAACCCGCCGATTCGGAATGGGGCAAGACGGCAACCCGACAAAGGTGTATGTCTCTGAGTTGTCAGATGGCAATATTGGATTTGTTCTATCGACAGATCGTGAAGGGATGGAACCATTGCAAACGGGGTTCACTCTGTCGGACACCAGTGCTATGAGCGCGCGCCTCGAAATAAAACGAAGCATTGCCCCTGCTAATTTATGGCATTGGGTGGTCGTTTTTGACAACGGGCATATCTGGTGCGTCAGCGACATATCGTTCCAGTACGCATGGATGTGCTGGCTGGATGCCTTTATAAACGGATTACCGCAGCTAAAAAAGGCGGATAAGTTGTGATAGCTGGCGACACATTAAACGCTGGTAGTTTTGAAGGAAATAACATGACAGACGCAATCGAAAAAGAGATTCAAGCAAAAGGACTGACCGCGCCGCGCATTACGCCGGATGATATTGAGGCGAATATTGCAAGTGAGCATTACTTTACGGCTGGTAACGGTGCTTCACACCAGCAGGCTGTGAATATTATTCCGAACGGAGGGGCGCCAATTGATGCGCTTTGCCTGCTGACATTCTGCGTACTGGTATTGCAAAACGGCTTCACCGTAACCGGCGAAAGCGCCTGCGTCAGCCCTGAAAACTTCGATGCTGAAATTGGCCGCAAGATTGCGCGCCAGAATGCGGTACGAGAAATCGGGCCGCTGATGGGCTATGAGTTGCGCAGCCGCCTGAACACGGAAGTTTAATAACCCAGAGGCTTTGGCCTCTTATAAGGAGATACAACATGAGCAGTGAAAAAAATAATATCGGATGCGAAGCAGTGCGTAGACCTGTCGCTGCAGAGGTTGCTGAGTTTGCGCAATTTTTAGCGAACCGCGCCACAGCATTGAGTGAGCGCGTGAATTTCAAATTGGAATCGGTGATGGCCGCCGACTGCCCGCGTCCGTGTGACACTGAGCGTAAAGAACAGCAATATCCACCGCTGTTTTCTGACATGCGCAATAGCTTCCGCGGCATTGAGGTCGCGCTGGACAGCATTGAGAACGCGATATCTCGGACTGAGCTGTAGCCGTGACACCTTGCCCGCTCTGCGCCCTCGACAATGGTAACTATCTGATGAGCAATATATGTTGCCGCGTCAGATTTCTGATGACTCAGCACGATGTTGGAAATCGCCGTGGTTGGATTGAAAGGTGGGAACGCCGCTATGGATCGGCTGACAGTGCGACGCTGAAGGTTGAGTTTGAAAAACAATGGAAGGCACGGCATGAAAATTAAAACTGTTTTATCCGGAGTTTTAACGTATGGCGGCTTTGCTGCTATCTGGTATCAGGCTGGCTTTATTGTGGGCATCGGCACCTTTTTCATGGTGCTTGGTTTTTTTGTTTGGAATAGCAAGGAATTTTAATGATCATTTTACCGTGGCCCCCTAAAGAATTAAGCCCTAACTCAAGAGGGCACTGGTCAAAGAAGGCCAAAGCGGTCAGGTCTGCGCGTGCATCTGCTGGCTGGATCATAAAAGCCTCGGGCATCAAGATCGTGGGCGACGGCTTTATCTACCTGCAAATAGTATTCAACCCGCCATCGAAGCGCAGGTACGACCTGGATAACTGCGTTGCCAGATGCAAGGGGATGTTTGACGGAATCGCTGACGGTCTGGGGGTTGATGATTCACGATTCAGATTTGGCTTTGAGTTTGGTGACGCGGTAAAGGACGGCAGAGTGACGGTGGAGATCAAACAATAATGACGCTACCCGCATCCGCCTACCGAAACCCCGCCGAAGTTGCCGACGAAAACATGCAAAAGGAAAAACGTGATGCAGAATTTAAAATAAAACAAGCAGAGCGACACCGAATATACCAATCAATGAAGCACAAGATGCAGGTTAAAAAATTATTAAAAGACGGAGGGATGCGGTGATGACAGAGATAGCGCTCAAGTACAGTAGGTCAGTGAATTCAAGCAGTTTGGCCGATGACGAACGTCATCATAACCTCGATGCACTTGCTGCCGTGGCGTTGTCTTCCGAATTCGGATCACTCCTATTTAGAACGAAATACGCCGACGACAAAGGCAGCATTCCGGAGTTGATCAAGGTGTGGCGGCTCAAGGTTGCGCAGAAAGCCGAAAAGAGGGGATGGCCACAGCATGCCCGTGTAGTGGCGGATGAGTCTTTGTTGTACTGGTTGGACGATATTTGCAAGACATGCGACGGCAAAGGCTACCCGAAGATCATCAACGCGCCAACGCTTGAAGCGTGCGTATGCGAAGCCTGTAACGGCACGGCAAAGCGCAGGCTACAGGTATCACCCGAGCTGCGCGATTACGTGCTGGATGCGCTGGAGCAGCTTGCTGGGATGGAGCGGGCGGCAGGGGCAGCGGCTATGCGGAAGTTGTCGGACGAAATGAGATTTTAATATTTAAAAAGGAGTTGATATGTGGATTTTATTTATGAACGATATGCGCAGCGCAAAGATTGAGTATATAGAAGCTGTGGCTAGAAGTGAAACTAAAGAAGGGCTCTTGTCTTTTATGGAGGGTGAGAAAGTTGAGACATATCGTGACGGGAATTGGAGCAAGTCGTACAAACAAGGCGGATCACTGGAATGGAAAAATCCGCCATTTGACTTTGAACACGATAATACTTTTCTTGACTTAGGAACGCGCGATGAATTTATTAAGCGCTCCGCAGACCGTGCGGCAATGGAATGGGATGGCAAGGTGGAAGCATTGCAACAGGTATGAGCACGTCAACAACCAAGGAGATTGAAATAATGAAAAACGTTATTGCGAAATTACAAAAATGCCGAGATGACACAGTAAATGAGTTTTGCGAAGATATGTACGCAAGACGCCCAGATGGAACGCTGATCAAATTCCACAGCAAGGAGGACGGCCTTGAGCGAGTAAGACAGCTGGATTCGATTATTAAGTTTTTATCCGTAAATAACGAAGATACAACACGACCAATCACCGTGATAGAACTGGCGGCTGTAATGCTTGCTGCACCTCGCATACAAGGTGAATGTGTTTGTGAGGTGGTATTTGATGACGATGCTGGCAGACGTATAAACATGGAATGCGCAGTAACGATGGTTGATGGTGTGCCGCACGCCAGGCAGTGGAAGCCGAAATTCAGCGTTATTAAAATAATGAACAGGTTTTGGCAAAAAGTGAGGTTTTGGTATTTATAAGGAGATTGAAATGACGATTTACGACAAGATTATTGAGGGAGGGCTGATTGCGGCGATTGTTTTGCTGCTTGCGTTACTGGTTACGACCGTCGCGCTGGCTCCGAAGAGTTGTGCAGTAAAAGCGGATCGTATGGGAATGAAACACGAGTTCAATTACATCGGCGGCTGCATGATTGAAGCGCGACCAGGCGTGTGGGTGCCCATGAACAACTACCGCGTTGAAGACGGAAGGATAAATCATGAAGGTAAGTGAACTGATAGAGGCGCTGAAGATAATGCCACAGGATGCCGAGGTGCGGCATCTATGGGATGGCGAGGCCAGAACTGCAATTGAGCTGGTTTGGCTTGCCCGTGATGGCAATGTAATCACCGCCGATCATGGAATGGGTTGCTACTCAGCTAACACGATGCCAGTTGATGCGACACTTCAGCCCGGTGAAAGATATTGGGAGACACCACGCGCAGGAGAGGAAGAATGAAACTCACCCGGCGCATAAAAAAGCGCGCATTACCAAGCATCGACCGGAACGGATTTACAAAAGTTTCGCGTTGCTATTTGCCCGCTGGTTATTATTTGAACAGGCCAAAAATATTGAACCCGTATAGGCAGTGGGAAATTGGAAGATTCGAAGGAGTTAGGTTTATTTCCTCGCCTACAATTTGAATGGAGCGCAAGCAATGAACAACCTCGCACAACCAGAGTCAGTAGAAAGCATCAAAGCAGCCTTCACCGAAGACAAGATGAACTTTACCCTTGCCATGATGAAGGAAGCCGCCGAGTGTCGCTTGGCAAGAAGAGAGGCCGCCAATGCGCCGGCACGAAGAGAAGTATTTGCCGGGCGAAACGATCCATGCCCTTGTGGTAGCGGGAAGAAGTTTAAAAAATGTTGCTTGAGGGGAATGATATGACACCAGAAGAACAAAGTGAATTGGCGTTGTATAGCTGGAATGATTACCGCTATGTAATGACTAAAAAAGAACTTGCCACCTACACCTTGCAGAGTAGCCGCAGAAAATAATCAATAGTATTGCTTTTTAAAATCAACAGGATTACAATCGCGCACGAACTGTAATATCGCCAGCGGGTAATTGCGACAAAACCCGAGACACTTGCTGGATTGCTGTCCCCTGAATTCCTTGAACGCCCTTCTGTAACCCAGTTGGGCGTTTTTCATTTACCCCGTTGCCTCGCCCAGTGCGGGGCTTTTTATTGGTGTCCGCCATGCAATTGACCCCACATTTCAGCTTATCCGAGTTTACCGCCTCGGATACTGCTATACGCATGGGCATTGATAACGAGCCGAATAGCGATGTCATTTCAGAGCTGATCAAGCTGGCGGAGGTGATGGAACTGGTGCGCGCAGAGCTGAATTCTGTTGTACCAGGAACCCGTATCAACGTTACATCCGGCTACCGCTGCGAGAAACTAGAGCGTGTGCTGACCCAAAAAGACTATGCGGCATGGTGCCTGCGCCGGAAAGTTGAGCAAACGCCGGAATCATGGCAGGTTTACTTTGACCGCAAGGCACACCCGAAGGGACATGGCTGCGATTTTGGCGCGCCAGCCTTTGGGGATCCGCTGTCAATTGTGCGCACAATCGCGGCCAAGCCGCACATCATGAAGCATATCGACCAGATCATCGTCGAGGGCGTGACGCAAAACAGCTATGGCTGGGTACATATCGGCATCAGCGACAACCCGCGCGGCCAGGTGATGACGGCCACATTCAAGGACGGAACACCCACTTATACCCAGGGGTCGGCATGAAAAAATGGATTAGCAGGATAGCGCGGTCTAAGACCATGATGTTCAACATTCTTATTGCAGTTATGGGCGTTGGCGAGGTTGCGTTTGGGTTCCTGCAGCCGTATGTGGCCGGCAATATATATGGGTACGGGATGGCAATCTTGACAGTAGGTAACGCTGTTTTGCGAGTGATCACGACCCAGCCATTAAGCGAAAAATGACATTCTTACTATCAAACTGGAAGGCGATCGGCGCATTTTCGCTGGCCATAGCGCTAGGCGGGGCGGGGCTTCATTTTGGTGACAAGAAAGCGACTGAAAAATACCTCCCTCAAATAGCGAAGCTGGAAACACGTATCGAGGTAGCTGACGAACAAGCAAGGCAGACTATCATCAAACAGAAGGAGAATGAAATTGAAATATCCAAAGAACTCAATGATAGTGTTGCTCGTATCAATGATCGCTATGAGCGCCTGTTGTCCGAAGCCAGAAATAAGACTCGTTCCAGCACCTCTGCCAACAGTTCCCAAGAAGCTAATGGAGCCTCCGCAGAATTACAAGCTACTATCCGCTTCGAGCAAGCCTGTGCGCTTGACGCTAATCAAATAGTTCAGTTTCAGCACTGGATATTGTTGAATGTTATTCCTATATCAGAGTAGTGCAAGATGAAAATCTGCTCAAAGTGTAACGAAACCAAGCCGAAGAGTGCGTTTAGCAAGCACGCTGATAGACGAGACGGGCTTCAGGACCGCTGTAAATGCTGCATCGCTGAAAGCTATACGACCAACGCAGCCAAGATCAGCATACAAAAGGCAGATTACTATGCTGCGAATAAAGCCAAGATCAACGCGCGCCAGTCCCGGTATCGGGCAGCCAATAGATTAAGTGAAAGTGCGCGCTGTGCAGCATGGGCGAAGGCGAACCCAGAAGCTATTCGAATATTCAGTCATAATCGCCGAGCTAGAATACGTGCTGACGGCGGCAAGTTATCAAAAGGATTAATCCCACGCCTATTTGCCCTTCAAAAAGGGAGGTGCTCGTGTTGCGGCTTGCCATTGGGCGCTGACTATCATATGGATCACATCATGCCTCTTGCACTTGGCGGATCAAATACAGACGACAACATTCAATTGTTGCGCGCAACGTGTAACCACCAAAAATCAGCAGCTCACCCTGTTGATTTTATGCAAGAAAGAGGATTTTTACTATGACAGCTGATACAGATACAACCAGAGTAAAAGAAGCACTTGATGCCATTACCAACGAACGCCGCCGCGTCGATGACGCAACGAAAGAGGCGGTAAAAGAGGCTATCAGGGAATGGCTGGATGAAAAATATGCCTCTTTCGGCAAATGGTCGCTGCACGGCCTGCTGGCAATGCTGCTGGCAGGTTGCGTGTATTTATTCATGATTTCTCAGGGATGGCATAAATAATGGACGAGATGGACGAGATGGGACAGCAGGATGAAGTCTTGTGCGTAAAGATATGCAAGACAAGTGACGGGCAATTCAGCGTTGAAACTGAAGGTCAGGCCGAAGAAGAGCAGGAGGGCGCATTGCCCGCAATGACCACAAGCCTTGATGGGCAAGATGAGGGCGGTGAGCAAAAGCAGGTATTTGCCACGGTAGATGAAGCACTCCAGGCTGCTCGTGACATTCTGTCCGCTGGCGAACAATCCCCTGAAGAGGCAAAAAATTCAATAATGGCCGGATACAACAAGGCCGGGAACATCGGAATGCGAGGACAAAATGGCTGACACGAAAGGTTTACTGGCAACACGTAAAGCGTATATGGATGCCGTCGAGGCTGGTGAAACCGCCCTGGACCACAAGGCCTGGTACGAGCAGATGATGCAGCAGCAGAATGCTGATAGCGCCGAGACTGAGAAATCAATCAAGGCCGGCTATGACCGAGTGGCCTCAAAGAAGGGCTGATCATGGGAAACCCAAATGACGTAATTGTGCGCCTGACCAAAGATGAGTACGGCAATATCTCGCATGAGGTGCTGCTTGGCGTAAGCGATGAGGAAATGATCCCTTACCTGAATGAGACGGCAGAGAAGATCCATAACGTGCTCAATCCTGATACATCCAAGGCTGTGACGCAGGTTTGATATGCCAGCATTAAAGAGTGGTAAGCGCGAGTTTGATAACGAAGTAGCAACTCGTTCAGGAGCCCCATACGTCTATGCACTAACCGATTCCTTTAATGGTGATGTGTTCTATATAGGGAAAGGGCATGGGCGGCGCATGTTTCAGCATGAATTAGATGCGAAACGTGGTAAGCCCGGTGTAAAGAACGACCGGATTCGAGAAATTCTTGCATTCGGCTCACTGGTCGAGTGCCGCGTTCTTGCGATGTTTGATAGCGACATGGAAACGTATGCGGCAGAAAAGCGGCTAATCGCGGAGCATAAGAATCTGACAAACATGAACGCCGGCGGCGGAGGCGGGGTGTCCGTTGGCGAAAGCGCTAAGAGTCTACTGAAAAGGCTTAAACCTTATACGCAATGGCTTTGCGGATTGAGCGCTGAGAAATATGCGTTAGTGGATAAAGTCTTTGGTGGACCACGCGCTTGCTATGAATACATGGCCATGAACCTTCGCGATAATGCGGGGATTATATGACTCCGAAGCAAGAAAAGTTCTGCCAGGCAGTAGTCAGCGGGATGTCTCAGGCAGACGCCTACCGCGCTGCTTATGATGCGGCTGGGATGAAGCCAGAAACAGTGCAGAACAAGGCATATCAATTAATGGCGAGGGGCGATGTAAGGGCGAGGGTCGATGCTTTGCGTTTACCGGTAATTGAAAAGCTGCAGTACGGGCTTGAGCAGGCTATGACAGAGGCTGCGGCAGCGTTCGAAGTGGCAAAGGTCAAGGAAAATGGCGGTGCGATGGTTGCGGCCGTGCAGCTGCGTGCGAAATTAAATGGTTTGTTGGTAGATCGCTCCAAAATGGACGTTGACATGAAGCTTACCGAACTCCCCGCTGAAAAGCGCAGAGAGCGGATAAAAGAATTGAAAAACAAGCTGTATGGCCCTGACAAATGACGAGGAAGTTGAGCTGCTCGAACTGTTAGAGCAGGAAGAGGCGGACAGGGCGCGCGAATCATTGGCTGCTTATGCGTCACTGACGCTGGATGTTACTCCGGCGCGGCACCATCTATTATTGATTGACGGGTTGGAGATGGTGGAGCGCGGTGAGCTCGATGTATTGATTGTTACCATGCCGCCAGGCAGCGCAAAATCTACTTATTCAAGCGTTGGTTTCCCTGCATGGTATCTCGGCAGGCACCCAGACCGCTGTGTAATTGCAGCGTCACATACTGGCGAGTTGGCGGAACGCTTTGGGCGCAGAGTTCGGAATTTGGTAGGAAGCCAGGAGCATGCGCGTGCTTTCCCAGATTGCGGGTTATCTGCCGATAGTACTGCGGCAGGCCGATGGGATACGATACAAGGCGGGGAATACTTTGCGGCTGGTGTCGGAGGATCAATTACTGGTCGGCGCGCCGATTTGGCTGTGATCGATGACCCAATCAAGAGCCGCGAAGACGCAGACAGCCAGACCATAAGAGATAAGCAGTGGGCGTGGTGGCGTGATGATATGAGTACGAGGTTAAAGCCTGGCGCTGCAACTGTACTGATAATGACACGCTGGCACGAAGATGATCTGGCCGGGCGGCTGATTAAGGATTTAGAAAGCTCATCTCAGCGTTGGATGCTCGTTTCGTTGCCCATGGAGGCGATGGAAGATGATTTGCTTGGGAGGCAGGTCGGTGAGCCGCTTTGGCCGGAATGGTTCACAGCGCAGATGATCGAGAATGCAAAGCGCGAGCCCAGAACATGGTCAGCGTTATATCAGCAAGAGCCGCGGCCAATTGGCGGCGGAGAATTCAAGGTTGAATGGCTTTCATATTGGACGCGCCAGCCGGCAGCGACGAACAGAATTATTTTAGTTGACCCGTCCAGTGGCAAGAGCAAGTCGCGCGGCGACTTCACTTCGATGTGGGTGGTTGGTATCGGCGCAGACGGTAACGAATATGTACTCGATGGCGTAAGGGACAGGCTGAACCTGACCGAGCGCACGGAAGCATTGTTCGACTTGGTGCGCAGATACCGGCCCGCTGCGGTTGGGTATGAACAGTATGGGCTGCAGGCCGATATCGAGCACATCAAAATTGAGCAGGAGCGGAAGCAGTACCGATTCAAGATCATTGAGCTGGGCGGTGGGACAAGGAAGGAAGACAGAATTCGCCGTATGATTCCATCGTTTCAGCAGGGCAAGCTCTGGATGCCGCAAACAATGATCAGGCAAATGTCTGGCGGACACCAAAGAGACATCATGGAAGATTTCAGGAGCGAGTACCTTTCCTTCCCTGTTGGCGCACATGATGACGCAATGGACTGCCTGGCACGCAAAGAAGAGCCGTTGATGCGTAAATTCTTGGTCGCGCCGAAACAAACTGGAATGATCAAAACGGCAAGTTTTGAGCCCCTATCCTCAACAATGGGATATTAAGTAATCATCTAACGTTAAATTAAGGGGCGCGCTTTAGCGCGTCTCTCTTGAATGCAAGGTTAGACTTTGACCTTGCGAAAAAAGTGGAAGGCCAGCAGTTTTCACCACTGGCTTGATGCTACCGCAAAAGCATGAGCAGGAACACGATGATTTGTTGTAGCTGCTTGTAGCTGATGCGGATTTTTAGTGAAAGCTCAATCATGATAACTCCATGAGAGAGCGGTCTCACAGGCCTGCAAGAACCGCCGTTAATTTGGTGGCCTTGCTTTGGTGGTTACGAAGAGCTGTCGGCTGTGGGCGGACAGATTCTTAGCCACCTAACGGCGCGGTTGCCACCGCGCCGGGGATTGCTAAACGGTCGAGGATGTAGTCCTCGGCGGTTCGGCTCCCAATATTTAAGCCACACGAAACACTGTGTGGTCAATGTCTAACCCGTAGATGGCAACCAGGCAATAACCACCTGACGCATCCACTACAAAAACAGCAACCGATGTGCTAACGCATAGTCTGAATCTGTATTTAGCATCAAGACGCATGGTAATTAATAGCAGACCGCCGAGGCCAATGCCGCCGAACGATACGGGATATTAGTTTCCATGCCGTGTTGGTGTTAAATGATTGGCGCGAAAATCGCCATTTAAGTTCGAAAACTGCAGGTTTAACCCCTGCACACCGACTTCACACAACCCGCTTCGGCGGGTTTTTGCATTTAAAGGAGCATAAAAATGGCAACAGCTGAATTGACCAAGGCAACCATAGTTGAGGGCAAGGTGCTCAAGTTCACATGGCCATTGACCAGCGCAAACCCTGCTGGTGCGCCAATCCCTGCCATGTTTGCCGAATACTCGGATCGCACCGTGTATTTCACTGGCACATGGGGTGCTGCAACAGCAGCATGGGAAGGTGGTGACGGCACAACTTATCTGGCGTGCGCTGATGCACAGGGTACAGCAATCACCCGGACTTCCGATTCCGGCATGGAGCGCGTGGTCGAATCCCCTGAATTTTCCCGACCACGGCTGACAACTGTTGGCACAAATGCCGCTATCACCGCAACCTGCATTGCGAGGAAGGCATGAGCGAAAACGCAGCTGATGTAATGAAACGCGAGAACCGCCGCTTTTCTGTGATCAATGAAGTGGCAAAAGCCCTGGATGAAATCGCCGCCATGGAAGTTGACGCGCGTAAACAGGCTGAACTGATCATTGCAGAGGCTGAATCAAAGGCTGCGCAGATCGTGGCGGATGCATTGAACGAAGCCAAGGTTATGACGGATGAGGTGAAGGCGCGTCTTGATGCGCTTGATGCGCACCCGGCTCAAGTTATTGCGCCCGGCGAATTGATCATTGAATAGCAAGGACACTATGAGCGAAGCCACTAATACCGACGACAGCAAAGAAAGAAGGCTGTCAGCGTTAAGCTCTGCTTTGCGCGACTTGCGCGAGGAAGCAATCAAAGGCCGCGCTGACTCCGGTATTGAGCAAATCTGGCGTGAAGACGAAGAGCATTACGAGGGGATCGATGACTCTAATCGGGAAGAAAAGCAGATAAAGCCACGGTCTTCCGATGGTCGCGTAACGACTGAACGCAAGGCGAAGAAGTCCACTCGCTCGAATGTTTTTGTCAATATCACCAGTCGCTACGTGAATGCAGCTGCGGCGCATGTGGCAGATAAGCTATTGCCGAGTGATGATAGTAATTTTGGAATTCGTCCAACACCTAAACCGGACCTTATTTCAAAATCAGAAGATACAACGCCGGCAGAGGATGAGGCCGGGCTGGCAATTACTGAACCGGTAACTGACGAGAATGGCGAGCCGCAGATGATGCCGCATATGGTGAATGGCCGCCCCATGATGGATGATGCAACTGGACAGCCAATCATGCAGCCAGCCGCAAAACAATTGACTGTTGGCGACTTGGCGAAAAAGGAAATGGATAAGGCCGCTAAAGCCGCAGAAAAAGCAAAAACGCAGATTGATGACTGGCTGCGCGAATGCGGGTCAAACGGGCAGAACCGCCAAGTAGTCCATGATTCCGCAAAGATTGGCACGGGCGTGCTGAAAGGCCCATTCCCTGAAATGGTGCGTAAGCGCGCAGTGATCAAGACACCAGAAGGCGTCAAGATGATCATCAAGGATGACATCGTGCCGAAGAATCGCCGCGTGAACGTGTGGAATCTGTACCCGGATCCTGCTTGCGGAGAAGACATTCACCGTGGCAAGTACATCTGGGAAGAGGACGAAATTAACTCACGCCTGCTGTCAGAGTTGAAAAATGACCCGAGTTATATTTCTCATGCAATCGACAAGATTCTGGAAGAAGGCCCAATCATAACAAGTACCGGCGTAAGCACGCGCGGACGGAATGGGAAAAAAGCAAACGAGACTTTCCAAATATGGTACTTCCATGGCTACGTGTCAAAAGCGGATCTCGAGGCTTGCGGGTATGAATTCAAAAAAGCGGAGCGCGAAGATGAGGACTTGGGCCTGATAAATGCAGATCAGGATACAGAAACCCAAGAATATGCCCAGGATGATTGCGACGAGAATCAGAATGACCAATACCCAATTATTGGGGTGATGGTCAACGACACTATTATCAAGGCTACGCTTTCCCCGTTTGACTCTGGCAGATTCCCGTATCAGGTAATGCGCTGGCAATACAAGCCCGGCACATGGACCGGTACCGGAGTTTCCAGGCAAATGCGTACCAGTCAAGAAGGCGTGAATGCTGGTACACGCATGATGCACGACAACGCTGGTGTATCTGGCGCACCTATCCTGATCATCGACCGCAAGAAGATTGTCCCGGCGGATGGGGTTTGGACGGTTGGGCCTCACAAGGTTTACTACACATCCGATGATTATGACGGCGGCAATATCCGCGACGCCATAACCTGGATCATTACCCCGTCAATGCAGAATGAAATGATGAATATCATCCAATTCTGGATGAAGGCGGCCGAAGAAGAAACCGGCCTGCCAATGATCTTGCAAGGCAATGTCCCGCAAGGAAATCAAACGCGCGGCGGGATTCAGATTCAGCACAACAACGGTACATCAATGTTGCGCCGGGTGACCAATATCTATGATGACGATGTGACCAAGCACAATATCAGCGGATTTTACGAATACCTGCTGATTCACGGCGAAGACGATTCGATGAAGGAGGATTTCACAATTGATGCGCGCGGATCATCCGTGTTGATTGAACGTGATGCACAGTCGCAGATGCTGATGCAAATGCTTGGGATGTCGTTGAACCCTGCGTATGGCGCAGACCCTGAGTTGGTCTATAAGGAATTCTTGCTGTCTCAGCGCTTTGATGCCGAGAAAGTACTGCTGAGTGAAGAGAAGAAAGCAGAAATGGCCAAGCGCCAGCCTCCGGCAGACGCGCGCATTCAAGTGGCACAGATCAAATCTGAAGATACGAAGAACGAAGTCCAAGCCAGATTGACACTGGAAGACCAGCACCACCAGATTGACACCGCGCTGAAACAATGGGAAAAGAACATTGATATTCAGATTGCCAACTTGCAGGCCGGCACGAATAAGGAAATGAGTGCCGACCAGATTAAAGCTTCGCTTGCCGAATCTGCAATGAAGTTACGCGCGCAGATCGCCTTATCAATGGGCAAAAATCAGGCGAAGCAAGTGGCAGAGCCAAGTTTCGAGCCGCCCGGCAGGGCTGAGAATGGACAGGCGTTTCAGCAATGAGCGAAATATTGACGCCGCAAGAATTGAATGATCCGGTATGGCAAAAGCTGGAAGCCAGATACACAGCGCGCCTGGATACGCTCAGAAAACAAAACGACAACAGCGGTCTTGGCGAAGTAGAAACAGCCAGGCTGCGCGGACGAATTGAAGAGGTAAAAAAATTGCTCTCAATCGGGACTCCAAACCCGATTCAAGAGGATGAAGCTTGAGAATTACCGGGCGCTAATAACCCCCACTGTTTTGCAGTGAACCACGGAAACGTCGCTCACTGAATGTTACCCGCCTAGTGCGGGTTTTTTGTTTTGGAGAACCTGATGGACATTGGAACCGAAGTAATCGCAAGCGATGCAATCAAACCTGACGATACGACTTCTGCAATTCAGAAAGGCTATGACGCTATAGCCAACCCTGAAAAGGCACATGAAGAAGTGGTTGCGACGGTTGAAGTTGTTACTGAAAAAGTAGATGAGCCGACCGAAGTTATTCCGCCGGAGCCCTCTTTGGATGAGCAAGTAAAAGGATTGCAAGCGCAGCTGGCGCGGATTTCAGAACTGGAAAAGCAAATCGAGAAGCGTGCCCGTGATGATGGCGGACGCTACGGCGCTTTGAAGCAGACGCTTGAGCAATTACAGCAGAAAGTTGCGGCATCACCTGCACCTAGTGATGCAGCGGCCAACGCAGCGGATGTGGACGAGATGATGAAGGAGGTGATGGAGGAATTTCCTGAACTTGCGCCATCACTCAGAAGCGCCTTTTCAAAGATGCTGTCCAGCAAAAGCGGCGCAATCGATCCCGATAGCGTTGGCAAGCTGGTGGCCGAGCAGATCAAGGTCGAGCGCAAGAAGGAGTTTGATTCTGCGTTGCAGACCGTGATTGATAAACATAGTGACTTTTACACGATGCGGGAAACGCCAGAGTTCGGGGCGTGGAAACAATCCCTGCCGGCGCGTGAAAGATCGATGTTTATCCGCTCGGAAGATCCTGTCTACGTTTCCGAAATGCTGGATGAGTTCAAGGCGTGGCGCGACAAAGAAGCACTCAAAGCCGTCAAGCCACCAGAGCCACCAGCCAAACCAGTCCCTCAAAAAAGCAATGCGAGACTCGCAGCAGCTATTGCACCAACCAGCGGAACCAAGACGCCATCCGGTGAATTGAGTTCAAAAGAAGCAATGCTTGCCGGTTACGAAAGAGTTGCTGGCAAGCGACGATAAACTTTAAGGAGAAATACAAATGACTATCCAAGCATACAGCCTGTCACCAGGTCGTGTTAATGAAATTTTGGGCGAAACTCTTGCTTATGCGGAACCGACTATGGTTCTGGCATTGGGCTGTGAGATGAAGCAGATCCCCAAAAACAAGGGCGACAATATCAGCTATCGTCGCATTATCCCAACTGGCGGTGCAACCACAAACGCCAATACCATCAACCGCTGGTCTGTGACTGCGGTAGCACATCTGCTGCAAGAAGGTGTAACGCCAGCAGCTGAAACGCTGACTGACCAGTATGTGAACGTGCAGCTGAATCAGTACGGCGCAATCTACGGCTGGACAAACAAGACCGCAGACCTGCACGAAGATGACATCCCAAAGGACATGAGCCGCATCATGGGCAAGCGTATGGGTCTGGTGCAGGAAATGATTCGCTACGGCGCGATGAAGGCATGCACCAACGTGTTCTACTCTGGCGGTACTTCTCGCGCTACGGTAGTTTCTGCAATCAGCCTGAACGTGTTGCGTCGTGCCGCTCGCGGCCTGATGGCAAACCATGCTGAGAAGAAGAGCCGCGTCATTCGTCCCGGTCCTTTGTATGACACTTCGGCAATTGAAGAGGCATTCCTGGTGATGGTGCATACCGATGCGGCCGCTGATGTACGCGAGTTGCCCGGCTTTGTACCCACTGCGAAATATGCCGGTGTCAGCCCTTTGAGCCCAAAGGAAATCGGTTCGTGCGAAGAGTTCCGCTTTGTTCTCAGCCCTGAATTGGCAGCTTATGCTGATGCTGGCGGTGCCAATGCAGCTTTGTACGCCACAACCGCAGCCGCGACAGCGATTGACGTTTACCCGTTCATCGTGTGCGGCGAAGAGGCTGTGTATGACATCGCCCTGAAAGGTGAGGATTCGTTCGACATGAACGTGATTCCTCATACCACAAAAGACAAGAACGACATTCTTGGTCAGCGTGGCTACTGTGGCGCTTCCTTCTGGTCCGCTGCCTTGGTGGTGAACAATGGCCGCATGGCGGTTATAGAGGCGGGAGTAGCCTCGTTAGCATAAAATTAATTAAAACAGACACTTAGCATATTTTAATATGTAACGCCAATATTGGTGTTACAGTGTTCTTCATTACAGGAGAACATTATGTCGAAAGTCGAAAAAGTTTGCGTAACATGTGGGAAGTCTTTTAGTGTTTGGCCTAATCGTGCTGATAGCGCGAAGACTTGTTCGCAGCCGTGCCGTGGGAAACTTATTGCGGAGCGTTATGAAAACGCAAGAGTAAAAAAGATTTGCCCTGCTTGTGGAGTTGATTTTTTGGTTCCACATGGGAAAATCGGGGTGATATGTTGCTCAGTGGAATGCTCGTTAAAAGTGCGCAAGCATAATCCGCCTAAAGGAGCAGATCACTACATGTGGAAGGGTGGTAGAACATACCATGCAGAGGGTTATTTATACGTTACTGTAGAAGATAATCATCCCTTTCAGTCCCATGGCAAATACATTTTTGAGCATCGTTTAGTAATGGAAATATGGATGAAAGATGTTGATCCTACCCATCATTTTTTGGTGGAGCATAATGGATCAATGTATTTAAATCCTGATATTGTTGTACATCACATTAATGAAAATCGGAGAGATAACCGGATCACAAATCTCCTTGCATGTACTGAGGCGGCGCACCGTTCAATTCATAACGGGCAGCCGCCAATGCAGGGCGAGGTGTGGCCGGACATCAAAGGTATGGCTCCGTTTACATCGTATAAGACATCATGCGTATGTGGGGTATGCGGCAAGGAATTCCAAAAAAAACGAAGTGATGTAAAAAGAGGTAGCGGAAAGTTTTGTTCAAGACTTTGTTACAACAATCGACCACGACAATTATTTTACGTAGTAGCTGTTTAAATTAATTCGCAAAACAACATCAAAAACAACCCGCTTCGGCGGGTTTTACTTTTTAAGGAGAATCAAAATGGAACAACAAGCATTTGCACCAGTCGTGTTTAATCACGTCAGCGCGGCATTCGTTCTGGGTACAACCAGCACTTATACCACTACTGTAACAACCGAGTGCTCATTCAAGGGGCGCTTCGGCACCACTTTGGCAGCACAAACCAACACCGCATCACCCACAACTGACGGCGTAACTGGGGCGGCTTTCCCTGCGCTTGCCGCCAACCAGGCAACGGTGCTGGTATGGGGCGTAACAGAAGCTGGCGCAATCAAATTGTGTCAGGGTTCAATTGTGGACACAGACACCGGCGTGACGACCACTGCCGGCGCTTTCCGTCTGGCCCCACAGTTCCCGACCCTGCCAGACACCATCTGCCCGATTGCCTATGGTCTAGTGCGTACTTCCCCTACTGGTAGCGCATTCACTGCTGGCACAACCAGCTGGACAGCTTCTGGTATCACTGCATCGACATTCAAGAATATTTCTTGTTTGCCCGATCGTCCATCGACTACTTAATACAGTAGTGCAGCTGTAACTTTTGACCGCCTTCGGGCGGTTTTTTATTTAGGAGACTGCAATGCCAAGAGTATACAAACCACGAAAAATGGTCGAATCACAGGAGCAAAAAGTCGGACAAGACGGCGTTCGAGAAATTCAAGCAGATGGCGAACTGAACAAGGCGAAATCTGAAGCGGTAGACGGGCATCATCTGATCGAGCCGGTAGGTATCGAAGCTACGAATCAGAAATGGCTGGATGAAATGGCCTTCATGAATGAGGAAGTGACTGTGCGTGTCCATCCATCAACTGATAAAAATGCCAATCCATTCCCGGAAGTATTCGTCAATGGCCGCGTGCAGCGCTTTGTACGCGGTGCGGAGCAAAAAGTGCGCCGTTGCTACGTTGAGGTGCTGGCACGCGCGAAGGGCACGACCTTTGATAACGTCAAGATGAAGGATACCGAAGGTGAGGATAAATATGTTTATCCAACTCACACCGCAGAAGTGTACCCATTTGTTGTGATTGGTGACACACCAAAAGGTGAGGCGTGGCTGAAGCGGGTGCTTGCCCAGGCGTAACAAGCAGTAAACGGGTGCCATCTATTCCGGTTGGTGCTTTTAACTCAAAGCGGAAACGCACATTAAAGGAGATTCATCATGTTAGGACGTCCATTCACTGGTATTTTTGTTTCACGTTTGGCACAAATCAAGGCACTCGCGCAGCTGGATATTCTGGGCTTCATCACTTCGCCCATCGTCACACTGACTGCGGCATCGACACTGGTACGCGAAAAGCATGCCGGCCGCACGATGTCATTGCAATTGCTGGCTGGTTTTGCCACCACTCTTCCAAAGTCAACCGGTTCCGGCGACAAGTACAAGTTTGTGATCGGCCTGGTCAATACATCCGGCTCGTACATCGTCAAGGTCGGAAATGCAACTGACGTTATTCAGGGAACGGTACATACCACTTCTGACGGAGCCGCCGCAGTGCTTGGCTACAACACTGCCGCAAGTTCTGACACGGTAACGCTGAACGGTACTACAACCGGCGGCCTGACAATCGGTGACTGGTTCGAAGTAACCGACCTGAAATCTGGTGTGTATGCATTTACCGGCGTGACAAGTTCATCCGGCATAGAAGCCACGCCTTTCTCCGCAACCGTTTCATAAACCGTTTCATAAATTGTTTTATATGGCTTTTCAGAAGAGAGCCATGTCAAGTAATTTTAAAGGGAAAAAATGTCAACCTACCTCGAACTGGTAAATCTACTGAAGGACGAAAGCGGAAGCGGGACGGCAGACCTGACTACGGCTATCAGCCAGACTGGGGAGGGAAGGCGGCTGGCCAACTGGATTAATGCGGCCTGGATGGATATTCAGGGAAAGCACCAAGACTGGGGTTGGAAGCGCACGTCATTGGCTGGATTTGCGACCATCAACGGGCAAGCGACATACACCCCGGCAGAGGCCGGCGCCACAAACTTCGGCATGTGGGCGCGTGATTCATTCCGCAATTATTTGACAGCTACTGGAACTGACGCCGAAGTCGAAATGGAATATATCGACTATGAGGCATGGCGCAACCATTATCAGCTTGGTTCAAACCGCACCTCATACTCACAGCCCTACGATATTACGATCACCCCGGCAAAGTCTTTGGGACTGGGCCCTGTACCGCTGGTGGGCTACACCGTGACCGGCGACTATTTCACCTGCCCTACAGAAATGACGGCAGACGCTGATATCCCGTCGCTGCCCGTGCATTACCACATGGCCATTGTGTACCGGGCACTGATGTTCTATGCAGCGAACGAGGCGGCAAGCGAGGTATATAGCCACGGCAAAACAGAGTTTAACCGCCTGATGACGCGCATTGAAAACGACTACCTGCCTGAAGTTACGCTGGCTAGGCCGTTATGCTGAACCTGCCCAACGTACCGGTTAAAACCGACTACTTCGCCTTGGGCGGCGGGCTTGATCTGGAGACCCCGCCTATCGTGATGAAGCCCGGTGTGCTTCGGGAAGGCCTGAACGTTGAATGCTCGGTCAACGGCGGCTATGACCGGAGCGGCGGATATGAATGCTTTGATGGACGTACCGCGCCGACTGCTGCAGTGTTTGAACAACTCCCTGCCACGATCACCGGCAGCTGGGCATGGGGGAATACGGTCACCGGCGTGACCTCTGGCGAGACAGCTACCATTGTTTCATCAAACGCCACCGGCTTTATCATCACGCAATCGAGTGGTGCTTTCACGTCGGGCGAGAATTTGCAGATAGCAGCCGCCACTGTAGCCGTGTGTACCGCGACGAATTACACCGGTGGTAACGCAACTGCCTTGCTGGGTGCGCAGTACCAAAACCTGTCTGCTGACGTGTACCGCGCGCTGATCACCGCGATACCGGGTAGCGGCAATGTGCTGGGCGTGTGGATGCTGGGTGATGTTCTTTACGGCTTCCGCAATAATGCCGGTGGCACGGCCTGCGATATCTACAAAAGCTCGGCGGCTGGCTGGGTGCAAGTGACGCTTTACAACGAAATCACCTTTACTGCTGGTGCCGTAGCGATACCGGCTGAGGGTGCAACGCTCACCCAGGGGGCAGTCACCGCAACCTTAAAGCGCGTTGTACTGACCACCGGAACCGGTACTTTCGCCAGCGGCAATGCGGCGGGACGTTTCATTATCACCAACCCTGCCGGTGGAACAGGCCACTTTGTTGCAGGCGCGGCAACGCTGACGGGCGGCGTGACATGCACCTTATCCGGTGCCGAAACTGCAATCACCCTCGCTATTGGTGGCCGCTACGAATTCGCAAACAGCAACTTCGGCGGCGCTACTGGCTCGGTGAGGATGTACGGCTGTTCCGGCGTAAACCGGGCGTTTGAATTCGACGGCACCGTGTACGTACCTATCACAACCGGCATGGCCGCGGATTACCCGCTACACCTGTGGATACACAAGAAGCACTTGTTCCTGTCCTTCGGCAGCTCGGTACAACATAGCGGCACCACCTATCCGTACCTGTGGGCCCCCGTTTACGGCGCCGGTGAAATCTCAATGGGTGAAACCGTTTCGGCATTTGACAGCCAGATCGGTACAGCACAAGGCGGTGCGCTGCTGATCTTCACCCGCAACTCGGCCAAGATGCTGTATGGCAATTCGTCGCTGGACTGGCAGCTGGTTGAGGTGCAGGAAGAAGCTGGGGCGATACCCTACACCATTCAGCACTTGAGCCAGACCACCGTACTCGATGACCGCGGCCTGACCCAGTTCGGACAGTCTCAGGCATACGGTAACTTTGAGTCTGCGACCATCAGCAAGAATATCCGGCGCTGGATGATTCAGCAGAAATCAAAAGCCGTAGCCTCGATGATCTGCCGCGAAAAGAACCAGTACCGGCTATTTTTCTCTGATGGCTATGCCCTGTACGTGACCTTCCAAGGCAATAAGCTGATGGGCATGGTGCCCCAACTTTTCCCGTCACCAGCAACCTGCTGCTGTTCGCAGGAATGGTCTACCGGATCTGAGCGCATGTTCTTCGGTGATGCCAACGGCTATGTTTACGAACTGGATTCCGGTACTAGCTTTGACGGTGAAAATATCGCGTGGTACGCAAACCTTTCGTACAGCAACAAAAAATCACCCGGTACATTGAAGCGCTGGCGCTCTGCTTTACCTGAAGTGGCTGGAACCAGCTACGCGGAATTCACCTTCGGCTATTCGCTGGACTACGGCACCACGCTAAAACTGCAGCCGGATACCTTGTCTGGCATTTTGTCACTGAGCGGGGTAGGTGTCTGGGACGAATTTATCTGGGATGAATTCACTTGGGACGGCGTAACCCTTGCACCTGGTCGCTTCTCAATCGGCGGCACCTCTGAAAACGTATCGCTGATGTTTAGCGGTAACTCTGACTATATCGAACCCTTTTCAATTACAGGCGTGGTGATGCAATTCACCCCACGCAGGAGAACTCGTTAATGACGGACTTCAAGGGAAGCGAAGAGCTAAGAGCAAAAAATAGGAAAGCAGCTGCAAAATATAGATTGCTCAATTTGGAGGTATGTAGAAAAGCTAATAGAGAATATGCCGCTTTAACTAGGGGGCATCGTTTTAAAACTCACAAAGAGTGGGTTAATAAAAATAAAGAATATGTAGCGGAATACGCCCGTGAATGGAGGAAAAAATCTATTGTAGTTCGAAGCAGAATTGGAGATGCACGGACAGGTAATGCAATGCCATTATGGGCAAATAAATTCATTATTAAAGAAATTTATGCATTGGCTAAATTACGCACAAAATTAACAGGAAATAAATGGGAAGTGGATCATGTTATTCCGATTAATGGACGTACGGTGTGCGGCCTTCATGTGGAAAATAATTTACAAGTAATCCCTATGTTTATAAATAGATCGAAAGGGAATAAATATGCCCACTGACTTTTACGTAAAAACCGGCACCCCGGCCTCACACGCGGCAGGATCGTCCGCCTCAATGCGCGCCGAATTCACCGCGATTGAAACCGCCATGGCAAAGCTGGCAGGGTATACCGGCAACGGCAGCAAGTTCCTGCGCGTGAATGCAGCCGGTACGGCGTATGAAGCGTTGAGCGTGGCGGATGCGCTGGCGGCGCTGGCACCAAGTTCTGCTGCGCTGGCTACGGCATTGACCGATACCACCGGAACAGGTGTATTTGTGCGCACGCAAGCGCCGACATTGACCAGCGCGGTACTTGTTACGCCCGCCTTGGGAACACCGGCTTCCGGCGTGCTGACAAACTGTACCGGCACGGCGGCAGGGTTGACGGCTGGGAATGTAACCACCAACGCGAACCTAACCGGTGGCGTAACCTCGGTAGGTAATGCGGCGACAGTGGTAACAAACGCGAATCTGACCGGGCATATCACATCAGTAGGGAATGCGGCCGTACTCGGTTCATTTTCACTCGCACAGCTCAATACCGCGGTTAATGATGCAGACGTGCTTTCATCTGGCGGCGCACTTGGAACACCATCCTCCGGCAATCTAGCAAATTGTACCTTCCCGACTCTTAATCAGAATACAACAGGCAGCTCGGCTTCTTGCACAGGGAACACTGCTACAGCTACCACAGCCACCACAGCTACCAACACAGGCGGGAAAACAACAATTGCATCTGCAACCACGCCAGATATTTTTGCCACTTCAGTTGGGACTATAATTGACTATACAGGCACAGCAACCTGTACTGGTTTTGTAGCAGCTCCACAAGCCGGGGCGACCAAGCGGTTGATCTGCGCTGGAGCATGCCTATTTACTGCTGGTGCAAACCTGTTAATTGAAGGAATAACAAGTGGTACTACCATTACTCTCGCAGCGAATGCTATTGTAGATGTAACAGCAATTACTACTACACAGTTCAAAATGACCTATAGCGTGTCTGGATCATTTACTGCTACTGGAACAGGGTTCACAGTGAACCCAACTACTACGGCTCTTTACAAGGTTGAAAATGGGAAAGTTGATTTACATTTTCAACCGCTGGTATTTACAGGCACATCGAATGCAACAACCTTTACAATTACTGGGCTTCCAGCAGTTGTTCAGCCTGTTGGTGGGTCATCAAAAATCTTACCAGTTATGAACGGCCTGAATAACAGCGCTAATGTTTATGTACTTGCCCATTTGACTGGTGGGTCTGGGACTATAGAACTATCTAATGGAATAAACAATGGAAGCCCCGTGGCATGGACTGCCTCAGGTACAAAAGTGTTTTGTACGTCTGATCTGTCTTACCTTGTTATGGCAACATAATTAAAATTCAATCTTAATTCCAAGCCTGGCATTATTGGCTACGGCCAAACCCGTGAAAGTGATTGTGAAGTATTGCCAATACTTTCGATACTCAGGGGTGAGCGCCATAGAAATCAGCGGATGCATAATTGTTGTTGATGCAAAGAACCAGTTAACTTCACTCTCGGATGGGTGTGAGGTTGAAAAAAATGGATTAGATTCCCCGTACTCATGTGGATGTTTTGCAATATAAGTAGTCTGTCTCCAGTCAATAAAATTTAACGCAAGGAATGCGTACTCCCTGTTTGTATCGGCATCAGTCCACTTGTAATATTCTCGAAAATTAAATTCATTGACGGATTCAATTTCTGGTAATGAATTTTTATCGGCCAGATGTTGAGAATAAACAGATGCATTTTCAGTTGATTGATCAGCAAAAGCTGATGAGCAAAGAAACAGTAAGGTGAATAATAATTTTTTCATGATGTTGTCCTTAATCGACGTTATAGGATTTTGCGGCTCTCAGATGGATTAAGCACCCTTAAGTTACCCGCCCGCCGGCGACCGCACAAACATAATGCGCCCGGAAGTATCAAAAGTAAAGCAACCAGCCGCCCCGAGCGGCTTTTTTATTGTCCAAAAATCAAGAAAGGTAGTCCATGCCAATCAATCCCGCCACAGGTATCGACGATCCATTTTATGCGCCACCCTCTACGCCCGGCGCGACAACGACCGGAGCGACCGGGTTAATCGACGCGCCCGCGACCACCACCACCCCCGCCACCCCCGCCCCCACCTCTACCACCCCCAACACCCCCGTATACGGCGCACCCACCACACAGGGCTGGAACGTAACCGACCAGCAGACAGTAGAGGGCAGGGTAAAAGGCTTGATCGATGCAAATTCCCCCTTGATGCAGCAGGCCGCAACCACCGGCTTACAGCAGGCCAACGCACGCGGCCTTGCCAATAGCAGCATGGCGGTAGGCGCTTCACAGGCTGAAGTGCTGAAAGCTGCCGTACCGATTGCCACCGCCGACGCAAATATTCAGGCCAATGCCGCGCAGTTCAACGCAATCGACCCGAACAAGCAGCTGCAGATCAACTCCAGCGAAAAGGTCGCCAAGATGAACATTGACGCCGACCTGAACAAGTGGACGGCTGACATGGCCTTGCGGAAAGATTTATCCGCAGCCGAGATTGCCGCGCGCAAAGACCAGCTGGTGACAGAGATTGCCAGCCGTGAGGGCATTTCGACCGCAGACCGCGTAGCTTTATCCAGCCGCCTTGATACTGAACTCGCTTCGCGTGAGCGTATCGCAACGCTGGAGAACGACACACGGGTACAGTTGGCCGGAAAAGACAACGAGTACAAGCTACTCATTTCCAACAACCAAGGCGCGGCTTCGCTTTACGACACGTACCAGAAAGCGATCAACGCCATCAACACCAGTGAGCTTGATGCCGCCAATAAGCAGAAAGCACTGGATGACCAGTTCGCCATATTGCAGGCTGGCATGGGTATGTACCGTGACGTGGAGAGCTTGAATCTGGATGGGATTATCGGCACGGTTGACGGCGGCGTACAAGGTGGCGATGGATGGTTGCCGCCTGAGCCTGGCGGAACACTACCGGGCGCACCCGTTGGGCCCGGAGCTAATCCGGGCGGTGGTACAGATGCTATCGCAGCGTCAGAATTGGCAAGCAGACAGTCGGCATGGGATACCGCTATAGCAAACCTCGGCCCGGCTCCGGTATGGGATGACACCGCGAACTATGAACCTAACCTTGCCGCGTGGAATGAAAAGGTAGCCGCCCTCGGCCCCCGCCCAACATGAACATTTCCGCCACAACGGATATCGACTTCATCACCCAGTGCATTCTCGCCAATTACGACTGGCTGACGGATGACGGCGACACAGATCCTGATATGTACTTCCCGCCGATGGGGGAGAACATCACATGGGTGCAGGTAGGTGAGTTCGGCGTGTTCCTGCTTGAGCGCAGGAGCCACATTATGTTTGAGTGCCACACCGCCCTGTTACCGGCTGCACGCGGTAAGGCAGTGGATATCGGCAAGCAGGCTTTGAAGTGGGCCTTCGAGAACACCCCGGCGCTGCGCATTATCACCGCCGTACCCGAAACAAATCCGCTGGCTTTACGCATGGCACTGAAGTCAGGCTTCATTCAATACGGCATCAATACAGGCAGCTTCTGCAAACGCGGCAAGCTGTACTCACAATTTTTACTTGGCATCAATAAAGGAGATTAACTATGCCCGCTATTTTGGTCGTTGCAGGCGCTTACGCTGGAGCAGGCGCAACAGGGTGGGCGCTTTTTGCCGCAGGCACAATGGTAGTCAGCGGCCTGATGGCGCGAAAAGCAGAGATTGACGGCAACAAGGACGCTGCTGCTGGCTGGATGGCAGTGGGTGCGGTTGCCGGGCTGGGGGCCGCGTATGCATCTTCTGCCACTTCAACGGCGGCTACAGCAGGGGCTGATGCCGGTGCTTCCGCTGGCGCGAATGCCGGTATCCCGGCAACCCAGGGTGAAATGCTTGCCAGTCAAACAGCCGGCATTGAGGGAGCGCAAGGAACAATGACCGCTGCGCAAAATGCCGCCCCTGCCACGTTTGAATCAGAATGGATGGCTGCCAGAACCGCAGAGCGTGCAGAAATGGCGCGTATCGCCAGCAACAACCTGAAGGTACAGGCCGTAACTGGCTTGGCTACTGCCGGCGTGTCATGGCAGGCTGGCGAAGAGCAGGCAAAAATCAAGCGCGAACAGGTTGCCGAAGAGCGCCGCCTGACTGACCAGAAATACGCGAATACCAATAACCTCGTTGATCTTAAAGTGCAGACCCCGACCAACTTGCCGAACCTGATGGGATCGGCACACAGACAGGGCTTGATCAACGCGACTGCCACCACCGTCAAATAAGGGACATCATGAAACCAGAACAAAAACCAAAGGGTGATTTTATCGCCCAGGGCGAAGAACAAATCCAGGCCATTTATGAATCCGTACCCGAGAAAGACCGGGCAACGGTTGAGCGTGTCGTGCAGGCTGGCGGCAAGCTGATGTTCAGCGAACAGACGCATAAGTACATGCTGGAAATTGTGGACGCTGACGGCGATATGGCGGGTAAGCTGGGTGTTGGAATTGTGCAGTTAATGATGTTATTGCACCAGCAAACAAAGGGTAAAATACCGCTCAATGCATGGACTCCGGCAGCCAGTATTTTGCTGGTAAACGCGATGGAGTTTGTCGAAAAAACGGACGGCGGAATGGACATGGAACTGTACGGGCAGGCACTGAAAATCATGATTTTATCCCTGACGAAAAAGGTTAAGGAAATCACCGGGCAGACCGACAAACAGGCAGAGCCAGCACAGCCAGCAGCACAACCAAGCCAGCCAGTAGGCGGCTTAATGAGCGCCCCAGCGCAAGGAGTGTAATCATGCCAGGATTGATGGAGTCACTTTTTGCAGGCGGCATGCAAGGTTTCAGTAATGCAACCCAGCAGAACAACGCGGTCGAGATTGCTTCGATCAAGCGCGACACGGATTTTACGATTCGTGAGCTGATGGATGCGCGGGTTGCGGAACGTGCGGCCGCTGTAGACCAGAACAAATACGCCCGCGACCGTGCGGACGTAAAGGCTGATTATGATCTCAAAAGAACCGATACCAAAGCTGACGCAGAGACCAAGCATAAATATGACATGGAGCTGATGGATAAGCGCAATGAACCCTATAAGTCTGGTGCGCGCGGCGGGTCAAGAGGTGGGGCACGTAGCGTGGACTTTGACCGCTGGAAGCAGGATAACCCGGATGGCACTTGGGAAGAGTTTCAGCGCCTGAATGTGGAAATAAAATCCAACAAAGAAAAAATGATTGCCGATACGACAACCAAAATTCTGGATTCTGCAAAGAAGAATTTTGAAGATAAAACAATCGAGCAGGCGCGCAAAGAAGCCGAGGAAATTGTAAGCGGTGTCAAGCAATCAGCGACAGCGCCAGCAAAGCCATTCAACCTGAAAGACTTCCAGAAATAAAGGATAAAAATGCTTGATCTTGAAGCTGCGCGTAAGGCCGGGTATGGCGACGATGTTATTGCAAGAGCATTGGCGGAAGAGCAGGGAGTTGATTTTGATGCCGCGCTGAAGGCTGGTTATTCACCATCGGACATGCTGCCATCGCTGATGGATGGCGCGCAGGAGAAAGGCTTTTTTGCAAAAGCCGGTGATTTTATCAGTGGCGCTTTAGCTGACGAGCCGAGCATTGCCGACCAGGCAGAGGCTTATTCCGCAAAATCACAGGAGCGCGCCGGGAAACTTGCGCCGCTCAGTGAGGCTGGTTATAACAAGATCGCCAGCGGCGCGGTAGAGTCGCCGCAGGATGGCGGGGTAGTCGCGCGCGCTACCGAAAGCACTGACGAAGGCAAGCAGGCAGAACTGAGCGCGGTTGATGATGTCTTTGCGCGCGCCCAGGCAGAGAAGAAAGCCGAACAGGATTCCTTCAGAGAATTCAACCGTGAGAATCCAAATGTTGCAGCCTTTGGATCTGGTACCCGGTCGCTGGCAAGCAGTATTGCCGATATCCCGCAGCTATCAAACGACCTGATCAAGCAGGTTGCCATCGACCCATTCCGGCATTTGTTCGGCAAAGAGTCTCTGCCGCCTACCGCGCGCTTTCAGATTGCCAAAGACTTCGAGCAGGCCGGCAAGGACTATATGCCGGAGATTGCCAAAAAATCACTGTCTGAACTCAAGGGCTACAAGGATGTTGGCAGCTGGATAGCCGCGCAGGCTGCCATGCAATCGCCGCAGATTGTCGCGTCTACCGGTGCCGCGTTGATACCAAAGCTGCGTGCCGCCTATCTCAGCATAATGGGACTTTCTTCCGGCGCATCCAATTACCAGGAGAATCTTGAAAAAGGTGTAAACCAGAGCACCGCCATGAAAGGTGCGCTGACCAATGCCGCCTTTGAGGTTATTGGGGAATCGCTGCCGTTTGGCGTATTTGATTCTGTCGGCAAATACATCAGGAAGCTGCCGCCGCCTCAACGTGGCGCACTCATTGCCGATGCACTGAAAAAGACCATGCTCGTTGTTGGTGCCGGTGTTGCCCAGCAAGCATCCGAGGGTATTGGCGAGGGCGTGACACAGATCGGGCAGAACGCATCCGAGCGCTATGTAATTGGCGATAAGTCTGTCGGGTTGATGGATCGCGTACCTGAAGCCGTGGCCATCGGCGCAATCATGGGCACGCCGACCGCTGTTGCGCAGTCATACCGCACCGCGCTGAACCCCTCCGACATCCTCGACAAATCCAAAACAATATCAGAAAGCATCGACACTGCTGCGAGCATTCTGGACGAATCGCTGGATGTGCGCAGCGCCGGGCTGATGTCCGCCGAGCCCGTGCAGACTCAACCAATCCCCCCGCAGGACACAACTTTAACCCCCGTCAATACAATAGGAGAGGTGCAAAATGGGCCAACTATTACACCTGCCGCTGGAACCCTGGATACTGGAAGCCTTGCAGGGGAACGCGATAACCTTGACCGAATCGATGCAACTGAACTTCTGGGAGATGATGTTTTATCACCTGCCGGACAAGGAAGCACGGGAAGTGGAGATACCGGAGATATTTTGGGATCCACTGGACAGAATCAGCCTGTTTCAGATGGAGGGGACGCGACAGTAGCCTTTGCCGACCCGCACGAAGAGCGCGTAAGCCGCCATTTTGAGAAAGCCGATAAGGCCGGCATATCCCGCGAACACGCTGAAATTATGGCGCCGGAACAAGACCTGGACCATGTGACCGGCTTTTACCGTGGCGAAGAGAAGGGCCCAACCCTGAAAAGGGCGCAGGAATATGTTGAAAAAACCGGAGAGGCGGCGCATTATGTAGATGCAGATATCGCGAACTTGGGCGGGATAAACGCGCATTTCGAGAATAATGCCGATGTGGCCAACCAGTTTTACCGTGGCATGGCCAATATTTTCCGCGAAGAAATGGAAAAGGCCGGCAGCCGGGCGGTGATGATACGCCAGGGCGGCGACGAAATCAGCGCCGTGGTGATAGGCGGGAATAGCAAGTCTGTTGCAAAAGCCATGGCTGCAGTGCATAAGCGCACACAGGAATATGCTGCCGAGAACGGCTTGGGTGAAATACCCTACGGCAAGCGTAAGGATGATAAAACACCCTACGGTACTGGCATTTATATGGGTGCCGCCGAGATTAAGTCGGGCGAACCGCTGGACGATGCGTTCAAGAAAGCATCTGCCACGCTGAACAGATCGAAAGAGAAAGGATTAAAAAATGTCACATATAGCGAGGGTAACGCGCTTGGGCTTGGGGCACCTGATCGACAAGCCAGAGGAATTGAGCCAGGCAATAGAGAAGATAGGGCAGGAAGCGGAAGCGAGGGGGGAGCAGGCTCATCAGGAATGGGTCAAAAACAACCCGGAATGGCTGCGCAAGAGGGAAGCATACCTCAAGGAGTTGGAGAAAAAACAAGCGCAGCAGTAATTCCTGTATCAAAGAAACGTAGCAAAAAGGCAAACACCCTACTGACCGCCGTGCGTGACATGGGCGGACTCAGCCTGAACACCAAGCGCGATGTAGCCGGTGAGAAAATGGCACCCGGTGGATACAACCAGCTTTTCCGCAGCGACGCCAAGAACACACTGGAAGGATTGGCCGGTAAGGGAGAGCTGGACGAATTCCTGCCCTATGAACTGCGCTTTGCGACCAATGATAAAGCTGGCTCAGAAGTGGCCGACATGCAGGATGCCGTTGAATGGATCAAGGACAGAATCCGCAGCGGTGAGCGCATCATCCCTTATGATGCCCAGATGGAACTTGACCAGCGCGAAATCGAGGCACAGGCCTTAATCGACGCAGTAGAAGAGGAATTAAGCTATGACGAAATCAACGCACAACTCCAACTCGCCACAGACGCGGAAAGAGAAGACGCTACAAACGCTCGCATCTTTAACGCCGGCAACGAGGAAAGCGGTGCTGGCAGCAGCGCTGGAACAGAAGCAGGAAAAGGCACGGGCACAGAAACTGATACCCAAGAGCAAGCGTTCCAGCTAAAAGGCGAAACCAACGCCGAAATAGCCGCCAAGGAAGCCCGCGCACAGGATGCCTCTATCGAGGACAAGGCCGCAGCGGATCGCGCAGCCGAAGTACCGTTTACCCTCTCCGCACAATCACAGGAAAAACCAGCCGGCGCACAGGCTGGAATGTTCACGCCTGATGGGCGCGCGACGGTAGCGGCGGAAGCGAAGCAATCAGAGCGTGTTGTTGATGTATTCGGCAATGGCAGCAAAATTCAATACTTTGACGACAGGCGCGGCACTTATATTGAAAGCCAGAAGTATCCATCTGGCAATATAAAATGGCGCGCAGGCGAGGTTGTTGACGGGATTGGGTATTGGCTTTCAGATAAAGAGTACCCAACAAAGGAGCAAGCAGAAGCATCAATCCGTTCACAGCGAGCATTAAACACACGCAAGGCAAACTATAATGCGAAGTATGGCGCTATTCCGAATACATGGAATGGCGAATCTCTGAATGCGGCGAAGATCATCATTGATGCTGGGGTGCATATTGATAGATTCTCAAGCTCGACACAAACAATCTCAAAGTATCTTTACACAGAGAATGGCGTAAAAGTCAGGCTTGCGGATCACGCATTGCCGATCAATTATGATGGCGCAGATGTTGATTACCGCTATGGCGGTGATATACAAGAACTTGCCAATGAAGTAATTGATGCCGAAAAGAAAGCCGCCACCGCTAACAGCCTCGAACTCGGTTCGAAAGCCCCAGATAAAACCGGGATGCAAGAGCGGCCAGCGGTGAGAGCCGATAAATCCGGGTCGCTGACGGAACCTGCACAGCCTGATGTCGCGGTAGGCGGCAAAAGCAATATACCCCAGCAGGACGAACAAGGCAAGCCCGAAGCAAAGCCAGTCTTCGCCTACCCCGCAGAACAAGCCGCCCTATCAGCCGAGAAGCGCCAGCGCGCGCAGGGCTTTGACGAAGGCAAGGTAGTACCTCACCCGACTGAGGCCGGTAAGTTCGCCGTTGTGCCGATGGATAGCGAAGTGCCGACCGCAAAAGCCAAAAAACTCGAAGTACTGAAAGCCCAGGCGCAGGGTTCGATTACCGGCGACCAAGGTGCTGCCCTGAAAGAACTGGCCGATGCCGGGGAGCATGCGGCGGTGGATGCGGTGCTGAAGCCTGCACCTGAACCGAAAGCAAGGAAAGAATCAAAGATTGAGCGTGAACGCCGCCAATCGCTTGAAGATCATTTCGCCATCGGCAATATCATCAAAAGCTCTTACTGGAGAGAGACTGACAAGGTTTTAGATTTCAAGTGGAATGATGGCAACTGGAGAGTTACGGTACAACAAGTCGAAAAGAATGACGATGGAGAATGGGTTGCAGCCGGAAGGGAACGTACTCACGCGACCAATCCAGATGCAAAAGACGTTATTGTTGATCGCGTAGCGCCTGCAAAGCCAGCGGAAGAGGCGCAGGCCGAGCAGCCCGCCAGCGCAGAAGCCGCGCCTGCAATAAAGACCAAGGAAACCGACAAAGGCACCGCGCTATTCAGCCGCGCCCAGTCGTACCCAGAACTCGCCGCCGCACTTGAAAAATACGAGGGCACCGGAGAACTTGCAACGGTGCAGGATCTGGCCAATGAAGTCGATGCGCTGATAGGCGAAGACTTGGCCCCAGAATCTTTACAGGCAGCTATCGAGACTTACCGCGATGAGCTTGCCTACAGTGACAGCCTTAAAGGCCGTGGTGATATGGATGCCGCTGACGAGGCATTTATTGATGCAATCCGCGGTGTGATTAATAGTGATGTAATGCAGAGTCTGGCTGGAAAAGTTCCCGGACAAACCGCAGCCTCCGTCAAACAAGCCACCCAATCCCTGCGCAATCGCTGGCTTGGTTTCCGTAACGTCAAGATCGTGCAATCGGTTGACGAGGTGCCGAATGAGATTTACCTGCGCGCGCTGCGTGCGCTGAAGCCGATCAACCATACCTCTGAAGGATTCTTCGACCCGAAGACCAACAGCGTTTACCTGATTGCGGACAATCTGGCCTCGCCCGAGCGCGCGGTATGGGTGGCAATTCATGAAGTAGTTGGCCACGGTGGTATCCGTATGCTGGACAGAAAACTGGCCGATACCCTGGACATAGCCGGCAAGAACAGCACCGTGCAGAAGCTTTCAAAAGCGATTGCGGTTGACCGCGGCGAGAAGTATAACGCGACGGAACACATCGATGAGGCCATTGCAGAACTGTCAGCGGCGCATGTGACCGGCCAATTTGACACCCTGCTCAAGCGCTACGGCGTGGAAGTGCCAACCGCTATGCGCGGTAATCTGCAGAGTGTTATTAAGCAGATCGTGGACGCATTGCGCGCCTTTGTCGCCCGGGTAATGGGTAAGAAACAGGCCGCCGAAGAGGTAAGCGACAAGGATATTCTTAATATTATAAAACAGATGCAGCGAGCTGTTACGGGTGAAGAACAGTTGGTGGAAGACTCCGGCATGGTGATGGCTTCTGCAAGCGGAAAGCGCAATCAGACCGATACCCCTGAGTTTAAGAAGTGGTTTGGTGAAAGCAAAGCAGTAGATGCAGATGGGAATCCGTTAGCTCTGTATAGAGGAACCGTGCTTGATGAGAATGTATTGCCGCCAAGGACTGGGGCCGCAATATTCGCCAGCCAAGACCAGGAATTCGCAAATGAGTTTTCGATGCGCGGGATGGGGAATAATCAAGATGACTATAATTCCGCAATGGAGGATGAAGGTTTAACGCCAAATGTCGCAAAAATATATATTCGCGCAGAACGTCCATTTGATTTTTCTTCTGCTTCTGATAGGGGCAGGCTTGTTAAGAGAGTTTTCTCCAGAACATCGACAGACCAACTTGAAAGCGGAGAAGAGGCGCTTGTGCTTGATGGAGAATTGACAGTGATAACAATTGATGTGCTTAATGAATCACTGATTGATCCAGAAGAAAATTGGACGATCATCGAGCATCCTGAAATTATTTCTGCGATCAAGTCTTTGGGGTATGACTCTTATAAAGTTCGAGAAAAAGGAATCGAAAATTGGGCGGTATTTGGTAGCAATCAAATCAAATCTGCCACCGGCAACATCGGCACCTTCGACTCAAGCAACCCAGATATTCGTTTCTCAAGCGGCAAGCTCGACCTGCAAGGCGGTGAAACCAGTAAAGCAGAATCGTTCAAGTCGCCAAGTGAAACAATGCTCGACAATGTGATTTACAAACTACAGGACAAGAACATCGACCTGAAGCGCGTAATCGAGGAAATCAAAGCAACTGGCAAGGTATTGGCAGACAAGTACAACACCTATCTGCAGGAAGAATTATTCCATGGCCGCGCCGCCAAGCGCACCCAAGACTTTGTAAATACAGAAATGAAGCCACTGCTGGAAGACATGCGCATGCGTGGCCTGACGATTGAGCAACTGGACGAGTACCTGCACGCACGCCATGCCAAGGAAGCCAATGCGCTGATTGCTGAGCGTGACCCAAACATGCCTGATGGCGGTTCCGGTATGACCGATGCGCAAGCGGATGCTTACATGGATGGTCTTTCTGATAGCGCAAAGACACGCCTTGCTGCGGTAGCCAAGCGGGTTGATTCAATCCTTGCCAAGACACGCGGCCTGTATTCATCCTATGGACTGGTATCAAAGAACGAGACGGATGCATGGGGAGAGATGTTCCAGCACTATGTACCTTTGATGCGTGAGGATCACGACGGCGGCATGGGTGTGGGACAAGGATTTTCGGTAAAGGGTAAAGAGGTCAAGCACCGTACCGGCTCGACTGCCAAGGTGGTGGATATTCTGGCCAACATCGCGCTGCAACGGGAGAAAGCAATCACACGGGGCGAGAAGAACCGCGTGGCGGTGTCGTTGGCTGGGCTGGTGAAACTGAATCCGAACCCAGACTTCTGGACTTTTGGCAAAGTGCCGACAGAGCGTGTGCTGAACGAAACGACCGGCCTGGTAGAAGAGCGTATCGATCCGATGTTCAAGAGCAGGCCGAATGCGATTATCGCCAAGATTAGCGATGGCAAAGGTAATGTGGTCGAGCGTGCGGTGATTTTCAACGAGAGCAACGACCGTGCGATGCGTATGGCTGAGTCGCTGAAGAACCTTGATGCGGCGCAGATGGCAGGATTGTGGGGTGTAATGGCACACGTCACGCGCTACTTTGCCTCGGTGAACACCCAGTACAACCCGGTGTTTGGCATTACCAACATCGTGCGGGACGTGCAGGGCATGGCGCTGAATCTCGACAATACCGCGCTGGCCAAGCACAAACTGGACGTGATCAAGGCAATACCTGCCATGCTGAAAGGCATTTACCAGGACGCGCGCATGGAGCGCAAGGGCCGCGCCAATGACTCGGAAACCTCGAAACTGTGGGAAGAACTGCAGGACGAGGGCGGCATGACCGGGTACCGTGATTTGTACCGCAACAGCGAAGACCGCGCCAATGCGATCAAACATGAACTGGATCCTCACAACTGGGTGAATAATAAGTGGGGCAAGGTGTTCACAGCCGGTGGTATGCTTAAAGTACCACTCACCAAAGCACAGGACGTGGCCGGGCCGATATTCAACTGGCTATCTGACTACAACCAGACACTCGAAGGCGCCACCCGTCTGGCTACTTACAAGGTGGCGCTGGACAACGGCTTCAGCAAACAGCAAGCCGCCAGCCTGGCGAAGAACATCACCGTCAACTTTAACCGTAAAGGGCAGATCGGGCAGCAGGCCGGCGCGCTGTACGCATTCTTTAACGCGGCCATGCAGGGTACGGCACGTATCGGCCAGACCATTTTTGCCATGGACAAAGGCGATATCAAGACCTTGCGCCTGAACAAGACTGGCAAAACCATCGTGTACGGCGGCGTGTTGCTGGGGGTTATGCAGGCTGTAGCACTGGCAGCAGCTGGGTTTGATGATGATGAACCGCCCGAGTTTGTACGCGAGCGTAGCCTGATATTCCCGATTGGGAATAAAAAATACGTTTCCCTGCCTATGCCGCTGGGCTACCACGTATTGCCAAACATCGGCCGCATTACAACCGAGTTCGCGATGAATGGATTCAAGAAGCCGACTGCCCACGTTATCAAACTGGCTGGCATCTTCGCGGAAGCATTCAACCCAATTGGCAGTGCCGGGTTATCGTTTCAAACGATTGCGTTTACCCCGTTTGATCCGCTTGCTGCATTGGCAGAAAACAAGGACTGGACCGGCAAGCATATCGCCAAGCCCAGATTCGACACGGTAACGCCGGGCTTCTCGCACAACAAGGACACTGCAACAACCTTGTCAAAGCTGATAGCCGAGGCGTTCAATACCCTGACAGGTGGCGACAAGTACACGGCCGGTGCATTCAGCCCGACCGCTGACCAACTGGATTATCTGGCCGGGCAAGTGGGTGGTGGTGTGTGGCGCGAAGGGGCGAAGCTGGAGCAGGCTGTTGCATCTATGGTTACCGGTGAAGAATTACCAGCCTACAAGATCCCGCTGGTAGGGCGTTTTTATGGTGACGGCGATTCAAAGGCCGGGCAGGGGGGTGCGTATTATTCCAACCTGCAGCGCGTCAAGGAAGTTGAGGCCGGGTTAAAAGGGAGGCTGGAGGATGATCTGCCGGTTGATCAATTCAAGCGCGACAACCCTGAATATCGTCTGATAGGCCGCGCCAAGCTGGCAGAAAGCACACTGCGCAGCCTGCAAAAGCGCAAGCGTGAAATGATCGAGCACAGCGTACCCAGGGAGAAAATCAGGCTGGTGGAAGAGCGTATCACCCAGGTGATGAAGCAATTCAACGAATCAGCTTCTAAGCTTGAAGCGCCTTGATAATTTGCCAGATCATCGTGCCAGCAAAGAAAATTGCTGAAAACCCCCAAAACAGGAACAGAAATACCTTCTTAATTTCATCCATGGTTACGCACCTGTGAAAGCAGACCGCAAACCATAGCGCAAAGCACAACCAATAACAAGCCACCTCCGGGTGGCTTTTTTCATTTAAAGGGCTGACATGATCCTAGATTCAACGGCACGGAGTTATCGGGTTGTATTAACCGCAGCCAAAACCACCAACAATATGCCGGTCGTCGTGGAGTGGGAGCCCATCTCAAAGATGCCCACGCTGACACCGACACTTGTGCGCACAAGTACCAATGGCGTAACCGCGGTGGATATTTTAACCACAACGGATCTGCCGAAACGCATCACCTCGCTGACGATTTACAACAAAGACACTGCTGCCAAAACAGTGCAGGTATTGCTGCTTGATGCCGGCGACTCTTACCTGATTGTGAATGCAGAACTTCAGCCGGGGGAAACACTCGGATATTCCGAAGCAACGCAATGGTATACAGGCGGGCAAGTCACGTCATATGCATTGCTTAACGGCAGTGCAACAGAAACATTCTCAGTGGCAAACGCAACGGCTGATGCACACGCCATGCCGAAACTGCAAATTGAAAGCCTGTTTGCGCCGCTTGCTTCGCCTACGCTAACAGGAACGCCAGCCGCACCGACCGCAACAGCCGGAACAAATACCACTCAGCTTGCGACAACCGCCTTTGTAACAGCAGCCGTAGCCGGTGTGAACATTGGCGCGGCGATACATGCCGCAACGAATAAGGCAACACCTGTCGGTGCAGATGAAGCCGGTATCTGGGACAGTGTTTCTGGACTGCTGAACAGGGTAAGTTTTACGAATCTGGCAACCTATTTCAGTGGGCTGTGTAGTGCAGGATGGAACGCGGCCACGGCGACTGCTGCAACCACGCGAAACCAATTGGACAATTCAACCAATGTCGCAACCACGGCCTACGCCGACCGGATGATCACCAATATCCGTCAGACAGTGGACGGCGGCCCCGTTGACTCAAGTGGATTCGCAGCATTCGGCGGCGCAACAGGATCAACCACCGTTACGGCATCTGGAACGTTATATCTGACTGCCGCGAATGGCATTTACAACTTGCGAGGTTCAATCACCAACCCTGCGTGGACTGGTTTATCGACCAACGGCATGATGTATCTCTATGAGGAAATCGCAGCGGATGGAACTTGCACTGGCGGCGCTGGCACGCTGGCACCTGTGTATCAGTGGGGCGGCACCTACAGCACGACGAACGGGCAGTTCACTTTCAACATTCAGGAGATGACGGGGAAGGTCGGCAACGGCGCGACCGCCGCGCAGGCTTACCGCGTTTATGTGGGTGAAGTAACTGTGGCTGGTGGAGTGGTTACAGCGATTACTTGGTATGCGCTGATGGGTAGGTATGATTCTGGATGGACGGCTACTTTGCCAAATACATCAACATCCATTACCAAAACAAGTAACTTAGGGATCAAGCCGGGCGATGTCCAACTAATCATCGAGTGCACTACAGCAGATAACGGCTACTCAGTTGGTGACCAGCTCCATCAGGGTTACATGTCCGGTAACATTTCGGAATACCCTGTTTTACCTATTTTTACAACAACCAATACAATAGGCTATTCAACTGGCGTCACTAATGCGGCAGTTACGTATCCTAAGGCCGGCGGCGCTAGTGTCAACCTGACCGTTGGGTCTTGGAAATACAAACTTACTGCAGAAAGAGGTTGGTAATCATGGGATACATATCACACATAGATGGAAGTTATTACGAAGGTGACAAACAGTATGGTGATCAAGAGGTACCGCAACGCTCATCCGCTAATCACCAATGGATCAATGGCGCATGGGTCGAGGATATCGCCAAAGCTCGACTGATCGCCGCTGCCGCAATTGACGTTCAGGCTGGCAAGACGCGGTTGAAATACATCACCGACGTGGCGGGGCAGTCTGAAACTTATCTATCAAAGGCGAGTGATGCTGTTGCGTACAAGACAGCCGGTTATCCCTCTGCCAGCATCGCGAACTATCCAATGGTGCAGGCCGAGGGACGGGCGATATATGGTGTTGCACCTTCAGCCGCTCAATATCAGGCCGCCGCTGACGGAATCATCGCAACCGAAGCGCAGTGGCTGCAATTGGCTGCAATGATCGAGCAACAGCGCCGGGCTGGCAAGATTGCTGTTGCCGGTGCTGCAACCGGCGCAGAGGTGGCGGCTGCCCAACAGGCTGCGATTGCAGCGTTGTCTGCGCTATGAAAATCGCAATCATCCTTAACACCGGCAACTTATCTGGAAAACTGACAAAGTTTTTCACCGGATGCTACGCCTATCACACGGCATGGGTTGATGAGAACGCAGGGCTGATGTATGACATGAACCTATTGCGCAGGCGTAGGAAGTGGCCGCACTACCCAGATGCGCAGGTTGCGTTGTTTGACTCACCCACTGATGTGACCCGAGAATACCTTGAGGAAAAACTCACAAGCGACGAAAATCGCTACGGTGTGCTGGATTACCTCATGTTCGCCCTGCGTTGGCTGTATCACCTGGTCGGCAAGAGCACGCGGAACGCGGGCGGGGTGATCTGCTCTGAGATGGTGAACAACGATATCTGGGCGTGTGGCGGAACAACCCCATGGCAGCCCGGTGATGCACCGCCGTCGCCGTGCGATATTCTGCATTGGCTGCAAAAAGGCGGTATTTGAATCGACATAGCCACACAACACCTGTATTCATTCAATAAAAATCGGATTGCAAATCCGGTTAGCCCAGTTCGACTCTGGGTCGCGCCTCCAAATAATACGCAATAAAAACAGTAAATTAAGCAGCTTTCGGGCTGCTTTTTTATTATCTATCGCTTGCACAACTCCCCCAATAACCTCCATAATCCCCCAATAAACCGACCATGAGAGTCGGCAAAACCGCCCGTACTTCGGACTGTTGTGCGTGGAGGCGAGTTACAACCAAGGGGTGTTAAATGGCCAGCAAAAGACAGCGTTCTACCGGGACGTGGGAATATACCGTCAAGCGCAAGGGTGTGCTGCCGAAGCCGATCAGCCTGACCTTTGACAGCGCAGAAGAGGGCGATGCGTATGTTGCGCATCTTGAGAAGCTGCTGGATGCAGGGATCGTGCCGGAAGAGTTTAAGGATAAGGCAAAGGCAGTTGCGACGATCAGCCAGGCTATATTCCAGTACATCGAGGCGGTGCACATAACTGACGACGATGTGGCGATACTTGGGATATTGAACGGGCAAGTCGGGGGCAGAGCGCTGGACCAGGTGAATTACCAATGGGCTGAGAACTGGATTCGCGAGCTGCAGTCCGGTGGCGGTGCACCGTCAACCATCCGCAAGAAGGTGGGCGCACTTGCCCGGTGTCTGGATTGGGTGGTGCGCCGGTCGGATACTATGCTGGCGGCCAACCCGCTGCGGATGCTGCCCAAGCGCTACGCAACCACCGCGACAGGCCGGAAGGATCAGGAGCGCGACAGGCGGCTGCAGGATGGCGAGGAAGCGCGGATACTGGCGATACTGGATAAACAGAAGCCGGAAGGCAGGCAGCGGGCGTTGGCATTGCCACATGCGGCCGCATTCAGGCTTCTGTTCACCTTGTCGCTGGAAACTGCTATGAGGATGCGGGAGGTCTATACGCTGACCGTGGACCAGATACACCTGGACAAGCGCACGATATTTTTGGATAAGACGAAAAACGGGGATAAAAGGCAGGTGCCGCTGAGCTCGGTTGCAGTTTCAGTTATCAAGGATTACTTGACAACTCATACTGGTGAGCGGCTATTCCCGTTCTGGGACGGCAACCATTCACCCGCTGCGCTGCGCACGATGTCAAACAGGCTCTCGCACCAGTGGCATACGATCTTTGCAGCCGCGAGGTGCGAAGGGCTGCGCTATCACGATTTGAGGCATGAGGCGACGAGCAGACTTTTTGAGCGGACTCAGATGAGTGATATCGAAATAGCAAAGGTGACAGGGCATAGCAGCGCCGCCATGCTCATGAGATACGCGAATTTGAGAGGGTCAAGTTTGGCTGCAAAATTGTGGTGATACATGCATCAGGCCCGCTCTTCCAGTTTAGCCGCAATCGCTGCTGTTCTTACTTCCTGCAAATTGCACTGGTCTCCTATTAATTTTGTGATTTCATTCGAAATAGATTTCATCTTTTCAGAATGCTTGTCTTTAGTCAGAGTTGATAACCAATGTAGGTGTTGCGCTGCTCGCAAGGCAACTCTTACGGGTATTCTTATTGTTGGCTCCATATCAATCCACCTTAAACTCATGTAGTTCACACAAGCTATGCTCCGGCCATCCTGAATGTGCGCCCTCTATAAATTCTGGTGATTTACAAATCCATCCTTTATGTTCTGAGCAAACGCATCCGTGCTTTTCTTTTCGCAATTCCCACGCCGTTGTGCAGTGGTGAAGATCTTCAACATGCCATGCGCAATTGCAGCAGCAGCGCCCGTGATTATTTTCTTTTTGGCATTCTGTACTCATATATCAAGCCGCCCTCAACTCCGGCAGCACCGGCTTATCCTTGCGGGACTTTCTGACCTCACCCACGGCTGTTACGATATGCACCTTTCGCCCAGATTGAAATGCTTCACGGCGCTGCTCAGTCTGCTCCTGGATTATCCTGATAACATACTCGTCCAAATGCGGCTCACATATAATCACTTGCCTTCCAATCTTTCCGGAAAAAATGGCTCCAGTAGCGAGCAAATCATCCAAGCTGGTCATAGATATTTTGAGGTACTTCGCAGCCTCGTCTTTGGTGTAGATTTTCATGCCTTCCTCGCATATTTAACTGCTAATTTTCTGGATAGTTCAAATATTTTTGTAATGCTACAGCGTGGCATTTTCTCTGCCCACGACCGCCCGCGCTTGATTGCATAGCGACCATCAGGCAATAAAACACCGCCGATGGTGACGGAATTTTCGCCCACTTTTATAGTCACCGATATATTGCTTTTTACTGATGGCATAATATTGATTTTCTTTAAAAATTCGTTATTTTGAATTTATGGCGAGGTGCCTATTACACGTTGGGGGCTTCTGGTAGTGGCATCCAATAGGGAATATCCGGGAGTAAATTTTCTCCATACGGGCCAGTTACCCCATGACGCAGGCAGTTTATAAAAATGCTTTTGCTGCGCGCCGAATACCAGAGGACTTCGGCATCTGGGTTTGGCAGTCTATCAAGCACGCTAACCCACGCCCCCAACCCGGCGTTCAACGCGGACTCGCCAGAAGCGGGCGAGCCGGTTAACTCTACGCTAGGCCTCACGTAAATAAGTTTTGGCAGCTTCCACAAAAAGCGGCGGCTGCGTTTGTCCTGTCAAGGTTGCAACCCACACTTTCCCAAATATAAGCGCATTTAATCTTTCCTTCCATGTCATGCGCCAGCAACTCACGCACTGTTCGCCATCTGTGAAAATATGCAACGGTTCAACCCCGGTCACATTTGCAGAGTATTTGGCTCCGCTCGGTTGTAATGTTTTGTTGCTACGCTTAAAATTTACTGGTTTCATATTTAACTCCAATTAAAACCGCCTAACCCGGCGCTCAAGTTCGTTCCGCCTTCGGCTCCACGGGACGCCGCAAAAGCGCGTCGCCCCTTAGCTCTACGTTGGGCGTCAAAGCAAACAATTAACACATGTTCCTGGATCATGCTCTGTGAATTCATCCCCGCATTCACAAGTTGCTAGTTTTTGCAGGCGCTTAATTTCTTCGCTTTCGCCATGTGTAGGGCAATCACGCATCGCGCCCATGAAAGCACATTTATCACGCTTCTTTAGTTCCTCGCGCAACTTTTCAATCTCAAGTGCAGCTTCCTCAATACATCCAGCGTCATGCCCCATAGTTGGCACTTCTCGCAGCCTTGTTGTAATATCCATTTTTATTCTCCGTTGAAAAAGCCGCCCAACCCGGCGTTCGAGAGGGAGCGCGCAAAAGCGTGGTTCGTTTCTTGTTCGTCGGTCATAGTGCGCGCCCCCTCAACTCTACGTTCGACCCCTCTGCGTATTCTGCGTCGATGATGTCCGTTTCGGGGAGCAAAAACACTTCAAATTCATTTTGTCCGTGCTCGCGCCACGAATGCTCTTCTTGGCAGCGTTCTGCAGTAGCATTAGCTCGCGCTTCGTCTGAAAAAACGCCAACGATCTTCGAGGATACTCCGCATTCAATACATCCAATGTTTACTACGATCCACATGATTATTCCTTTCTTCAATTAAAGTAGGGGTCGAACCCTCCGTTCGAGCGGACTGGCAAGAAGCGCCGGCCCCTCAACTACACGTTGGGGGACTCTTTCCCCGGCCCTTTACGCAACTCTCTAACTATGGCGTTACGACGCTTATCGGGTAGTTCAATTAGTCTGGAATATGCAGATATAACGGATGCTGCAACCATTCGTTGCTGTTCGCTGTTCCCGTATCGCATTGTCCATTCTAGGTTTCCCAATCCATCGCCAGCCGCAGGCCAGCACATTCCATCAAAGTGCCTGTAAATTGTTCCGTCCCCCAACCTTTCATTCAAGCGGGACTGCCCCTCTGCGTGTTCGCTACTGTTATGTTTCGTGTTATCGTTCATTTTCATACTCTCCTTCCGTGGTGGGGCATCCCCTTAATTTTACGTTCGACCCCATGTCGCTCCCAATTTGGCTCGGCTAAATTGCAGAGCCAAATAAGTAGAGTTATAGGCTTATTGGCGGGAGCGCGGTGCATGAACATCCGCGACCCCAATTCGCCTACCTCGTTCAAATTTTCTGGCCGTTTGGCGTTTTTTATCAGCTTCAATAATTGTATTGTTACCACTCTGTTCATGCAGTTGGTAACACAACATCGCGCCGATAAGTATTAAAATTAGCAACTTTGTTCTCCGATTAAAGTAGGGGTCGAACCCTACAATCCAGCGGGACTAGCCGATAAAGCCCGTCTAGCCCCTGATTTCCACGTTAGCCGTCATCTGTTCGCGCAGTGTTTTAAGCTGCGATATATGCCCAGCCAGATCGTCCTTCTCAAGCGATTCGTCTATTTCCTCGATCGTGAGTTTTCGCACGCTATCCCAGCGGTCGTCTTCGTCTTCCACCATGATCCATCCGAAATAATAGTTCTCAGCTTCTAGACATAGCGCGTATATTGGCAGCAACGGGCTGCGCACCCAATTGCTGTTGGGCAAGGCTAACCTGCCGTTCAACTCGGACTTGCCATCTGCGCTGATTTTGCTATTTGGTAATCCATCGATTATCACCTCCATTACATGCACCTCCATGACACTCCGGCACCGCATTTCCCGTGTTGAGCGAAAGGGATATCGTCGTCAAAATTGTCAAAACTACTATTGGCCGGGGCAGGGCGCTTTGCTGCTGGTGCAGCTCCAGAGGTATCAGGTGCAGCTCTGGAGGTGTGCTCTTGAGGTTCGCCAGTTCCCGAGGATTTGCCGCCCAGCATTGTCATTTCATTAACGATGATCTCGGTGGAATAGCGAGTCACACCATCCTTTTCCCATTTGCGAGTTTGCAGCTTGCCCTCGATGTAAACCTGCGAACCCTTTTTAAGATACTCGCCTGCGATTTCGGCCAGGCGACGATAGAACACCAGGTTGTGCCACTCGGTTTTCTCCTGTTTCTCGCCGGACTTATCCTTCCAGTTTTCCGAAGTGGCCAGCGTTGCATTGGTCACGGCTTCACCGTTGGGCATGTAGCGAGTTTCTGGATCTTTACCCAGACGACCGATAAGAATTACTTTATTGACTGACACCTCAAACCTCCAATTCTTTTTGACGGGCACGAATGCTGATTTCGGTGGCCTCACCAAGCAGTTCGGCAATAGTTGCTATCTCTGCCCCGCGCGGCTTGAAAGATATGCTGCAGGTAATAGTGGCCAGATGAACATCGGTGAATTCTTCACGGTCAGCACCGCGCTCATTGATATGCGGCCGGGTTGAAAACTTTGATATGCGCGCGCCGAGGAAAGTGAAGCCACACAGTTCGATCTCCATATTCGTGTTCTCGCCGAGCCACTTGATTTCGTCCATTGCCGGGAAGCGCACCATGTCCTTGTCAAATAGGAAGCCGCGCAGCGCTGGGTCAAACTGCGGGAGAACATCAACGGCCATTTCTTCAATTTCGATTTTGATATCGACGGCCAGTTCCTTGTCTTCCTCTGGCCCTTCCTTGCGTGCATTGATGTGTTTCAGGACTGCTGTGCTTTTTTCAAGTTCGAGTGCCATGATAAATTTCCTTTTTTAAATAAACCGCCTGATATTCCTTAACCAATTTCCGCACGTCTTCATCTGGTGCGATACACGTAAAGCCCAGCTCTTGCAGATTGAAAAACATATCAGCGCAGGATTCGCAGTGGTGCATAGACGCAAGGGGAATCTCGCCATCTTCACCCCATATTTTTTCTTCAATCTCCCATTTTGGCGGGCGATGCCGGTAAAATTGTGTACATGTTTCCCCGACACTAATCAGCGTATTGCAGCTTGAGCAGCGCTTACGGCGCTTTGTCTGGAGCGTGGTGAAATCCTTTGGCACGGAGTAGTACCAAGAAAAATCACCATCGCTTTCGCATGAACAGGATAGGCTCATATTGAATCCTTCACGTTGATTGCAAAAACACGCACAACATCAGTGCCGAAGTGCGAGTGTGTCAGTTTCACTACATCAGGCTCGACCCATGGAAATGTGATGCGCCTGTCCATGTCGTCGCGCTTCGGGTAGCCTTTGGCGATGATCACATTGCGGTACGCTCTGCCGACAAGTCGCCTCGTCCAGTAGGGCGTGACAAGGCGGTATTCGAAATGCTTTGTCCCGGCCTTGATCTGGTCGAAGTAGATTCCTTTGACGTGGAGTACCAGATCGTTCATGGCAGCAGCACCATGTTTGGATATCCATCGTGCTGCACGCCATCGAGCAGACGGCCTGCGGATTTCTTGCCGACACGAATTGATCCGCTGACATCATGCGGTGGAGATACAGCATTGTTCTGGTTGTCTGGTAGCCACTCTCCCCACTGCTTGAATAAGAACGGAACACCAGCCACCGCGCACTGATCACGCAGGCTTCGCGCCCAGTCTGGATGCATTGGGCGGGCGTTTGTGCCGCTCTCGCCACCTACTACTACCCAGTCAAGGCGATGGCTATTTATACCTCCGTATGGACTTGATGCTTTAAACCCTGACAGGGCATTCATATTTAGCGACCATTCTTCTCCGACAAGCCACGCTTTTTCGTGTGTGATGTAACGTAGATCAACCTTGCCTAGCAACGGCTCCATGCTTACCCAGCGCACCGCAGCAGTCGTTTGCAACAGCAGCGGAATGCGCTCATCGGCAGATTCCTGATTCTCGACTGTGGTGCCAAGCCAGACATTTGGCAGCGGGAAGTGAATCGGCCAAGCAGGATTGCCAGCTATCGCCATGAACTGCGATGTAGCCTGCCGAATTGCGAGAACGCGCTCGCTTCCAGGATGCAGGTCACCGATGTATTCAAGCATGCGTTCTGGTCGTTTTGTCAGCACCTGAAACGTGTGCTGCTTCGCCAGAGCCATCACCGCGAATACCTGATCGATGAACTCGTCCGGAACTTCCGGATGGAACAAGTCAGACATGCTGTTTACAAATATTTTGCGCGGACGTTTCCAGCGAAGCGGATCTTCAAGATGCTCATGCACCAGCTTGATTTTCCCTGTCCACTTGGCGCGGCCCTGAGAATCTTTGGCGGTCAGACCTTCGTATGGCTGCCCAATACCAGAGAAGCGCCCGGCCATCGACTCGGCATAGCAGTTCATGCAGCCAGCAGATACGCGGCTACATCCGCGAACAGGGTTCCACGTTTGATCTGTCCAGGCAATGCCACCATTACGTTGGTCGCTCATGCTGCACCGCCTTGCACATCGGCCAGTGCAAACACAATCCCACGACAATACTTTTCTTCGCCATCGACAATTTCAAATGTCTCATGCGGAATTTCAGTCTCATATGTCCAGGTGAATCCACCATCCGGTGATCCTTGGTCGTGCCATACGGCCTTAATGGTTGCAGCTTTCTCTTTGAGCTTTGCAAAGTATGGGCAATCATGATCTGAGCAATCGTTTTCAAGTAGGCCGGCACTATTCAGGTATGCCGTTGTGCCGTCCCATGCGCCAATTTCATCCTCAATAGCGCCACGGAATTCCATAAGGTCATCACTGGCGCCAAACACAATTACAAGCCCATCTGACACGGCCTGCATGCGTTCTTCGTTAGTAATTTCTTTGTTGTATTCGCGGCTATTGAGTAGTGCAGCAAGTTCGAGGGCTGGGTTCGCGCTCATATAGCAACTTCCTTCTTGGGCGAAACATTCTTGAACGGGTGCTTATCCACATGCGGCTTGATATGCTTGCCAAAATGTGACCCGATAGACTCTGCATCACGGAAAGCCTTGAATGCGGACGCATCGAAGTTGCTGTAGTGGTAGATGCTGCCGGGACCAATCCTGGAGTGGAACTGTATGGCCAGGGTGTTTGTATCCTCGTCATGGCCGATAGCGCTAATTTGTGAACTTGAAACAGGACTAAGTGCGATTTGTTTTTGCAAGATAACTCTCCTTTGTTCGTTGAATTGGATGAAGTGTGCCAAATTTTTTCCAGCGCATGCGCAAGACGCTCGGATCAGTAGATAGCTCTCTACCCCATTGAGAAATTGTCATTGTTCTGCCCTCGAATGTGATGTGAACACTCGTACGCTTATTACTGTCTTGCTGTTCTTTTGTTGCCCATCGACAATTGATTGGTTCATAGTTGCCGTTTGTGTCGATACGATCAAGTGTGGTTCCGAGTGGTCTGTCGCCCATATCCGAACGGAAGTTATCGAATTCCAGCCAGCGATCACATACTTTGATACCGCGCCCTCCGTAATTCGAATATGAGGCATTAGACTTGATGCTGCATCTTCCCATCATCGCCCGCCATGCACGATATTCAGGTGTCCCTAGCTGTCCGTGAATGGCGCATCTTTGAGCTACAATATCTCGTTGCAAACAGCCACATGATTTCGTGTGGCCACTTCTAAGCGCACCAGTTTCAGTCTCAATTTCTTTGCCGCATTCACATCGACAGCGCCATTTGATTGGTGACTTAACATTAGCGGTTCTGATTGCCTGACAAACTACAATCAGGCGACCAAATTGCTGACCAACTAGATTGAGCTTGGCTGGCATTACGCTGCCACCTTCAGGCTTTCTGCCACAGCAGACACCCATATACTGGCGGTGCTATATGTCACAGAAAAATGGTCGGCAATAACATCAATTAACTCGCTGTCAGTTGGGCGCGATGGCTTGCGAATATCCACAACCTTGGCCGGTTCAGTTGTCAAGGATTGCTTGACAACTGGTGTAGATTCGCCAAGATTTTCAGTCTTCTCATATTTTTTGAGAGTTTCTTTTTCTTCCTTGATTTCTGCTTCGGCCTTTGCACGCTCTTCTGCACGGATTGCCGCCTCTTGTTCTGCAAGCTTTGCCGCGGCTTCGCGCTGTTTTTCTTGGTTCATTTTTTAACTCCCTTAAGCTGAAAAGGTGATTCGCTTGTAAATTTCACGTGTGCGGCGCACGTCATCTTTGCAATATTCAATTACTTTAGAGCGGTCACCATTTACCCATTCTTCATTGACCATTGAACCGTCAAATCCTTCTTTGCCTTTGATGCCAAATGCTTCGCACAGTTTATCCATGCTGGCGCGTTTCTGGCTATCTGACGACCACATCAGCATGGTGTCCGCAATACATCCATCCCACGGTTTGGCGTTCATGGCCTTTTGCAATTCCTGCGGCGGCTTTATCTTATGGATGATTGATCGATGCTTTAAAAATGGCAGATCGAATCCAGCCACGTTATGACCGCAAAATATAACCTCGAATTTAGACGATCCATGTGGGTGCTTGAATTGTGCAGCGTCATCTATCGCGTCATAGAATGCAGCGATAACTTCATCCTCCGTATCTGTTGCGCGGGTGGATTGAATATCATTATCATCAAATGCCCAGCTTATGCAGGCAATGCGCCCCATCAGGCCATCAAATGAAGTCTTACCTACCAACTCTTTAAGGGCTGATGCTTTGTTTTCTTTCAGCCACTCGTCAATGCTTTCCTGCTTTTTATACTGCCCAGGCGCGGAGATTGTTTTCTCCATGTCCGCAATGACTGCTGCATCATTGGTGTGGAGGGTTTCAATATCAAAAGTTAATAGCATGCTTATTCTCCTTACTGGGATTTCTCCCAGTTAAATTATCTAGAACGGAATATCGTTCAAGAATTCATCAGCAGCAGACCCACCGTGACCCGCTGATGCATGATTATCTAGTACAACATTCCCGCCCTTGAGTGGCTTGTCACGTAAAGCGGCTACCATCTTTGGCAGTGTTGTGGCGGCCTTAGATTGATTTAAAATCTCAGTGGCGACAAATCCATCCTTGTCAAAGATTGATGCAATGACGGGCTTCCATCCTGTACCGCCTGCCTTCTTTGGGTACTCTTCCATCTGCAAAAGTAGGCCGATGGGTTTATTCATCAGGTCTTTAAACAGTGGCACTTCAACTTTGACGCGCTTTGCCTGGTCTTGGTCGTATTTTTCAATCACGCCATTTTCTGCATTCAAGGTTTTGATGCGCAGGCAGGTCATGATTGCCATGAGCACATTAAATCCCATGATCTGCTTGCCTTCTGCGTTGTGCGTCCACAGCGTCAAATAATCGGCTGTCTCACCTGTTTCAGCCTTAAATGACAGGTCAATACCCTTTGTACCTTTGGAACTGGTGACTGCTTCGGCGCGGGTAAGGGTGCCGATGTACTTTCCTTTTTGTTCAATCTTGGCAAAAATGGTATCAGCCTGTTGTGCTGCTTTTGGGTCTAGTGTGTAGTCGTTCATCTTCATTTTCCTTTTTATGCTGCTGCTGGTTGTGTTAGCCCGTAATAGGCATAGATTGCTGCGTCAACTAAGGCCAGATCGTTATCAATGACTTCATCATCAAATAATCCGATAGGCGCTTTGGTTGTATCGTGTCCACTATTGCGGGTGGAGAATAAGTAATTGCCGTTTACAATCGAGGTGCGCAATACAATGCTTACCATGCCTTCAATTGTGATTTTTTCATCCAGCAACTTGCCTATTGTTTTAATCTTTACGTTCCCGCCTTCGTCCGTCTGAGTGTGGGACAGGATATAAACGCGCTTATGATCTGGCAGGCTTGATGCGCAATTCAGAATATCCCATGCTGATTTTGCTATCTCGTTGTATTTTTGAAACGCAGAAGCGCCAGCCTCTTGATCTGTTACACGGCGCATAAATTCATTTGCCATCGTGTATTGAAAATCATCAATCACAATCACTTCGCGGTGTGTCTTTTTCATCACCGCGATGATCTGCTCAGATTGATCTGATACATAAACATTGCCGCCGTCTTTTACCGACTTCCATTCCAACGACTTAAAAGGGAGTGGCTTCTTGATTGACTGAATCAATAATGTGTTTGCTGGGTCGAGGTTGCGTAAACTTGCAGATTTCCCTGTCCCTGATTGGCCTAAAATAATAGTTGCGATGCTCATTTTCGATTCTCCTTAGTTCGTTAAATTCGTTTCTTTCGAGTGGGTGATATGCGTGATAACAATCGTGCATATCAATCCCGGATTCATTCTCTTGCTCTTGCTGGTCTTGATATGCCTCGGCAGATCGTCCCATTTCAGCACTCCTTATTTATTTCGCGCCATCCGCAGCGCATCTTTAAAGCTGTGGTTCCGGTGTATATATCGCACGAAGTTCCACACAGGGTTATCCAGATTTTTAAGCCATCCGCATGCAGCGCACAGGACATCCGGTATTGAGTGAATATTTTTATTGCGCTTTGGAAATTCGAGCTTCATTTTCTTTCTCCATTTGACGATATTCAGCTATTTGAGATTGCAGGCTTTCATCACCCAGGCTGTAACAGAATTCAAGTTCTTCCAGTGAAGAAGCAAGGTCTCCGCATTTTTCACAGAGATACCAATTTGACATTGGCACTTCATCGTTCGCAATCCCTCTATCCTGTTCAAATTCTGTAGCGTTCCTGTAACGACAAACCTTGCGCGCAATATCACCAACCTTGATTTTGTCGGCGCACGATATACACTTCCTGCTGCGCCTTGTATCGAGTGGTGATTCTGGCAATGGGTTGTACCACCACCGATCAGAATCACCATAATCGCCATCGTCTCCACTATCACAGGACAGGCTCATTGCAGCCCCTTCACTAAATCAATTTTTTGCAGGTTGCAGCCGACCTGAATATTTTCCATCTGGATTTTGTAGCCGTTCAGGCATTGAGCAAATGCATCTGCGGCCTGTATTTGCTCGGCGTGTTTCTTGGCCGCGTAAACTTCCAGCACTGCATTACCGATGATCAGAAAAAGAACAGCTGCCAGCACAGCAATAAGCGGTTGCAAATAGCGCTCCATGCGCTCAACTTCGCGCAAGTCTTTTACTGTTTGTGCGTAGTCGTCGATCATTTCAGCCCCCAATACACGACAGCCCAGATAGCAAAATTAAATACCAGCGCAGCGATAAGTCCCCAGTTAATTTGCATCTTCGCCCTCCGCCACAAAGCGCTGCTGACCTTCGAGGTTGCTGATGATGTCTGCAATACAGCGCATGGACTCTTCCAGATTCCCACGATGATCTGTGTATCGCTTGGATATGGAGTCGATGTATTTCTCCAGTTTTTTCGCCAGCTCAATTGTTTCTACGATTGTTGGCTTTGCCAGCCCGACTTTAAACATCGCGTCGCTGATGGCTGCGACTGACTGTATTGCGCGGTCTTGCGGGTCAAACTGTTTTGCGAACTGGTCATGCACCATTGTTTGCATGAGGTCTACTGGCTCTATGTGTGAAACTGGATGCATTGCTGACATGAATATCTCCTTAATCAACTTTGATAAATTTTCCTGCGGAATCCAGCGAATACCATGTATCAGCTTCTATCCCATCTTCGCCAACATACGCGGTTGTAATTCGATAACGTTTTTCACTATCAACCCATCTTGTCAACGCAAGCGCACAATTTAATCCGCCTTTAACCTTGCTATTTATGCCAGCACACATGGCGATGCTGTAATCACCCGATGCTGCGAGCTTGCTGGAATAACCCGATGCTGCGAGCTTGCTGGAATAACCCGATGCTGCGAGCTTGCTGGAATAA